>CAUSDR010000527.1:0-3642 GCA_963530105.1 uncultured Janthinobacterium sp.
GGAGCCGCAGCATGACTAAATTCCCGTCGATCCTGGCGCCGCTGCTGGCGCTGGGCCTGTGCGCCTGCGGCGGGCCGAACGATCCCACGCAGCCGCCCGCGCCGAAAGTCATGCTGGCCGCCGCTGCCACCAGCGCCCGGGCCGCCGGCGATTTCGAGGTGACGGGGCTCGACAAGGTCGCCGAGCAGCGCGTCAGCCGCACGGCATGGGACTACACTTACCGCATCCACATCCACAACAATGGCAGCGCGGCGGCCAGCAATGTGCAAGCCGTGCTGACCGGCACGCCGGAAGGCAGCACCATCATCGATGGCGACGTGCTGGCCGGCAGCATCGACGCGGGCGCCACGGTCACGCCCGACGACACCATCATCCTGCGCATCGAGCGCAGCGTGGCGTTCCAGAGCGCGGGCCTGGCATGGACCTTCAGCGCCAACGGCAGCATCGCGCTCGATCCCGTGCGGCCGGCGCAAGTGGTCGTGCTGTCGCTGGCCGACCTGGGCTTTCCCGACGGCGCCGACAGCGTCAAGGCGGGCGGCGCCATCAACGACGTGCTGCTGCAGGATGGCAGCCTGCGCTTTTCCACGCCCGGCGACACGGGCGTCGACCAGCATGCGCAGTTTTTCCTCAGCAAGGGCGGCACGGTCACGACACTGGACGTGCTGATCCAGACGGAATTGCCCACCGCCATAGACACCTATGTGGAGCCGGACGACGATGGCGGCCTGCCCGCCACGGCGCCCGTGCTGGCCATCACGGGCCTGGGACCGAACAACAGCCTGCAGCCGGGCGGACTGGCATTGCGCCTGGTGGGCGCCGCGCCGATGGACTTGCAGGACGACAGCGACGGCCTGGTGTCGGCGCCGGGCGGCGCCGCCCTCAGCCTCAGGCAGTACTGGGTCTTCGACGCGGCCAGCAATACCTTCCGCATCAGCGCCACGGCCATGCAGCAGATGCTGCTGTTCCTGCCCAATGGCGCGTATGAAATGAACCTCAATTTCGTCTCGCAGGATGGCGAATTCACGGCCAGCTATGCCTTGATCGTCGTCAAGTCCGGCACCGTGCTGCAAGGCCGGCTGCGCACGCCCGCGGGCGGCAACGCCACGGGCCTGGCTGGCAAGAAAATACTGCTGGCCGGCTATAACAGCCACCAGCGCCAGGCGGCCGTGGTCGACGCCACGGGCGCCTTCCATTTCGACGGCGTGCTGCCCGACACTTACCAGCTGACCCTGAACGACCTCGAACACCCGAACGTCGTCAGCGTCAGCGCCGTCGTCTTCGACACCAGCACCACCGTCAGCGTCGACATCGTCTATCCGTATGGCGCCGGCCTGGCCTTGCGCGGCGCGGCGCCAAGCTATGTCGCCGGCACGGTGACGCAGGATGGCGCCGGACGCCACGCCGCAGGATGACGAGGGCAGCAAGTCGTTCACGGCCACGGCGGCCGCGCAAAACCAGACCATCACCGTGCCCGTGAACTACACCGTGCCGAAAGGCACGAAAAACGTGGGCGTGAAAATTACCGTCACCACGGCCGAGTATCCCGTCTACACGACGGCGCAAAGCCAGTACAACGATACCTGGTCGTATGCCGTGACCGGTTTGCCTGGCGTCAACCTGGCTGCCGCGGGCGCCGTCAACCAGACGCACTTCACGCAGGGCACCATCGTCAAGACGGAATGCGTCGACGTCAGCAAGCAGACCAAGGATGGCGCGCTGACCCTGGGCGGCAACGTCAGCGCGACGAATATCGGCGACAGCTCGCTGGCCACCATCACGACGGTGGAACTGAGCCTCGTGTGCAAGGGCTTGAAGGTGACGCTGGCGAAATTCCTCTCGCCCAACAAGGACAGCCATCCCGTGCTGCAGCCCATCAAGCTGACGGGCAATCTGCCCGGGCCGTACGTATCCGTGTCGCAGGGTGCCACGACAGCCACCCATACGCTGTCGCTGGAAGTGCGCTACACGCCGGCGGCGGCGACGATCACCGAAGTCAATATCGGCATTTCGGCCGGCGGCGGCAGTCCCGCTTTCAGCACGGTGAATTTATTGTCCCAAACCCATACCAAGAGTGCCGGCAAGCTCAAGTTTGCCGGACTGGTGCTGCCCGTTTTCGCAGGCGCCAAACTCGACAAGAAGGCTGTCGTCACCGTGCGCCTGAAGGGCAAAGTCGACAATACGGATGCCAGCTCCGACCCGGCCGAAGGGGGGCAAGTGGAATTCAAGGCCAGCACGGCCTACATTCCCCTGTACCTGGCGAATAATGACGCGGCGCTGGCGGCGCGGCGCTATGGCGCGCGCGATGCGGGCGGCGACTCGTGGGCCACGCGCCTGGCCATCGCCTGGCTGGCGGGCAATGCCTACCGTTTCGACGACATCAGCGGCCAGCACGTGACGCAGACGGCCACGGGCCGCTCCATCCTCGGCCACAGCGGCCACAGCGACGGCCAGCAGATCGACTTGCGCTATGCGGATGGCGCGGGCGGCTACACGGATAAGCTGGGCGGCCAGAACAATGGCGCCGACATCGAAAAACTGATCCTCGCGGCAAAGGCGGAAGTGGTCAGCAACCCGGCGCAAAAGCCGCAGCTGGCGGCCCTGCAGGCCTGGATCGCGGCCAACCGCGCCATGCTGACCCAGGAAGCGTCGCCGGCCAGGACGCGCGTCGTCTACATCGGCCCCAGCTTCGTCAAGCTGGCACTCGTCAACGGGCGCTTTTCCGCCGATCCGGCCGACAAGATCCCCGGCGCGGGCGCCTGGCTCAAGCCGATGAAAGTCCATATCGAAAAGGGACACCTGAGCCACTGGCACATCAGCCTGACGGCCCATCCGTAAACCTGGCGCAGCAATGCCGTCAGGCGGGCAGGTCGGACAGTTCCAGTTCGGAAAACCCGGCCCGCCGCCGCGCTTCCAGGTTGAATGGGCCGCGCAGCACCGGCGCTTCGTAGCGCAGGGCCAGTTCCGCATAGGTGGCGCGCAATTCCAGGCCGCGCTCCTCGCACAGGTAGCCGTACCAGCGGTTGCCGATTTCCACGTGGCCCACTTCGTCGCGCAGGATGATGTCGAGGATGGCGGCGGCGGCCAGGTCGCCCGCCTGCGCCAGCTTGGCGCGCAGGGGCGGAATGGCATCCAGGCCCCGCGCTTCCAGGGTGCGCGGCACCAGCGCCATGCGCGCCAGCACGTCGCCGCGCGTCTTGTCGACCATTTCCCACAGGCTGTCGTGGCCGGGAAAGTCGCCATACGCATGGCCCAGCACCTGCAGGTGCGCGTGCAGCATGGCAAAGTGCGTCGCTTCTTCCTTGGCCACGCGCAGCCAGTCCCGGTAGTACTCGGCCGGCAAGTCCGGGAAGCGCCACAGGGCGTCGAGCGCCAGGTTCATGGCGTTGAATTCGATGTGCGCGAGCGCGTGCACGAGCATGGCGCGCCCTTCCGGCGTGATCATCGAGCGCCGCCCCACCAGGCGCGGCGGCACCAGCTCCGGACGCGCGGGACGGCCCGGCACGGGGCCGGTCGGCACCAGCGGCGCCTGCGCATCGAGCGCCAGCTGCGCTTCTGCCATGGCCGCCACCATCGCCACCTTGACCGCAGGGTCCGGTTCGAGCAGGCAGGCGAGCGCGGTCGCGCGCAATTCCGCGGGCGCGG
>CAUSDR010000528.1:0-3629 GCA_963530105.1 uncultured Janthinobacterium sp.
CTGCGACCAACGGATTAAAAGTCCGCTGCTCTACCAGCTGAGCTAACGACCCGAAGAAGAAAGATTATAGGGGGTGCCCGGGATTCTGTCAAACCTAACGGGCAACTTTTTCCCTGGTTTTACTTTTTACCGGCCCGTTCCTTGGCGGCCTGGGCCGCGCTGGAGTCCGGGTAGCGCGCGATCAGGGCGCTCAGGGTCTTGGTGGCGTTCGCCTTGTCTTTCAGCTCAGTGTAGCAGCTGGCGATGTTGAGCATGGCATCGGCGGCCTTCGGGCTGTCCGGGTAATTCTTCAGCACCGCCTGCTGGGCCGTGATGGCGCTCTTGCAGTCGCGCTGGGCGTAATAGGCGTTGCCCAGCCAGTATTGCGCATTGGCCGCGTAAGCCGATTCCGGATAGCGTTTCACGAAGGCGTCCAGCGCCGTGACGGCGCCCTTGTAGTCGCCCGACTTGAACAGGGCGAATGCGGATTCATACGCGCTTTGTTCGGACACGCCCACGGCCGCTTCCTGGCCGTCGATGGTGACCTGGCGCGGTTCGAGCTTGCGCAGGCGCGCGTCGATATCGGTATAGAAGTCCTTCTGGCGCTTTTGCGTGTTCGCCAGGTCGTTGCCCAGCACTTCGATCTGGCCGCGCAGACGGGCGATCTCCTGCATGGTCTGGTCGTGCTGGTTGAGCATGCTCAAGGTGCTGGTCTTGTCCGCCTTGGTGTCGATGCGGCCGTTCAGGTCGCGCGCCATGGCATCGACCTTGGCGCGCAGCTCCAGGATGGCCTTGCGTGCTTCATCGTCGTCGAACAGGGCGGCGCTGGCATGCAGGGGCAGGTAGGCAAACGCGGCCATCAACGCGGCGGCGACGCCGGCTTTCGAGAATGTCATCATGAGTCGGGCTTTCAAAAGTTACGCATACATGCAAACGGGGCGCCAGGCGGTCATCCGCGCAGCGCCCCATTATTATGCCTATGACTGGCCAGTTAGGTAAGCGTCTATCTTGCTGCGCCTACCGTTGCACATCAATAAACGATGTCAGCGCGGCGGTTTTCTGCCCATGCTGCTTCGTTGCTGCCTTGTGCTTTAGGCTTTTCTTTGCCCAGCGACACGGCTTCCATTTGGCCTTCTGGCACGCCCAGGGCGGCCATCGACTTGCGCACTGCTTCAGCACGTTTCTGGCCCAGGGCCAGGTTGTACTCGGCGCCGCCGCGTTCGTCGGTATTGCCTTGGATCAGGATCTTGCGGCTAGGCGTTTTCACCAGGTAAGCCGCGTGGTTTTGCACCACTGGCGTTTCCGATTCACGCACGACGTATTTGTCGAAGTCGAAGTAGATGCTGCGGTTGGCCAGAACGCCTTTTGGATCGTCCAGTGGATCGACCGATGCGGTCGTCACTGGCTGAACTTGACGGGTGTCAACTGGTGCTGGAGCTGCTTTTTCAGGAGCGCGCTCAACCACTGGGGTTTCTGCTACTTTGACTGGGGTGCTGCATGCGGACAGCAGGGCGGCGGTAGCGGCGATGAAAGCCAAACTTTTAAAGTTACTCATTTTTATTCTCCGGGTCATGGTTAAAGGTGAAACTGTACAGCATTTACTTCATGAAAGGACCCCAGGTGGGTTCCTTGATATTGCCAGCTTGCGTAGTCAAACGCTGTTTGACGCGGCCATCCACCGATACCACTGCCAGCGACTTGCGTCGTCCGGATTCGGTCGCGTACATGATATATTTCCCGTTGGGCGAAAAGCTCGGTGATTCGTCGTTGGCGGTGTCCGACAGGCGCAGTTCCTGGCCACTAGCCAGGTCGAGCGCGTAGAGCTGGAAATTGCCGTCGCGACGGGAAATATAAGCGAGTGTCTTCCCGTCGGAGGAAATCCGCGGGCTGATGTTGTAGGAGCCGCCAAACGTCACGCGCTTGGCTTCGCCGCCGCTGGTCGACATGCGGTAGATTTGTGGTCCGCCGCTGCGATCGCTGGTGAAGTAAATGCTTTGGCCATCGGCCGAGAATTGCGGTTCGGTATCGATGCCGCTGCTGTTGCTGACGCGGCGCAAGCCGCTGCCGTCGGCATTGACGGTGTAGACCTGGGTATGGCCATCGCGCGACAGGGCCACGGCCAGGCGCGAGCCGTCCGGACTCCAGCTCGGCGCCGAATTGCTGCCTTTTTCGTTCGAGACGATGGTGCGCTGGCGCGTCACCAGGTTTTGCACGTAGACGATAGGCTTTTTCTTTTCAAACGACACATACGCCACCTTGGTGCCGTCGGGCGACCATGCCGGCGAAATGATCGGCTCGTTCGAGCGCAGGGCAACCTGGATGCCTTCGCCATCGGCGTCGGCCACTTCCAGGCGGTATTCGCGGCCCGACTGCGTGACGTAGGCGATGCGCGTGGCGAACGCGCCTTTCACGCCCGTCAGCTTTTCATAGATATCGTCGGCGATCTTGTGCGCCAGCAAGCGGTTGAACTGCGGCGCGGCGGCATTGTTCATGCCGGACAGCTGCGTGCCCTTGATGGTGTCGAAGAGCTTGTAGCGCACGTCCAGACGGCCATCGGCCATGGTTTGCACGCTGCCGGCCGCCAGCGCATCGGCGCCGCGCGACTTCCATTGCTCGTAGCTGACGGGCGCCGTTTCCGAAACGGGCGCATCGGCGTCGATCAGCTTGAACACACCGCTGCGCGCCAGGTCGGCCTTGATGATGCCCGACAGCGATTGCGGCGCCGCCGATTCATTGACAAAGCTGGCGACAGCCACCGGAATCTGGTTGCTGCCGATCCCCGTAATCTCCACGCGCAGCTGCGCCTGGGCACCGGTCGCTCCCAGCATCAGGCCGGCGCAGAGCACGACATAGCTCATTTTTTTCATGGTCATCATTTAGGCAAATCCTTCATCTCGAATATGAGTTCAATCTCGCGTTCCACGGTGCCGTCTTTTTTCTTCGGCAGTGGCGACGATTTATTAATGGCGTTTTCCACCGAGCTGTCATACGCCGGCAGGCCGCTACTTTTAATCTTTCGGACCGAAATAATTTCCCCAGTTGGCAGTTGCTCGATCTTGAACACGGCGCGCGGGTTGCCCGGCACGTCCGTGCTACCGCTGTACGCGATATTGCTCTTGATCTTGCTCGTCAGGGCAGCGACATAGCCGCTGTCCTTGCGTGGCGCGGTCGCTTTCGCGGCCGTGCCCGTCGTGCCGGCGCCCGCCGCACCCGTGATGCGGCTCATTTCCGCAGCGCGCGCCTTGTCGGCGGCTTTTTTCTCTTCCGCCGCTTTTTTCGCCTTGGCAGCTTTCTCCGCCGCCGCTTTTTTATCGGCCAGCTCTTTCTCGGCTTTTTCTTCCGCCGCTTTTTCCTGCTTGGCCTTCTCCAGCTTGTCGGCCTTTTCTTTTTCCAGCTTGTCAGCCTTGTCCTTGTCTTTCTGCTTCTGTTTTTCCAGTTCGCGCTTTTCTTCCTCGCGTTCCTTCTGTTCCTGCTTGCGGCGCTCTTCGGCAGCCGCCTTTTCCTTCTCTTCCTTCAGCTTGGCCTTCTTGCGTTCCAGGGCGATTTCCGCCTCGCGCAGGTCGACCTTCGGCTCGGGCGCCGCCACGGGCGGCGGTGGCGGCGGCGCGGGCTGCGCCACTTCCGGTGGCGGCGGCGGGGCAGGTGTCGGC
>CAUSDR010000529.1:0-3604 GCA_963530105.1 uncultured Janthinobacterium sp.
CGGCCGTGTTCATCCCGATGGCGCTGGCCAGCGGTTCCGTGGGCGCCATCTACCGCCAGTTCACGCTGGCCATGGCCGTGTCCATCCTGTTCTCGGCGTTTTTGGCGCTGACCCTGACGCCGGCCCTGTGCGCCACCATGTTGAAACCCATCGGGCCGCACGATCATGACAAGAAGGGCTTCTTCCTGTGGTTCGACCGCCAGTTCGAGCGCATGACGGCGCGCTATGAAAAAGGCGTGGTGGCGATGCTCAAACGCGCGGGCCGCTCGATGGTGCTGTATGGCGCCATCGTCGCGGCGCTGGGCGTGGCCTTCATGCAGCTGCCGTCGGCCTTTTTGCCGGAAGAAGACCAGGGCTATTTCATCACCTCGATCCAGCTGCCGTCCGACGCCACCATGGAGCGCACGCTCGATGTCGTCAAGCTGTACGAGCAGCACGTGGCCACGCGGCCCGGCATCGAGGTGAATCAATCGATCCTCGGCTTCAGTTTTTCCGGCGCGGGGCCGAACGCGGGCCTGGCCTTCACCATGCTGAAGGACTGGAAGGAGCGCAACGGCGCCACGGCGCAGGAAGAAGTGGCGCTGGCGCAGGCCGCCATGGCGCAGGCGAAGGAGGGCGTGATCATGAGCCTGATGCCGCCCGCCATCGATGAACTGGGCAATTCATCCGGTTTTTCCCTGCGCCTGCAAGACCGCGCCAACCAGGGCATCGCTGCCCTGCAGGCGGCGCAGAACCAGCTGCTGGGCCTGGCCGCGCAAAGCGGCAAGGTGGCGGGCGTGTATCCGGATGGCTTGCCGCCCGGCGCCAGCGTGCGCCTCGATATCGACCGCACCAAGGCGGAAGCGCTGGGTGTGTCGTTTACGGCCATTGCCGACATGCTGACCGCAGCCATGGGCTCGACCTATGTCAACGATTTCCCGAACGCGGGCCGCATGCAGCAAGTGATCATCCAGGCCGATGCGCCGTCGCGCATGCAGTTGAACGACGTGCTGGCCCTGCGCATCCGCAACAGCGCGGGCGGCATGGTGGCGCTGGGCGAGCTGGTGCGCCCCGCGTGGAGCGAGTCGCCGCTGCAGCTGGTGCGCTACCAGGGCTATCCGGCGGCGCGCATCTCGGGCAGCGCGGCGCCGGGCGTGTCGAGCGGCGACGCCATGCTGGAAATGGAACGCCTGGTGAAACAGCTGCCGCCCGGCTTCGCGCTGGCGTGGACGGGGCAGTCGCTGCAGGAGAAGGAATCGGCCTCGCAGGCGCCCATGCTGATGGCGCTGTCGATGCTGGTGGTCTTCCTCGTGCTGGCGGCCCTGTATGAAAGCTGGAGCATTCCCGTCTCCGTCATGCTGGTCGTGCCTTTGGGCCTGCTGGGCGCCGTGCTGGCCGTGATGGTGCGCGGCATGCCGAACGATGTGTTCTTCAAGGTGGGCATGATCACGATCATCGGCCTGTCGGCGAAGAACGCCATCCTGATCGTCGAATATGCGCGCCAGCTGCAGGCGCAGGGCAAGGGACTGGTCGAAGCGACGGTGGAAGCGGCCCGCTTGCGCCTGCGGCCGATTTTGATGACCTCATTGGCCTTCGCGCTGGGCGTGGTGCCGCTGATGCTGGCCACGGGCGCCAGCGCCGAGACGCAGCACGCGATCGGCACGGGCGTGTTTGGCGGCATGATCACCGCCACCGTGCTGGCCGTGTTTTTCGTCCCCGTGTTCTTTGTCGTGGTGCTGGGCGCCGTCGACAAGCTGGGCGGCTATTTCAAGAAGAGCAGCAAGCACGCCGCCGTCAAGGCGGTGGAAGGAGAGTCGTAATGCGTTTGATTTTTATCCTGCCACTGGCCGCGCTGGCCTTGTCGGCCTGTTCATTGACGCCGCCGCTGGCCAGGCCGGCGGCGCCTATCCCCGCCGCGTATGAGGTCATGCCGGCGGCGGCGTCCGGCACGGCGGCCGACCTGGGCTGGCGCCAGATGCTGCTCGATGCGCGCCTGCAGCGCCTGGTCGACATCGCGCTGGAAAACAACCGCGACCTGCGCGTGGCGGCCCTCAACGTGGAAGCCGTGCGGGCCCAGTACCAGATCCAGGATGCGGGCCGCTATCCGGCGATAGGCCTCAACGGTGGCGGCACGCGCCAGCGCACTGCCGATGCGACGGGACAAACTCCCCCGGTACAAAACCAGTTTTCGGCCGGCATCGCCATGAGCGCGTTCGAGATCGACCTGTTCGGCCGCCTGCGCTCCTTGTCGGACGCGGCGTTTGCCCGCTACCTGGCGACGCAGCAGGGCCGGCGGGCCGCCCACATGGCCTTGATCGGCGCCGTGGCCGACGCCTACCTGGAGCAGCGCCTGGCCGGGGAACAGCTGGCGCTGGCCCGGCAAACCCTCGTCGACTGGCGCCAGGCCCTGGCCCTGACGCAGCGCCTGCATGGCGCCCAGCAGGGCAGCGGGCTTGACGTGGCGCAAGCCGAAGGGCAGGCCGCCACGGCGGAAGCGGACGTGCAGGCGCGCGAGCGGGCCAGCTTGCTTGCGCGCAACAACCTGGAACTGCTGCTGGGCGCGCCATTGCCCGCCGACTTGCCGGCCGGCCGCGCGCTCGACGGCCAGCCCGTGCTGACGCAGCTGCCGCCCGGCTTGCCGTCGGACTTGCTGGCGCGCCGCCCGGACATCCTGCAAGCCGAATATGCGCTGGTGGCGGCAAACGCGGAAATCGGCGCCGCCCGCGCCGCCTTCTTCCCGCGCCTGTCGCTGACGGCGCAGCTGGGGCTGGCCAGCCCGGAATTGGGCGACCTGTTCCGTGGCAGCGCGCGCAGCTGGTCGTTCGCGCCGCAAGTGACGCAGCCCCTGTTCCAGGGCGGCCAGCTGCGCGCGGAATTGCAGCTGTCGCGCCTGCGCAAGGACGTGGCCGTGCTGCAATACGAGCAGGCGATCCAGACGGCTTTCCGCGAAGTGCGCGACGGCCTGGCGGGCAGCGCCACGTATGGCCAGCAGATCGCCGCGCAGGAACGCGTGGTGACGGCGGCGCGGCAGCGCCAGCGCCTGTCGCAGCTGCGCTACGACGCGGGCCAGGACAGCCGCCTGGAATTGCTCGACGCGCAGCGCCAGGCGTATGCGGCGCAGCAAACCCTGCTCGACGCGCGGCGCGACCAGTTCAAGTCGGCCGTGGCCCTGTACAAGGCGCTGGGGGGCGGGCTGGAAGAGTAGGGGCTAGGCGCGCCTTGCCGGCGGCGCAAGGGCCAGCGACCACGGTCCCTTGCCCGGAAGCAGGGTATACGCGACCAGGGTGCCGTCGCCGCTGGAATCGGCCAGCACGGCCGCCACGCCGTGAGCGGGATCGCCGGACAGGGCGCGCAAGTCGAAGTTTGGCATGCCCAGGCGGTGCCACCCCGGCTGGGCGCCCGTGTCCAGCATGAACAGCTGTCCTTCGCCATAGGCGATGAAGCCATCCTGATAATTCCCCGACACCATCTCGAAGGCGCGCGGTGGCGCCGGCAGCGCCGTCCAGGCGCCGCCGCTCGCCAGCTTTGCCGCCGCGCCGTCGGCCAGCGCCAGCATGCCATGCCGCCAGCCGCCGGCGACCAACGTGGCCTTGCCGCTGAACGGCGGGGCGGCGCAGGCTTGCCA
>CAUSDR010000530.1:0-3589 GCA_963530105.1 uncultured Janthinobacterium sp.
GTTCCTGCACCACGCGCTCGATGCCGCCCAGCTGTGCCACGCCGGCCAGGATGACGGTGAATTCATCGCCGCCCAGGCGCGCCACCGTATCCGTGGCACGCACGCGCTCGCTGATGCGCCGCGCCGCCTGGCGCAGCAGCGCATCGCCCTTTTCGTGGCCCAGGCTGTCATTCACCTGCTTGAAGTGGTCGAGGTCGATGAACAGCAGGGCCAGGCACGTCCCTTCGCGCTTGGCGCGGCGCGTCTCGTTGTGCAGCCGGTCGAGAAACATGTGGCGGTTTGGCAAGCCCGTCACCTGGTCGAAATTGGCTTGCTGCCAGATGCGCCCCGACGCTTCGCGCTGCGCCGTGATGTCGCTCACCAGCGCCAGCGCGCCCAGGTAGGCGCCGGCCGCGTCGAAGATGGGGTTGGTGGCCAGGGTGGCCCACAGGGCGCTGCCGTCGCGGCGCAGGAACTTGAATTCGTGGCGTTCGGCGATGCCGTCCTGGCGCCGGGCGATGTTGCGCTCCAGGATGGCGCGCCCTTCCTCGTCCATGAAGGCGGCCAGCGGGCGGCCCAGCATGTCCTCGATCCGGCAACCCAGCATCTGCGCCATCTTCGGATTGACAAAGCTGGTCAGCGCCTGCGCGTCGATTTCCCAGATGCCCTCCTCGGCGCTGTGCACGATGCGGCGGAAGCGCTCCTCGCTGCGTTCGAGGGCGGCCAGCTTGCCTTCGGCCTGCTCCAGCACCAGGCGCAGCGCCTGACCGTTCGGATCGGCGCTGCCCAGCAGGCTGACGGGCAGGCCCGCCTCGCGCGCATCGGGCCGCGGCCGCACCTGCAGCTGGATGCGCTCCGGTTCGCTGCTATTGAGCACGCGCTGGACGAATTGCTCGAAATCGTGGCGGAACGCTTCATGCACGTAGGTACGGAACAGCACGTGGCCGGGCCGTTCGCGCGGCAGGCCGAACAGTTCGGCGGCCACCAGGTTGAGCTGCACGATCACGCCATCGAGGCCCAGCACGAAATAGGCGACGGGCGCCAGCAGATACAAATCGTTGAAATAGGCTTGCTCGCGCTCGGCCTTCACCCGTTCGGGACTGAAGACGCCGGCATCGAGCAGCGAGGCGGCAGGCCACCCCGCGTGGCCAGGGCCGCGCGGGGGGAAATCCGGAGCAGGTACGGCAGACGGGGTGTTGTCCATGACTGTCCTTTGCAACACCGCCCTGGCGATCAGGCGGACGCTGCCTCAGACTAGCACGCACGCCACGCAGTGTCGAGCCAAGCGCGCCCTGTGTCAGCTTTTACAACACGCCGGCGCTCAGCGCCCCATGCCGCGCCGGCGCAGGCCGAAATCATGGCCTACCACCAGCAGGGTGCTGGCCACCAGGCTCGACAGCCCAACGATGAGCTGGATGAGCTTATCGTCAGGCAAGATCCACAGCGACGACGCCGGCGTCTCGCAGCCCGTGGCGGCGCTGATCAGCGGCGCCACCCAGGCCGCGTCCGGCGTCACGTCGAGCACGACGGCGCCATCGGCGCTGGTCTGCATGTAGATGTCGCCCCCTTCGGCCAGGGTAAAGCAGATGCCCACGCCCGTTTCCGTGGCGCGGATATTGTCCTGCATGCTGCGGTTATGTTCCTCGATCCACACTTCGACGTCATACGGCGTTTCCAGGTGTTCCCATGGACGGGGACGGAAACGGGGACGTTCTTCCGCGCTGGCGGGGGTATCGGCGGGGGTATCGGGGAAGTTGCTGTCTGCTGCGCCTTGCATGCTCGTTGACCTTTTCTGCGGTGATGCGGCGGGACCACTTGCCCGCCAGCCGCCATTATCCCCCGTTCACGGCCGGCATGGTGTGCACGCCGCCAATTCATCAGAAAAACTGACAGCTATCAACTTTTAACGTCAGCATGACTGACGTAAAATACATGCCACTTCATCTTTACAGGCTTTACATGCAAGGCATCAAACGCAAAATCGTCTACGTCACCGCCTTTGAAATCATCGGCATGGCCATTTCCACGGCCTGGCTGACCCTGCTTTCAGGCGAATCGCCCACCAGCACGGGACCGCTGGCGATCATGATCACCACCATCGCCGTGATCTGGAACCTGCTCTACAACACGGCTTTCGAATACTGGGAAATCCGGCAAGTGTCGCGCACGCGCACCGTGTGGCGCCGCATCCTGCACGCGATCGGCTTCCAGATCACGCTCGTCATCTACCTGATCCCGCTGATCGCCTGGTGGCTGGACATCAGCCTGTGGCAAGCCTTCGTGCTGGACTTTGCCCTGATGCTGATCATCCCGTGCTACAGCTTTATCTTTAACTATTTCTTCGACGGCTTGTTCGGCGTGCCCCTGTCGGCGCAGCAGCCGAAGGAAGAGCCCGCCGAGCTTCAGGGCGCGGGCGTCCCCACTTCCGTCAGCAGCTGAAGAAAGGACCGCGCCGCCATGCCCAGCGGCCGGTCCTTCATCCACACCAGGTGGATGGGCAGCACCAGGCCATTGCCCGTGTTCTTGAACGCCACCCGGCGCACCCGCCCCGCCGCCAGCGAGTGGGCGATGGCCGAGGCGGCAAAGTTGCCCCAGCCCAATCCCGCCTCGACCATGGACAGCGCCATCGGCAAGCTGTCCGTGCGCCAGTAGGACAGGCCCACCACGGGGCGCGCATCGGCCAGGTCCAGCTCGCGGCTGGCAACGATGATCTGGCGCAAATTCACCAATTCCTCGATATACAGGGGCCGCCCCGCCGCGCTGGGCGGATGCTGCGTGGAAATAATCGCCAGCAAGGCGTCGCGCCCCACCAGCTGGAACTGTTCCTCGTGATTGATGCGCCCGCCCGCAAAGGCCATGCAGGCGCTGATGCGGCCCCGGTGCAGCATGTCGAGCACGTCGTCCTGCGGCGCCGTCAGCACTTCGATATCGAGCAGCGGATGGCGCAGCGACAGCGCGCGCACGGCGGCGAGAAACGGCGCATGGTCGAGTTCGGCCGCGATGCCCAGCGAAATGCGGCTTTCCAGCCCCTGCGACAATTCCTGCGCATGCAGGTGCAATTGCTTGAGCTGCTCGGCGATCAGGCGCGCATGGGGGATCAGGGCCGCGGCGGCCGGCGTGGGCACGGCTTCGCGCGCGCTGCGGTCGAACAGGACGATGCCCAGCTCCGCCTCGATGTTGGCAATCGCCATGCTGACGGCCGACGGCGCCCGATGCAGGGCGCGCGCGGCGCTGGAAAACGAGCCGCCATCGACGACGGCCAGGAACAGTTCGATGTTGTGGCTGGACAGTTTCATGGGAAAAAAGTGAAAAGTGCGGCACTTGTGCGCGGGCGGGCGGTCAAACGGGAAAGCACGGGAGTACGCACATGCGCCATCGATTACCTTACCGCCGCAGCGGCTACGTTTCCGATTTTACCCGCTTCATCGACGCCTACCTGCAGGCGCACCCCGAGGTGCGGAAAAGCCAGCGCCAGGGCTGGCGCATTTTCTGGGAGCGCCCCGTGAATGTCGAGGAGCTGCAGCGGGCCGGCACCGACAGCGTGCCGGAACCGCCGTATCACTATGACTGATCAGGCAAACGCCTGACGCACCAGCGCGAACGGCCGCAG
>CAUSDR010000531.1:0-3559 GCA_963530105.1 uncultured Janthinobacterium sp.
GCGCGCCGCCTCGCCCAGCTTGCGGCCCAGTTCCTGCTGCTGGCGGCCCAGCGCCTGCAACTGCTCCCTGTCGCGCGCGCCGGCGCTGGCCTGAACCTGGCCATGGGCGCCCATCTTGCTGCCCAGTTCGCCCATCGCCTTGCCATGTTCATCCATCTGCTTGCCCAGGCCAGTCATCTGTTCACCCAGCTGCTGCGCCGGTTTCCAGGCGTCGTTGACCCGGGCCAGCAGCGCGGCATCCTGCGTCACGTAGGTCTTGCCCTGGTCGCGGAACCACAGGAATTGTCCCTTGATGGAGTCCTTCAAGTGCTTGATCTGCCGGCCGTCGACATCGCTGCCGCTCATGGTGACGCTATCCTTGCGGCTGTCGACGAGCGCATAGCCCTGGCCGCTGTCCATGGAAATATTGATCTGCTTGCCTGGAGCGGCTGGCGGCGCCGGCGGCGCAGGGGGCACGGGGGGCTGGGGCGGCTGCACGGCCAGCGCGCTGGCGCCCATCAGGATACCGGCCAGGCTGAGGATCAAACGGTGGGAAGTGGACATGGCTGCCTCGTCGTGAATAGGTGGAGCATCGACTGTAGCCATGCGCCGCGCCCGCCTCCAGCGCCTTGCGACAGACTGCCAGATTGCGCGCCTGGACGGCAGGCACGCGCGATGGATGGCAACGCGGCGGGCAAAAAAAAACGGAGGCCGCAGCCTCCGCAAAACGCCGGGGTACGGCGTATTCGAATCGATGCCGACTTAGTACAGCACGACGGAGCGGATCGACTCGCCGCTCTTCATCAAGTCGAAACCTTGATTGATATCATCGAGCTTCAGCCGGTGCGTGATCAAATCGTCAATATTGAGCTTGCCTTCCATGTACCAGTCGACGATCTTCGGCACGTCCGTGCGGCCGCGCGCGCCGCCGAAGGCGGAACCTTTCCATACGCGCCCCGTCACCAGCTGGAACGGACGCGTGGAGATTTCCTGGCCGGCCGCCGCCACGCCAATGATGATGGACTGGCCCCAACCCTTGTGGCAGCACTCGAGCGACTGGCGCATGGTGGTGGTGTTGCCGATGCACTCGAAGGAATAGTCGGCGCCGCCGTCCGTCAGCTGCACGATGGTGTCGACGACGTCTTCCACTTCGTTGGCGTTGACGAAATGCGTCATGCCGAACTTGCGCGCGATGTCCTGGCGCGCCGGATTGATGTCGACGCCGATGATTTTATCGGCGCCCACCATTTTCGCCGCCTGGATCACGTTCAGGCCGATGCCGCCCAGGCCGAAGACGACGACATTGGCGCCCGCCTCCACCTTGGCCGTAAACAGCACGGCGCCCACGCCCGTGGTCACGCCGCAACCGATGTAGCAGACCTTGTCGAAGGGCGCGTCGGAGCGGATCTTCGCCAGGGCGATTTCCGGCACCACGATGTAGTTCGAAAAAGTGGACGTGCCCATGTAGTGGAAGATGGGCTTGCCGTCGATGGAGAAGCGCGAGGTCGCGTCCGGCATCAGGCCGCGGCCCTGCGTGGAGCGGATCGACTGGCACAGGTTGGTCTTTTGCGACAGGCAGAATTTGCACTGGCGGCATTCCGGCGTGTACAGCGGAATGACGTGGTCGTCTTTTTTCAGGCTTTTCACGCCCGGTCCCACATCGACGACGATGCCGGCGCCTTCATGGCCGAGGATGGATGGGAAGATGCCTTCCGGATCGGCCCCCGACAGGGTGTAGTAATCCGTATGGCAAATGCCGGTGGCCTTGATCTCGACCAGCACCTCGCCCTCGCGCGGGCCGGCCAGGTCGACTTCTTCGATCGTCAGCGGGGCGCCCGCCTTCCATGCAATGGCTGCTTTGGTTTTCATGTGTGTCCTGTCAATAGTTGAACCAGGCGCGCGAACGCGCCATATCCTCACATCATAACAAGCCAGGGCGAAAAACAGGCGCCTGGAAGATACGGCATGGCTTTCCTGCCTTACTTGCTTTTTGCCCTGTTGAGGAAGGCGCCATGCAAGCCGTTCAGGGTTTCCTCGGCCAGCAGCAGCTGGCTGGCGATTTCATTGATCTTGCGGCGGCTGGAACGGGCATGGTCGCGCAGCACTTCGAAGGCCGTGTTGCGGTCCGTCTGGAATTTTCCCATCAGCAAGCCTACAGCCAGGCTGGTTTCACGGCCGGCGGCCAGGGCCGCGTTCAGGTTCAGCTCCGTGCGCCGCAGCTGGCGAATTTCATCGGCGCGTGCCAGGCCCGCTTCAAACGCGGGCATCAAACGGCCTTCGTCGACGGGTTTCACCACGTAGCCGACGGCGCCGTAGGCGGCCGCCTGCTTGCCCGATTCGCTGTCGCCGCTGCCGGACAGGAACATGAACGGCACGGCCGTTTCGCCATGCAGGCGCTTGGCCAGTTCCAGGCCGGACATGCCCGGCATGTGGATGTCGAGCAAGGCCAGATCCGGTTCGCGCTGGGCGATCAGTTGCAGCGCCACCTCGGCCGAGTTGGCCAGGGCCGTTTCGTAACCGGCATGGCGCAGGACTTCGCCGAGGAATTCCAACAGGAGCTGGTCATCGTCAACGATCAGGATTAGGCGTTTCGCGGCGGCTGGCTGACTCATGGGTAAGGACACCTTGTAAATATCAATGCTCTTATTATATGCCGATTATTCGCCAAATCCGCCCCCTCACGCGGCGCCTTCGCGCGCAAACAGCAGATTGAATTGCTGCACCGCAATATCCACCGCGTCCGCCTGCTCGCCGTTGCCATATACGCTGCTGATCGCCGCCACCATGTCGGCGCCCCGGGCGACGAGCGGCGCCGCGTTCTCCGGCGTCATGCCGCCGATCACCACGCAAGGCAAGTCGATCTCGCGCCTGGCTTGCAGCACGATGTCGAGTGGCGTCGTCACCGGATACTTTTTCACCAGCGAGGGATAGAAGCCGCCGAAGGCCACGTAGCTGGCGCCGCCCGCCCGTGCCGCATGCGCCAGGGCCAGGTCGCCATAGCACGAGGCGCCGACGATCTTGCCCGTCCCCAGGCGCGCGCGCACCTGCGCCACGGATGCATCGGTGCCGCCCACGTGCAGGCCGTCCGCGTCCAGCTCCTCGCACAGCTCGATGAAATCGTTGATGATGAAAGGCACGCCATACTTGCGGGCCAGCGCCAGCAGGGCGCCCGCCTGCTCGCGCCGCTGCCCCGCGTCGGCGCTCTTGTGGCGGTATTGCAGCAGGGCCACGCCTGCCTGCAAGGCCTGCTCGCTCACGTCGAGCAGGCGGTCGGTGTCATCCCAGTTGGGAGTGACGAGATACAGTCCACGCATGATGCTTCCTTATTCAATCAGTCGTTGCGGCATGCGCTGCCCCGGCGCGATGGCATACGCCTCGCTCAGGGCCGCATGGCAATAGGTTTGCGCCAGATCAAGCGCATCGAACAGCGGCACGCCTTGCGCCAGCAGGGCCGCGATGGCCGACGCCAGGGTGCAGCCGCTGCCATGAAATTCGCCTGGCAGGCGCGGCCAGCGCCACTCGCGCTGCCCGCCGCCGCCGTCCGACCAGCGGTTGAGCACGGCGTCGCCGGCGCCATGCC
>CAUSDR010000532.1:0-3546 GCA_963530105.1 uncultured Janthinobacterium sp.
CTGCTGGTGGTGCTCGGTATCGTGGCATTGCTGCTGACGCTGGCCGTGCCCCGCTATTTCCCCAGTCTCGACAAGGCCAAGGAAACCGTGCTGGCGGACAACTTGCGCAACCTGCGCATGACCATCGACCAGTACCACGGCGATACGGGCCGCTACCCGGAGTCGCTGGAGCAGCTGGTGGAGAAGAAATACCTGCGCGCCATGCCCATCGACCCCATCACGGACAGCGACAGCAGCTGGCTCATCGTGCCGCCGCCAGACGAGGCGCCGGGGCAGGTGTACGACGTCAAGAGCGGCGCGCCCGGCAAGGACCGCAGCGGCACGCCATTCGCCGACTGGTAGCGGCCATGCGCGGTTCGCACGTCATCCCGCATCGCCGCCAGCGCGGCTTTACCTATCTGGGGCTGATCATCCTCGTCGCCATCCTCGGCCTGGTGGGCGCGGCCGGGCTGAAGATGGGTTCCCTGCTGCAGCGCCAGGCGGCCGAGCAGGAGCTGCTCGACATCGGCGCGCAATTTTCCGATGCCCTCTACAGCTATGCGGCCGCCACGCCGGCGGGCCAGCCGCAGCAGCCGCCGAACCTGGCCGCCTTGCTGCGCGATCCCCGTTTCCCCCAGGTGCGCCGGCATTTGCGCAAACTGTTCGTCGACCCCGTCACGGGGCGCGCCGAGTGGGGCTTGCTGTACCAGCCCGGCAGCAACGGCATCATCGGCGTACACAGCCTGTCGAAGGCGGCGCCATTAAAAGTCGGCAACTTCGAGGCGCGGTTTGCCGGTTTTGAAGGCAAGGCCCATTTTTCGGAGTGGCACTTCATGCTCGACGCGCAGGCGCAAGCCGCGCAAGCGGCCGCGGCGGCCACCGTGCCAGCGGGCGAGGTGCCATCCGACGCGCCTGTCTTGCCGGCGCCATCGTTGTTTTCCAGGCCTGTTGCCCCGCCGCAAGAAGAGCCGTCGTCGGAGCCCGTTGAGCAGCCTGAAGCGCCAAATCCTGCCGAAAACCTCGCCGAGCCGGCGGTTTTGCCATAAAAACAGGCAAAACATAGATCAATGCCCGAGTAACTATTTTCAGTAGGAAAGTCGCAGATGCAGGCAAATGTTTCAGCATGAAAATAGTTATCTCATATGAAACTTCGATAAAATATTTATAAGTAATTTGATGCATTTATGCTACTATCCTCATCAGTACTTCCGGTACTAAAACTATTGGTGGCCTGCGCATTGCAGCCATAAATTACTTTTTGAGGGATAAACTATGAAATTGAAATTTATTGTTGCAGGCATCATGGCAGCAGCGTCGTTCAGCGCATTCGCAGGTGACCAGGTTATCGACATCACCCCTGACGGCAACGTCCACACCTTCAACGCCGTCGTCGGCGATGGCATCCTGTCCGGTGGCCTGGATGAAATCATCCTGAACGGCCTGGGCGCTGGTACCTACAACATCGGCTTGTCGATCACTGGCCAGAAGCTGACGTTCAATGCCTTGACGTCGAATCTGAACAACCAGCTGGGCGAAGCCTTCTCGGTTGGCGGCCTGAAGTTCTTCGGCGTGGAATACAGCGGCGTTGGCCCGTTCAAGCTGCAACTGTTCGGTACCGCCCTGGCTGGCGCGAACTACACCGGCACCTACACCGTGTCGGCCGTACCAGAACCAGCAACCTATGGCATGCTGCTGGGTGGCCTGGGCCTGGTAGGTTTCATGGCTCGCCGCCGCGCCGTAAAAAAAGCAGCCTGATACAGCTGCTTTGTGATGTCGCCAAACCCGCTCAGGCGGGTTTTTTTTCGTCCAGGCAAGTTGGGCAGGGCCAGGCGCGAAGTCGAAGACAGGCGCCGGTGGGGCAGGGCAGGCAGTGCGCCGGCACGGCAAGGTGCCGCCAGCGACGCCCTGCGCCGCCTGTCAGGCGCTGCGCTTGAAGTCGCGGAAGCGGAAGCCGACAGCAAATAATGTGGCAAAGTACGCCACGCCGCACACGGCCACCACCAGCGCCAGGGCGCCGGCGCGCAGCAACGGATGGGCTTGCATGGCGATCCAGTCGATGCGCAGGGCGCCGGCATAGGCCACGCCACCCATCACGACGAGTGCCGGCAGCAGGCGCAGGAAGAACTTGGCCCAGCCCGGTTTCGGCTGGTAGATGCCGCGCTTGCGCAAGCCCCAGTACAGGAAGCTGGCGTTCAGGCAGGCGCCCAGGCCGATGGACAGCGCCAGGCCGGCCACGGCGATATACGGCACGAACAGCAAGTTCATCAATTGGGTGGCGATCAGCACGCCGATGGCGATCTTCACGGGCGTGCGGATGTCCTGGCGCGCATAGAACGCGGGCGCCAGGGTTTTCACGAGGATGATGCCGATCAAGCCCAGGCTGTAAGCCACCAGCGGCTGCGTCGACATGGTCACGGATTCGGCCGTGAACTTGCCATAGTGGAAGAGGGTGGAGATCAGCGGCGTGGCCAGGGTGGCCATGCCGACGGCGGCGGGCAGGGCCAGCAGGAAGGTCAGGCGCAAGCCCCAGTCCAGCAGCGCCGAGTATTCCGTCTTGTCGCCGTCCACGTTCGCCTTTGACAGGCTGGGCAGCAAGATGGTGCCCAGCGCCACGCCCAGCATGGCCGTCGGGAATTCCATCAGGCGGTCCGCATACGACAGCCAGGAAATGCTGCCCTCGGCCAGGCGCGAGGCGATGCTGGTATTGATCATCAGGCTGATCTGCGCTGCCGAGACGGCGAACACGGCCGGCCCCATCTTTTTCAGCACGCGGCGCACGCCGCCGTCCGACAGGCCGACGGCGGGGTTGAGCGACAGGCGCGGCAGCATGCCGATCTTGATCAGGGCGGGAATCTGGATGGCCACCTGCAGCAAGCCGCCGGCGAACACTGCAATGGCCATGGCGTAGATCGGCTGCTTCAAGTGGGGCGCGAGGAACAGCGAGGCGGCGATGAACGACAGGTTCAGCAGCACGGGGGTGAAGGCGGGAATCTTGAATTCGCGCCAGGTATTCAGGATGCCGCCGGCCAGGGCCACGAACGACATGCAACTAATATAAGGGAACATCAGCCGCGTCATCCACACGGCCGCGTCAAAAGCGCCCGGGTCCTTGTTCAGGCCGGTGGCGATCACGTAGACGAACCATGGCGCGCCGACGATGCCGATGGCGGACACCAGCAAGGTGGCCCAGACGAGGGTGGTGGCCACATGGTCGGCCAGCTGCTTGCTGGCTTCCTGGCCATGCTGGTTCTTGTATTCAGACAAGATTGGCACGAAGGCTTGCGAGAACGCTCCCTCGGCAAACAGGCGGCGCAGCAGGTTGGGGATGCGGAAGGCAACAATGAAGGCGTCCGTGTAGGCGCCGGCGCCGAAAGCGCGGGCGAACAGGCTTTCACGCAATAAACCGGTTACACGGGACAGCATGGTCATGCTGGAGATGGCGGCGAGGGTTTTAAGCAAGTTCATGGGGGCAGATTATAGCCGCGCACGGCCCCGGCAAAGGCTTAAAATATGGTAACAATCGGTATTGTTTCGCCCTTGCCGGCCCCATTTTTCGGTGTTTTGGGG
>CAUSDR010000533.1:0-3543 GCA_963530105.1 uncultured Janthinobacterium sp.
GGGCTTCGCGCCACAGGGCCGGTCCCACATGGTCCCGGTGGCCCATGGTGTGCTCGGGAAGCAGCACGGCAAACACGAGGGCGGCCAGCATCAGGCCGACGATCAGCGCCATGCCCGTGTTGAGAAAAGCCGCGCCATCGACATGCATCAGGTTCGTCGGCGCCATCTGCGTGATGAAGGTCGACACGCCCAGGCCCACGCCCAGCTTGGCCGGATTGGTCATCAGGTACAGGCCGACGGCGAGGAAGGGCGCGAAACTGAGCACCAGCATGGGAAAGCCGTCGCCGTGCACCAGCACGAAATACACGCACACGAGCGACAGCGGCATGGCGACGAGGAAGCCCGTCAGCACTTGCCGGATCATCATGATGGGGCGCGGCGAGGACGAGGCCAGCGCGCAGAACACGGCCGCCATCAGCATCGCCGTGCTGGCGTAGGGCCAGGCGAGGAAGTACGCGCCCAGGGCCAGCAGGGCCAGGCTGATGCCGGCGCGCGCGCCGCTGGCGATCACCAGCGCGGGCGGCGTCTTCGGCGCGTAGGCCTGCGGCGTGCTGATGTCCAGCGGGGTGTCGTGGGCCAGGCTGAAATACACTTCGTGGAAGCGGCTCATGTCGCGCGCGAAGCGTTCCAGCAGCTCGCAGACGGTGTCGAAGTCGATGCGCTGCGCATGCGCGATGGCGGCGCCGTCGATCTCCGCGCGGGCCTGCGCCAGCGCCGTTTGCAGGTGCTGCTGCATGGTGTCGAGCGAATCTTGCGACGGCGTCGTCTGCAGCGCTTCGGCGACGATGGCGTACAGGGGCGCGCAGGCCTGCATGACCTGGGTTTCACCGTCGCGCTGCAAGCGGTCGAACAGGCGGTGGAAGGTGTAGAAGGTGGTCAGCGCCGTCATGAAGGTGGCGTTGAAGGCGTGCAGCTTGCGGTTTTGCGCGCGCACGTGGCTTACTTTGCTGGTCACTTCGAACAGGGCGGCCGAGCGGCCCAGCTCCAGCGCCGCCACGTCGGCGGCGAACTGCAGGTGCGTCAGTTCCACCTGCGCCGGCGTGAGCTTTTGCTGCAGCACGTCCTGGCAAAAGGCGAGGAATTTGCCGTAGCGCGCCTGCACCGTGCGCATCACCTGCGTGCCCTGGTGGCGCGGCAGCAGCACGCTGGAGACGGCGGCCGAGCAGATGATGCCCAGGCCTACCTCGGCCACGCGCGTGACGGCCAGCGCGAACACCTGCGTCGGCTGTTCGATGGCGGGCAGCACGATCATGCAGGCCGTGTAGCCGGCCAGCACGTACACATACGACTGCGCGTTGCGGTGCAGCGCCGAGCCGCTCGTGCACAGTCCCACCCACAGGGCCAGGCCGGCGAACAGCAGCACCGGCTGCTGCGGGAACAGGCCGATCAGGGTCAGCGCGGCCGTGCAGCCGAGCAGGGTGCCGCACAGGCGGTAAAAGCTTTTTTCCAGCACCATGCCGCTGCTGGGCAGGGCCAGGATGATGGTGGTGGTCATGGCCGTGCTGGGCGAATCGAGGCCCAGGCGGTAGGCCAGCCACAGCGCGCAGAAGGCGGCGATGAGGGTCTTGCCGACGTAGATCCAGCGTTCGCCTTCCGTCGAGCGCCAGTCGTGCAGCGCCAGCGCCAGCCAGTGGGCCGTCCGGGACAGGGGGCCGTGTCGTGATTGTGTTGCTGTGGCTGGCGTCATCGATAGGCTATCAGTTCTGGTTGTTGAGATTGTTGAGGTTGCGCAACTGGCGCACGTACAGCTTGTCGAGCACTTGCAGCTCTTCCGGCGTAAATCCTTCGTACAGCGCGGACGTTTCCTGGTAGACGTCGGGCAGCGCCGTTTCGATCAGCGCGCGGCCCTTGTCGGTGAGCGAAATCATCACCGAGCGGCGGTCGCCGGGACGCGTGCCGCGGTGGATCAGGCCACGCGATTCCAGGTCGTTGCACACGCGCGTCAGGTTGGCCGGCTTTTCATGGCAGGCCATGCCCAGCGTGCAGGCGTTCGAGGTTTCATCGTCCGTGCCGTACAGCACGGCCAGCACCATGTAGCTGGCGTCGACCAGGTCATGCTTTTTCAGCGCGGCATTGGTCAAGTCCTTCATGCCTTTTTGAATGTGGTACGTCATGCGCAACAGGCGCATCAGTTCCATGGGGAAGCCTGGCATGCGTGTGCGGATGTTTTGCAGCCGCTTGGCGGTAGCGTCAAAAGCGGTCATGTCGTATTCCTTCATGTGTCAGTAAAGCTCCGATTGTATCTTGTTGAGCTGTAGCAACGCGAACATTGCCGGCCTAGATGCCGCCTCCCAGTGCATTCATCAAGGAAACGTAGAGATCGAGTTCGCGTGCCCCATTTTGCGCCTGCTGCTGTTCTTCCGCCAGCAGCGCCACTTGCGTGTTGAGCATGTTGACGGCGTCGCTCATGCCCGCCTTGTAAGCCTTTTCCGCCAGGTCGCGGGCGCGCTGCGCCGTGGCCAGCGCCTGCACGGTCAGCTGGTGCTGCTTTTCCAGCGACTGCGCCTTGGTGACGGCGTTGGCGACGTCGGACATGGCATTGATGACGGTGGCGTTGTACTGCTCCACGGCGCCGTCGTAGATGGCCGTCTGGCTGCCCAGCTGGGCGCGCAGGCGGGCGCCGGCAAAGATGGGCAGGCTCAGCGCGGGCGAGGCGCCGCGCACCTGCGAATTGGCATCGAGGAAATGGCTGAAGCCAAAGGCCTGGAAGCCGGCGAACGCCACCAGGTTGACGTTCGGGTAAAACTCGGCCTTGGCCGCGTCGATGCGCTGCGCCGCCGCTTCGACTCTCCAGCGCTGGGCGGCGATGTCGGGACGGCGGCCGATCAGGTCGGCCGGCAGGGCGGCGGGAATGGCCAGCGGCTGGTCCAGGCGCAGCACGGGGCGCGTGAGCGCGGCGCCGGCTGCCGGACCCTTGCCCGACAGGGCCGCCAGCTGGTTGCGCAGCAGGGCCAGCGATTCGGCCGACTGCTCCAGCTGGCGCCGGCCCGCGGGCAGGGTGGTTTCGATTTGCGCCACGTCAATGTCGGTGCCGATGCCGGCCGCCTTGCGCTGGCGCGTGATGTCGAGGATGCGGGCGCGCTGCGCCAGGCTGCGCTCGATCACGTCCTGCAGCTGGAATTCATACGACAGCTGGATGTAGGTGCGCACCAGCGCCGTTTCCAGCGCCAGGCGCGCCATCTGCGACTCGGCCGAGGCCAGCTGCACGTCGCCCAGCGCGGCGGACAGGGCGGCGCGGTTGCGGCCCCACAGGTCCAGGTCATACGACGCCGTCACGGTGGCCTGGTTGCGCCACGCGTAATTGCCGGCCAGCGGCGCCGGCGTGCTGCCATGCTGCGAATACAGTTCGCGGTTGATCGAGACGGCCGCGTCGGCTTGCGGACGGGTCCTGTCTTCCGCCGCGCCCGCCAGCGCCTCGGCCTGGCGCACGCGCGCCTGGGCGCCGCGCAGGGTGGGGCTGTCGGCCAGCGCCTGCTCCATCAAACGGTTCAATTGCGGGTCGTGCAAGTCTTGCCACCATTGGGTGCGCGGCCAGGCGATGGC
>CAUSDR010000534.1:0-3536 GCA_963530105.1 uncultured Janthinobacterium sp.
CACGTCTTTACCGATCCCCTGAAAGTGGGTGCGGCGATGACCCTGGCCGCCGGTCCCGTGGCGCTCATCGCGCTTGCCCTGTACGCGCGCCTGTGGCGGGTAACGCGCCTGCCGCGCCTACAGCAGCGGGCAGGCGGCGGCAGCTGACAACAAGGAAAAACCATGCTGGAAACTCATTACGACGTGGCGGTGATCGGCGGCGGCATGGCGGGCGCCGCGCTGGCGGCCAACCTGGCCGGCAGCTGCAAGGTGCTGGTGCTGGAGCGCGAGAGCCATCCCGGCTACCACGCGACCGGCCGCTCGGCCGCCCTGTTTTCGGCCATTTACGGCAGCGCGGCGATCCGCGCCCTGTCGCGCGCCAGCCGCGCCTTTCTGTTCGACCCGCCGGCGCGCTTCTGCGACACGCCGCTGCTGACGCCGCGCGGCGTGCTGTACATCGCCCATGCGGGCCAGGTAGCCGAGCTGCAAGCGTTCGCCGCCCTGCCCGATGTCGCCGCCGGCACCCGTATGGTGTCCGTCGACGATGCCCTGGCACTGTCGCCCTGCCTGCGCCCCGGCTACGTGGCCGCGGCGCTGTACGAACAGGATGCCTGCGACATGGACGTGCATGGCTTGCACCAGGGCTATCTGCGTGCCCTGCGCGCCCAAGGCGGTCGCCTGCTGTGCGATGCGCCCGTCAGCGCCCTGCGCCGCGCCGCGGCTGGCTGGCAGATCACGAGCGGCGCCGGCACCTTCAGCGCCGGCACCATCGTCAACGCCGCCGGCGCCTGGGTCGACCAGGTCGCGCAGCTGGCTGGCGCCGCCCCCATCGGCATCATGCCGCTCAAGCGCAGCGCCTGCATTGCCGAACTGCCATCCGGCATCACGGTTGGCCTGTCGCCCGAACGCTGGCCGCTGACCATCGACATCGGCGAAGCGTTCTATTTCAAGCCGGACGCCGGCTGCCTGCTGATCTCGCCCGCCGATGAAACGCCCAGTCCGCCCTGCGATGCCTGGGCGGACGATATCGACATCGCCACCGCCATCGAGCGCATTGGCCGGGCCAGCACGCTGGAAATCCGTCGCGTCAGGAACAGCTGGGCCGGTTTGCGCAGCTTCGTTGCTGACCGCAATCCCGTCGTGGGCTTCGATGCGCAGGTGCCGGGCTTTTTCTGGCTCGCCGCGCTGGGCGGCTATGGCATCCAGACGGCGCCGGCCGTGGGGCGCCTCGGCGCCGCCCTGCTGCAGGGCCGGCCCGTGCCAGATGACATGCTGGCGCTGGGACTCGACGTGGCGCAGCTGGCACCGCAGCGCCGCATGCCGCCCCCATGACCACGGGGCGCGGTGTATGCCCGCCGGCGGCCGAGCTGGCGCCCAGTCCGAACGGGGCTTGCCGCCATGGCACAGAACCAGCAGCATACAAATGTATGGATTATTATGTGTATTTTACGCATAATGTCTGCAATAAAAACCATACATTAAATCAAAATGTCTGCCTCAAAAGCCATACAAGAAGACAGCCAGGCCAGCGCCTGGATCACGCCGTTCGTGCAACAAGGCGGCCCGCGCTACCTGCAGATCGCCGACATGCTTGAACGCGCGCTGTCCGGCGGCAGCCTGCGCCCGGGCGACCGATTGCCGCCGCAGCGCCGCCTGGCCGCGCTGTTACAGGTCGACCTGACGACGGTGACGCGCGCCTATGACGAAGCCAAGCGCCGCAACCTGCTGGAAGGGCATGGCGCGCGCGGCACCTACGCGGCCGCGCCGAAAGTGGAATTGACGCAGATGCTGGACCTGAGCATGAACATCCCGCCGCCGCCCGTGGGCGTGGATTTCGACGACCTGCTGAAACAGGGACTGGCGCAAGTGCTGCTGCGCACGGACAGCGATCTGTTGATGAGTTATCACCTGAGCGGCGGCGGCAAGGCCGACCGCGCGGCCGGCGCCGCCTGGCTGGCGCCCATGCTCGGCAAGGTCGATGCGGAACACGTGGTGGCCTGCCCCGGCGCGCAGGCGGCGCTGGCGGCCCTGATCCTGACCCTGAGCCGCCCGGGCGACGGCATCCTGACGGAAACGGCCGTCTACCCCGGCCTGCGCGCGGCCGCGGGCCAGCTGAACCGCAAGACCATCGGCGTGGAAACGGATGCCGACGGCATGCTGCCCGAGGCGCTGGAAAAAGCGGGCCGCAAGCACCACGCGCGCCTGGTGTATCTGAACCCGACGCTGCAAAACCCCACGGCGCACACCATGCCGGCCGCGCGCCGCCTGGCCATCGCGCAAGTGGCGCAGCGCTGCGGCATGCACATCATCGAGGACGACCCGTACTGGCTGCTGGCCAGCGACGCCCCGCCCCCGCTGGCGCACTACGCGCCGGCCCACGTGTCGTACATCGCCACGCTGTCGAAATGCCTGGCGCCCGGCCTGCGCATGGCCTATGCCCTGATCGCCGATACGCAGCTGCGCGAGCGCTTCCTGCAGGCGCTGCGCTCGTTCAGCCTGATGGCCACGCCCGTGACGACGGCGCTGACGACGCAATGGATACACGACGGTTCCGCGCACGCACTGCTGGCCGGCATACGCAGCGAGGCCAATGCGCGCCAGGACGTCATCCGCACGATCCTGACGGGCGCCAGGCACCCGCGCAACGACGGCATCCACGTTTGGTTTTCCCTGCCCAGCTACTGGACATCGCGCGAACTGGCCGTCACCGCCCGCAGCCAGGGCGTGGCCGTCACGGCCTCCGACGCCTTCTACGACAGCCGCCCGCCGAACGCCATCCGCATCTCGCTGGGCAGCATCCGCGACCGCGCGCGCCTGGCCAGCGCCTTGAAGAAATTATCACTGCTGCTGGCGCACAAGCCGGCCGCGCGCCAGGAGTTCGTGGTTTAAGGGCGCAGCCTCGCATCGAGCGAATGCCTGCCCGCGCCGCTGATGGCAATCGTGCCGAAGACGATGATCAGCAGCCAGCCGAACTGGCCGTCGGCGATGCTCCAGCCAGGGTGCACGAGCAGCATCGACACGCCCAGCAGGAACAGCAAGGGCAGGCAGGCCAGGCGCGTCAGCAGGCCCGCCGCCACCAGCAGCGGGCAGACGATTTCCGCGAACAGCGCGCAGTACAGGGTCAGGGCGCGGCCCAGGTGCAGCGGATCGTCGATGCGCGCCAGTTCCTCGGAAAAATGCAGCAGCTTGGGCAAGCCGTGCACATGCAGCACCAGCAAGGCGCCCGCCACGCGCGCAAACAGCAAGCCGGCGTCGGGGAGAAAGGGGCCGGCCAGCGCCGCCATCGCATTGTTCTTCATGATCGCTCCAGGGAAAGCCAGGCGGCGCCGCGCGCCGCTGCCAGCCATCATAGGCAGGCGGATGGCACGGCGCGACTGGTCTTTTGGCAGAGGCGCCGGCGCGCGCAAAGGCCTAGACTCGCTCGTGCCGAAATGGCGACCTGCCATCCGCCGCCTCCCTCCCCCATCCCCGAAGGAACAGCATCATGTCGAAGAAAATCGAAGCCGAAGAAGTCAATTCCCGCCGCAAGCTGCTCGTCAGCGTGGCCGGCGTGGCCG
>CAUSDR010000535.1:0-3526 GCA_963530105.1 uncultured Janthinobacterium sp.
GTACAGGGCGTTGTACTGGCGTCCCAGGGTCAGCTCGCCGTAGCGGCCGCGCAGGCCGACGAACGCCGTGCGGCCAAACAGGCGCCCGCCCTGGCGCGCTTCGCCCGTGTCGATGGCGAAGCCGTTTTCCAGGTTCATGATGGCGCTCAGGCCGCCGCCGAGTTCTTCGCTGCCGCTGATGCCCCAGCGGCTGCCGGCCCAGCCGTATTCGCTGCCGTCGACCACCGACACGGCGCCGCCGTCCGCGCCGTGCTGGTAGCGCACGCTGGCGTCGATGAAGCCGTAGACGTTGACGCCGGCCGCTGGCGCTTGCGCCCAGGAATATCCCGCGCTGGCGGCCAGCAGCGCGGCGGCAAGCCGGCGCTTCATGGCAGGCCCCGCAGCACGCCGGCGGCGGCGCGGAAGTCGCCGCTCATGGGACGGTCCTGGTCGAGGAAGGCGACGCGCTGGCGCAAGGCGTCGAACAGCTGGCGCGTCGGCGGCGACAGGGTGAACGACGGGTCCTGGCCACGGCGCAAGTCGGCCGCCTGGGCGGCATGGATCAGCTCGATGCCCAGCAGCATGTAGGCATTCTCGATCTGGCGCCGCACGCGCTGCACCACGGCCGGTGCATTCGTTGCCACGTCTTCGATATTGCCGGCCACGGGCAGGTAGTCGAGCGAGACGGGCTGGGCCAGCATCTTGCTGTCCATCGCCAGCGCCACGGCGGGCTTTTCCATGGCGCCGAACGCGTGCACGCTGTTGGCCGTGCCCAGGAAGCGGGGCAGGCCCGTCAGGTGCGGATCATTCAGCTTGATGATGCGCTGCGCCGAGGCCAGCGCATTGTGCGCCAGCGCCAGGCCCGTTTCCTCGAAGGCCAGCACCCATGGCAGCGGCTCGAAGTTGGCTGTTGGTAACACCGCGCCCTGGCCTTCCACATATCCCTGCCGTTCCTGCCAGCGCGCCGACCTGGCCGTTGCGCCGATGGCCACGCCCGGATTGTCATCCGAGGAATTGAGCTGCACGCTCAGCTGCGCCAGGGTTTGCCGGTAGCTGCGGTCCAGCTCTCCCAGCAGGTACACGCCGCTGCGGTAGCTGAGCGGATCTTGCAGCGGGCGCGCCGCGTCGCGCTGCCACAGGCTGGCGCCGTCGAGCAGGCGCCGCAGTTCGGCGCCCGCGCGCCGGGTTTGCGGAAATGGCCGCAGCGCCAGGGTGTCTTCCAGGAAGGGCGAGACATTGCCGTTGAAGGCTTGCAGGCTGAGCGCGAATACCAGCTGCGTGGCGCGGTTCAGGCGTTCCAGCTCGTCGAGGGCCAGCGCCGCCATGCCGGCCGCATAGGCGTTGGAACTGAGGATGGACAGGGCATCCTTGCCGAACGGTACGATCACGGCGATGCCCGTTGTTTTCAGCACGGCGGCGGCTGGCTGGCGGCGTTCCTGGTAGATGACGTCGCCTTCGCCCAGCATGGCCAGGCCTACATGGCCGAGCAGGGTGATATCCGCCTCGCCCAGCGAACCTGACGACGGCATGACGGGCGTCACGCCCTGGTTCAGGAAGCGCGCATAGGTGTCGACGATGTGCTCCTGCACGCCGCTGCCGCCGGCCAGCATGGCGTTCAGGCGCGTGGCCATGGCCGCGCGCACGTCCACCACGGGGGCGTCGGGTCCCACGCCGCCGCCATGCGCATGCAGCAGGCCCGCGTTGAAGCGGCGCGAGGCGGCGACGATGTCGGCGCTCAGCTGGCCATGCGCGTCGACCATGTCGCGGTCCTTATTGAGGCCCACGCCCACCGTCAGGCCATAGATTTTCTGGCCGGCGCGGGCGCCCGCCAGCAGGACTGCATGCGACTGGCGCACTCTGGCCAGCGCGGCGGGAGCGATGCGCAGCGTTTCGCCGCGGGCGATGCGGGCAATGCTTTCCGGACTGGCGTGGCGGCCGTCGAGTTCGACTTCGGCGCGGGCCGGCAGCAGCGCCAGCAGCATGGCCGCGAAGACGCCGGCATGCAGCGCGCGGCGTGGCAATACAGGTGAAACAGACATGGATACTCCCGAGATGTTAGTTATTGTTGTCAGGTGCTTCAGGGCAAGTTCCGTGCGTGCGCACGGGGCGTCAGGCGGAGGCTGGCGCCATGGATGACGGATGCCGCGTGGTGGCGGCGCGGTGGAGCGGCGCGTCATTGTGTGACGGCTGACAGCGATAGTAGGCAGGAATGTACTGTATGTCGCGTGCCGATTTGTGGGCTGCGCATAACATGATGTTAAGGCTGGGGCGTGCGATGGCGCGCGCGGCGGCGCGCCGCAAGGGGCCGCTCGGCGGCGCAGGAACGGGAGGTCAGGCTGGCGGCGCGGCCGGCTCCACCAGGCCCATTTCCCGCAGCACTTCATGCGCCGAACGGAAGGCGTCGATGGCCAGCGGCATGCCGCAATAGATGGCCGCGTGCAGCAGCACTTCCTGGATTTCCTGCATGGACGCGCCATTGTTGACGGCGCCGCGCACATGGCCGCGCAGTTCCTGGGCGCGGCCCAGGGCCGTCAGCATGGCGATCGTCGCCAGGCTGCGGGTTTTCAGGTCGAGGCCGTCGCGGCACCACGTCGTGCCCCACGCATTGCGCGTGACGAAGTCCTGCAAGGGCGCCGTGAAGGCGTCGACCTGGGCAAAGGCGCGCTCGACAAAGGCGTCGCCCATCACTTGTTTGCGCATGCGCAAACCGTTCTCGAATTGTTCATCCATGCCGCGCTCCCATTGGAAGATACTCTCCAGATACTAGCGAGCGGGCAGGCGATGGTCAAGCGCGGGTCAGGCCTGGCGCTTAGTCCAGGTAATCGGAATATTCGCGCTGCGCGTAATTGTGCAGGTTGGCCCACGGCTGCGCCTTGCTGACGGTGGGCTGCAGCTTGACGTCGACCCGGCGATAGAAGGTATTCGCGCGGTCGCCGCTTTCGATGATCAGGGGAATCTGTTTTTGCTCATCCCACAGGATGCGCTGGAACACGCCATTCTTTTCCACTGCGCGCCAGCGGGCGCCCGGCACGCTGGAGGCTTGCTTGCTCAGCGGCATGGCGGCCACCAGTTTCGGGTCCAGCAAATAAAAACTGTTTTCCCAGGAACCGTCGAAATTGACGTTCTCGTATTCCGCCTTCGGAATGGCGACGACGACCTTGTCGTGCGCATCGATGTATTCCACGCGCACGCTGTTCTTTTCCAGCATCACGTGGCGGGGAATCAGCACGGGATTGAAGTGCTTGTGCTCATGCTGTGTCTTCAGGGCCACTTTCGTGTTCCCGCCATGCTGGTGGCCGGCATGCGCATCGGTGGCGGGCGCCAGCACCCGTTCGACCCACACGTGGCCGGGGCGGCGCAGCATTTTTTCTTCGTAGCGGCTTTCGCGCGTCACGCCTTCGGGCGTCAGCACGCGGCTGTAGTAGGTGATGCCCAGGTCCAGGTCGACAGGTGCGGCGGGCGCTGCCTGGGCGCTGCCAGCAAAGCCGGCGGCGAGGAGGATGGCGATCAGGGACGATTTCATGGTGCTGCCTTTATTGTGCAAAGG
>CAUSDR010000536.1:0-3520 GCA_963530105.1 uncultured Janthinobacterium sp.
GCTCCAGCCCGCGGCCAAGGCCGCCGCGCCGGCCGCGCCGAAAGCGGCGCCCGCCGTCAAGCCCGTGCCGCTGCCCACCTTCCAGGATGACCGCAACAGCACGCCGCCGGGCAAGAGCGGCCAGCGTTCCGTGCTGGTGATCGAGGATGAACCGTCGTTTGCCGGCATCCTGTTCGACCTGGCGCACGAAATGCAGTACCGCTGCCTGGTGGCGCATGGCGCCGAGGAAGGCTTGCGTCTGGCCGAAGAGTTCCTGCCGGACGCCATCCTGCTCGACATGGGCTTGCCGGACCGTCCCGGCTTGCTGGTCTTGCAGCAGCTCAAGGAAAACCCGCTGACGCGCCATATTCCCGTGCACATCGTGTCCGGCAACGACCAGATGCAGGAAGCCATGCAGCTGGGCGCCATCGGCTACGCCACCAAGCCGCGCACGCGCGAGCAATTGAAGGAAGTGTTCCGCAAGCTCGAATCGAAGTTCACGCAAAAAATGAAGCGCATCCTGCTGGTCGAGGATGACGAACGCCAGCGTGAAAGCGTGGTGCACCTGATCAGCGACGACGACGTGGAAATCACGGCCGTGGCGCTGGGCGAACAGGCGCTGGAATTGCTGAAGACGCAGATTTTCGACTGCATGATCATCGACTTGAAGTTGCCCGATATCCAGGGCAATGAATTGCTCGAACGCATGGAACACGAGGAACTGTGCTCGTTCCCGCCCGTCATCGTCTACACGGGCCGCAACCTGAGCCGCGAAGAAGAAGCCGACCTGATGAAGTATTCGCGCTCGATCATCATCAAGGGCGCCCGTTCGCCCGAGCGCCTGCTGGACGAAGTCACCCTCTTCCTGCACAAGGTGGAATCGGAACTGTCGAGCGAGCGCCAGGGCATGCTGCAGCAGGTGCGCAGCCGCGAGCGCGTGTTTGAAGGACGCAAGATCCTGCTGGTGGACGACGACGTGCGCAACATCTTTGCGCTGACCAATGCGCTGGAGCAAAAAGGCGTGGTGGTGGAAATCGGCCGCAACGGCTTCGAAGCCATCAGCAAGCTCAACAGTGTTGACGATATCGACCTGGTCTTGATGGATGTCATGATGCCGGGCATGGATGGCCTGGAAGCGACGCGCTTGATCCGCGCCGATGGCCGCTACAACAAGCTGCCCATCATCGCCATCACGGCCAAGGCCATGAAGAATGACCAGGAAGAATGCCTGCAGGCGGGCGCTTCCGACTACCTGGCCAAGCCGATCGACCTGGACCGCCTGTATTCGCTGCTGCGCGTCTGGATGCCGAAGATGGAACGCATCTGATGGCACACATCTGATGCACGGTCACTGATGGAGCGTCACTGATGCCAACCCGCTATACGGACGCACAACTGCAGGCGCTGATGGAAGCCATCTATCAGCGCTACAGCTACGATTTCCGCGACTACACCCTGCCCTCGCAGCGGCGTCGTCTGAACCACGCGATCGAACGCTTCCGCTGCGCCAGCCTGGATGCCTTGCAGGCACTGGTGCTGGACGACGCGGCCGCGTTTGGCGACCTGCTGCAGATTTTGACCGTGCCCGTGACGGAAATGTTCCGCGACCCGGCGTTTTTTCTCGCCTTGCGCCAACACGTCGTGCCCGTGCTGAAGACTTACCCGTCGCCGACGATCTGGGTGGCCGGCTGCTGCACGGGCGAGGAAGCGCTGTCGCTGGCCATCGTGCTGCACGAGGAAGGCTTGCTCGAACGCAGCCGCATCTACGCCACCGACATCAATCCGCAGGCGCTGGCGACGGCGGCCGCCGGCGTGTATCCGCTGCACCGTCTTCAGGAATATGACGACAACTATGTGGCGGCCGGCGGCCTGGGCCAGCTGAACGAGTACTACACGGTCGAGCACGCCACCGTGCGCTTCCAGCGGCGCCTGCTCGACAAGATCAATTTTGCCGACCACAGCCTGGCGACCGACAGTGTCTTTGTCGAAACGCAATTGATTTGCTGTCGCAATGTCTTGATCTATTTCAACAAGACCTTGCAGGAGCGGGCACTGGGACTGTTCCACGAATCGCTGTGCCACCGGGGCTTCCTGGGCCTGGGCAGCAAGGAAAGCGTGCAATTCACGCGCTTTGCCAATGACTTCGAACCATTGCCGGGGCCGGAAAAACTCTACCGCAAGCGTGCGCCATCGCGCGCCGCTTCCCACTACGCTGGACGGCAAGGTTTTGCCAGGAATGAAACATGATCACAGAAACCAGTACCAAATTACTCATCGTTGACGACTTGCCGGAAAACTTGCGCGCGCTCAATGCGCTGATCCGCGAAAGCGACCGCAGCGTCTACCAGGCGTCGTCCGGCGAAGAAGCGCTGGCCTTGCTGCTGGAACACGATTTCGCGCTGGCCATCCTCGACGTGCAAATGCCGGAAATGGATGGTTTTGAACTGGCCCAGTTAATGCGCGGCACGGAAAAAACGCGCCACATTCCCATCGTCTTCGTCACGGCGGCCGGCAAGGAAATGAATTTCGCCTTCCAGGGCTATGAAAGCGGCGCCGTCGACTTCCTGCACAAGCCGCTCGACATCAATGCCGTGCAAAGCAAGGTCAACGTTTTCGTCGCCCTGCACCAGCAGCGCAGCGAGACGCGGCGCCAGGTGCAGGCGCTGGAATACAGCCGCCAGCAGCAGGAAGCGCTGCTGAAGGAATTGCGCGCCACCCAGGCGGAACTGCAGCGCTCGCTGCGCCTGCGCGACGAATTCATGTCCATGGTGGCGCACGAATTGCGCACGCCCTTGAACACCCTGTTCCTGGAAACGCAGATGCGCACCGTCAACCTGGAACGGGGCAATCTGGCCGCCTTCGAGCCGGACAAGCTGAACAAGATGGTGGCGCGCGACGGACGCCAAATCCGCAGCATGGTGCGCCTGATCGACGACATGCTCGACGTCTCGCGCATCAGCAGCGGCAAGCTGTCGATCCGCCGCGAAGCCGTCGACCTGACGACTCTGGTGCGCCGCGTGGCCGACGACCTGTCGCCGTACGCGGCCGCCACGGGCAGCGTGCTGGAAGTACTGGCCTTCGAGCCGATCAACGGCTACTGGGACGCTTTCCGCGTCGAGCAAATTGTTGTCAACCTGATCAGCAATGCCGTGCGCTACGGCCAGGGACAGCCCGTGGAAATCAGCCTGGGCCACACACAGAACAGCGCCGTCATCGAAGTGCGCGACCATGGCATCGGCATCAATGCGCGCGACCAGGAACGCATCTTCGACGCTTTCGAGCGCGTCATGCACCAGGACCGCACGGGCGGCCTGGGCCTGGGCCTGTTCATCACCAAGCAGCTGGTGGACGCGCACGGCGGCGCCATCACGCTGCAAAGCCAGCCTGGCAACGGTTCGCTGTTCAGCGTCACCCTGCCGCTGGCCGGCAGCTGAGGCGCGCATGAGCAGCCCGCACAGCACCGGCGCCAGCGGCGTGGCCTTTTTGCTGCAGCTGGAGCGCCGTTTGCGCCTGCTGCACGAGACGGGCGAGATCCTCGCCC
>CAUSDR010000537.1:0-3481 GCA_963530105.1 uncultured Janthinobacterium sp.
GTGCCGAGGCGCGGCGCCGCGTAGAACAGCGCATTGCTGGCGCGGCCGAAGCGGTCCGACCCCGTGCCGGACAGCAGCACCACCGATTGCATGTTGCCGTAGGAACCGAATTTCAGGCTGTCGCCGTCCAGCACCGTGAAATAGATGGGCGTGTAGTCGCGCCCCAGCGCCAGGCTGCCGAAGCGGCCTTCCAGGCCGACAAAGGCGCGCCGGTTGAACAGGCCCGTGACGGGCGCGCCGCCCGGGGCGGCCGGCGTGGCCGTGGACGGGTTGCCGTAATACATTTTCATGGCGCCCGTGTCCGATTCGTAGCTCGCTTCCAGCTGGAGGACGGCGCGCATGCCGCCGCCCAGCTCTTCCTTGCCTTGCAGGCCGAACAGCGAGCCGCTCATGATGCCCGAGCTGAGCGACATGACCCTGGCGGACGCGGGACCGCCCTGGTCGGTGGCCGTGACGGCCGCGTCGACGATGCCATACACGGTGATGCCGGACTGGCCTTGGGCCGCGCCCGCCAGCGAGCAGGCGGCCAGCAGCCAGGTGCGGGGGGTGATTTTTTTCATGTTGTTGTCTCCTGCGATCGTTATTTTTAGGCGGGGGCGGACGGCGGCTCAGGCGGCGCCGGGCAGCTGGTAGCCGCGGTAGCTGGCCCGCAGCGCCTGCTTGAGGATCTTGCCGGTGGCGCCGATGGGCAGGCTGTCGACGAACAGCACGTCGTCCGGCGTCCACCACCTGGCGATCTTGCCGTCGTAAAAGGCCAGCATCTGCGCGCGCTCCAGCCGGGCGCCCGGTTTCAGCACGACCAGCAGCAAGGGCCGCTCATCCCATTTCGGGTGGTGCACGCCGATGCAGGCGGCCAGGGCCACGGCCGGGTGCGCCATGGCGATGTTTTCCAGGTCGATCGAGCCGATCCATTCGCCTCCCGACTTGATCACGTCCTTGCTGCGGTCCGTGATCTGCATGTAGCCGTCGGCATCGATGCTGGCGACGTCGCCCGTGGCGAACCAGCCATCGTCCAGCGCTTCATTGCCGCCATCGCCGCCATGGCGGTAATAGTGCTGCATCACCCAGTGGCCGCGCACCAGCAGGTCGCCGCGCGCCACGCCATCCCACGGCAGTTCGGCGCCGTCCGCGCCAACGATCTTCATGTCGATGCCGAACACCGCATGTCCTTGTTTTTCCAGCAGTTTTTGCTGTTGTTCAGGGGCCAGCGCCAGGTGGCGGCCTTGCAGGGTGCTGGTGGTGCCCAGCGGCGACAGTTCCGTCATGCCCCAGCCGTGCACGACGTCGATGCCGTGCGCGCCGCGCATCAGTGCCATCAGGGCGGGCGGACAGGCGGCGCCGCCGATGATGGTGCGGCGGAAGGTGGAGAAGCGCAGTTGCTGCTGCGTCACGTAATTCATCAGGCCCAGCCAGACGGTGGGCACGCCGGCGGCGAACGTCACCCCTTCCTGCTCGAACAATGCATACAGCGAAGCGCCATCCATGGCCGCGCCCGGCAACACCAGCTTGGCACCCGTCAATGGCGCCGCATACGGCATGCCCCAGGCATTCACATGGAACATGGGCACGACGGGCAAGGCCACTTCGCGCGCCGACATGTTCAGGGCGTCGGGCAGGGCGGCCGCGTACGCATGCAGCACGGTGGAACGGTGCGTGTACAGCAGGCCTTTCGGGTGGCCCGTGGTGCCCGAGGTGTAGCACAGGCTGGATGCCGCCTGCTCGTCGAGCGCGGGCCAGGCATACTGCGCCGCTTGCGCAGCGAGCAATTCTTCATAGCACAGCAGATTGTCCAGGCTGCTGGACGGCGGCATGTGGCTGCGGCCGCACAGCATCACATAGCCCTTGACGGCAGGGCAGCGGGGCGCCACCGCCTCCACCAGGGGCAGGAATGTCATGTCGAATAAGACATACTGGTCATCCGCATGGTTCAGCAGATAGGCGATCTGTTCCGCATGCAAGCGGGGGTTCAGCGTATGGATGACCCGACCGCTGCCGGACACGGCGTAATACAGTTCCAGGTGGCGGTAGCCGTTCCAGGCCAGGGTCGCGACGCGCTGGCCCGCCTCCACGCCCAGGGCTTGCAGGGCGTTGGCCAGCTGTTGCGCCCGCGCATGGCACTCGCGGTAGGTATAGCGGTGGATATCGCCCTCGACCCGGCGCGAGACGATTTCATTGGCGCCGTAATGGCGCGCGGCATGTTGCAGGATGCTGGAAATGACGAGCGGCTGGCGCATCATGTTGCCCATCAGGGCGGCGGTATGGCTCAAGATTGTCTCCAAAACAGGTGCAGCGGGCGCACGGCTCCGCGGCGCAGGAAAAACCGGCGCCGGGAGCAGGGCGGGGAAGGGAGGAGGACGCCTGGCGGCGCCCTGTCGGGTCAATGCATTACGCGGGCATCACGGCGGGCATCACGGCGTGGCCGGGATTTCCTTGCGCAAATCGTCGTACGGCACGCGCGACAAGTCCAGCAGCAGCTGGGTGAACGCCACGGTTTCGCGGTGCAGGCGCTGGAAATCCACCTTGTCGGTCGTCGGCACGCCATAATTCAGCAAATAGGTCGGCCCCGTGATGTAGTTGATCGTCGGAATGCGCTGCAAGCCCCAGAAATACTGGCCTTCGCCGGGCCAGACAGCGTTGTTCGGACTGCCATCCCCCTTGGGATTGGTGGGCGGCATGACGAACGCGGGCGCCGCATTCGCCTGCTTCAACATGGCATGGGCGGCATCCATCAAGGCGGGCGTGCGCGGCGCAAACATGCCCGCCGGCTCGAACTTGCCCGTCGGGGCCAGGAAACCATTGCTGTCGGGCAGCCATTCCAGCGCGCCCAGGTGCTCGATGGTGACAATCGAGGCGATGCGTCGGGTCAAGCCATCGTCCTTGTGGCTGTCAAGAAAGTGCTCGATGCCCACGCCGCCCGCGAAATGGCCGCTCGACAGCATCAGCATGATGCTGCGCGGCAAGCTGTCCTGGGGCAGGCGCGTGAGGTACTGGGCCATGTCGACGATGGCGTTCGGGCCATTGTCTTCGATGCCGTTCGTGCCATCCGTGTGGCTGTTGACCACGGTAAATTCCTCGGACTTGCCGGGAATGATGCCGATCAGGTTGCGCGTCTGCACCTGCCGCAGCTCGGCATCCATGGTCAGCTTGAGCACGGGCGCCGTGCCCGCCAGGACACGCTCGCGCAGGCGTCGGCCCAGGTCGCGGTCGACGAACACGCCGGGCAGCTGGCGCAGTTCGCGGTCGTAGGGCGCATACAGGCCATGTGCCGCCGATTCTGGCGCATCGATGATGGCGATCACGCCAGCCGCGCCCGCCGCCTGCAGGCGTTCCAGCAGGGTGACGAACGGCCCCAGCATCTGGAACGGGCGCGCATACGGCGCATCGGGCCCCAGGACATTCTGCGGGTCGTGCACATGCACGGCCGACTGGTGGAAAAACTTGCCCGTCAACGCCACGTGCGGCAAGTCGACCAGGACCAGCT
>CAUSDR010000538.1:0-3480 GCA_963530105.1 uncultured Janthinobacterium sp.
CGCAAGACGTGCGCCTGGGCAACCCGGACAGCCTGGCGGCCGCCGATGGCCAGGCGGCGCAGCTGGCCACCGTCAGCCAGCTGGCGTTCTCGCTCAACCCGCTGGCCTTGCTGGAGCAGAAAATCATCATCCCGCAGCTGCGCTTCGACGCACCGCAGGTGCGCTTGCTGCGCAGCAAGGATGGCAAGAACAACTGGACCTTCGAGAAGCAGAATCCGGCGTCGCCGTGGCAGCTGGAACTGCAAAGCGTGGTCTTCAGCAAGGGCACGGTGTCCCTCGACGATGGCGTCACGCACACGGCGCTGCGCGCCGACGTCGATACGCTGACGAACGACAAGCGCTACGGCATCGCCTGGAAGCTGTCCGGCACCTACCGCGGCGAAACCGTCCAGGGCGGCGGCAAGGCGGGCAGCGTACTGTCGCTGCAGCGCCAGGGCACGCCCTTCCCCATCCAGGCCGACATGCGCGCCAGCGGCAGCAGCGTGGCCATCGAAGGCACCCTGACGCGCCCGACGAATCTGGCCGCCCTCGACGTGCGCCTGAAAGTCTCGGGGCCCAGCATGGCGCGCCTGTATCCCTTGACGGGCGTGCTGCTGCCGGAAACGCCGCACTTCAGCACGGAAGGCCATTTGACGGGCACCCTGGCGCCGCGTGGCGGCGAATGGGTGTACGACCAGTTCAGCGGCAAGGTGGGGTCGAGCGACATCAGCGGGAAGCTGGCTTTTTCCGCCAGCCAGCCCCGCAAGCGCCTGACGGGCGAAGTGCACTCGCGCCTGCTGCAATTTGCCGACCTGGGGCCGCTGGTGGGCGCCGATTCCAGCGCCAGCAAGAAGGAGCGGGGCGTGTCAACGGCGCAGCCTGCCGGCCGCGTCTTGCCAGTGGAAACGTTCAAGACGGAGCGCTGGACCAGCCTCGATGCCGATGTGCGCTACACGGCCGACAAGATCACGCGCGATGCGGAATTGCCGATCAGCAAACTCGACACCCACGTGCTGCTGACGGACGGCGTGCTGTCCTTGACGCCGCTCAACTTCAACGTGGCGGGCGGCACGCTGACGTCGCAGATCAAGCTCGACGGCAGCGGCAAGGTGATTGCCAACGGCATCGCCGCCGAGCTCAAGGCCAGTGCCCGCCACCTGCGCATCAAGCAGCTGTTCCCCCGCCTGCCCGCCCTGCAGGCCAGCGTGGGCGAAATCAATGGCGACGCCTCGCTGTCGGCCACCGGCAACTCCGTCGCCACCCTGCTGGGCAGTTCGAACGGCGAAGTGCGCGCGCTGATCAACCGGGGCAGCATCAGCAAGCTCCTGCTGGAAGAAATGGGCCTGAATATCGGCAGCATCGTGGTGACCAAGCTGGTGGGCGACAAGCAGGTCAAGCTCAACTGCATGGCGGCCGATTTCGTCGTCAACAAGGGCTTGATGCGCACGCGCCAGTTCATCGTCGACACGGACGATGCCGTGCTGCACATCGACGGCACCGTCAACCTGGGCAATGAACGGCTGGACCTGACCTTGCAGCCGGACAGCAAGGGCTTGCGCATCTTCTCGCTGCGCTCGCCCCTGTATGTGAAAGGCACTTTCAGCGAGCCGGACGTCAGCGTCGACAAGGGCGTGCTGGCCCTGCGCGCCGGCGGCGCCCTGGCGCTGGCCGTGGTGGCGCCCGTGGCGGCCCTGCTGCCGCTGGTCAATGCCGGCCCCGGCGAGGAAAATGAATGCGCCACCCTGCTGGCCAAGGCGCGCGTCAAGCCGGTGGCGCCGAAGCCGGGAAAGAGCGTGCGCCAGAAACGCTGAAATGCAAGAAGCGTGTGCTTTTACAATTGTTACATCCCTATGTGCGTTGTCGAACAGACCCTGCCCGGCTGCAATCCTATGCTGTGACCGTGCCTGAAACAACAAGACGTGGCGTTACGAAGTCCCTCGGCCCATACCATGCCGGCGCCACGAGGTCCGAATTCATAGGAGAACTATCATGCAAATCATTAAAAAACTCGCCGCTACCACTTCCGTTGCCGCCCTTCTGCTGAGCCTGACCGCTTGCGCCAACATGTCCGGCCAGGATAAAAACACCGCCATCGGCGCGGGCGTCGGCGCCGTTGCCGGTTCCGTGCTGACGGGCGGCAGCGCCGTCGGTGCCGTTGGCGGCGCCGCCGTCGGTGGCGTGATCGGCAATCAAGTCAAGCCGAAGTAAGCATGCACAAAAAAGCGGGGTGGGCGTCCAGGCGCCCGCCCCGCTTTTTTGCGTGCGTCAGTGAAAAAATGAACGCTTGCTGCTGAAAGATCAGACGAAGACGTTGGCCATGCCGATGCTGCCGCTATCCTTGACCAGCTCGTAGCAGCGGCAGGAAACGGCTTCCAGGCCGGCCGAATCGAGTATCTCGATATTGCCGCGGCTGTAGCTGATGAGTTTTTGCTGTTGCAGCGCACTGGCCGCCTTGGTCACGCCCACGCGCCGCACGCCGAGGGTGTGGGCAAGGAATTCATGCGTGAGGTGGAACTTTTCCGATTGCAGGCGGTCGCGCGTGATCAGCAGCGAACGCGCCAGGCGCGCCTCGAGCACGTGGAAGCGGCTGCACACGGCAATCTGGATGGCTTGCGCCAGCAGGGTATCCGTGTAGCGGTACAACAAACGCTGCAGGGAATCGAGCTGGACGAACTCGGCGCAAAAGTCGGCCTTCGCGATGCGGCTGGCCGTGCCGGAACGCTGCACCACGGCCCGCACTTGCGCCAGCTCATGGCCCAGCGCAACGGATGCGCCCAGCACGCCTTCGCGGCCGACGGCGCCCACTTCCAGGGTCATGCGGCCTTCCGCCACGGCCAGCAGCGACACCAGGCAGTCGCCGGGAAAGTACACGTGGCCGATAGGCTGGCCCGGTTCGTACAGCACGTCGCCAACCTCGACCGTGACATGTTCGAACAGCGCCGCAAGATGGCGCAGGTCGGATTCGGGCAGGCTGGCCAGCAAGCGGTTGCCGGCGGCGGCCACGGGCAAACCCAGGCTGCTTCGGCCTGTGTCGCGGGACGTTTCGCGGGGCAAATTCATGCTGGCGGTCATTGTTGGCATTGCCTTTTCCTGGTTGTTCCTGGTCGTGGTTACAACTGGACATAATTTTTACTTAGCCTACGGTGCGGCAACGGTCCTGTATGTACGGTGACGCACGGAAGCGAAGGACGCGGCGCAGCACACTGCCCTCAAGCAATAACAAACAAGTACGCCTGACCCGATTTCATTATTTTAAAAACCAAGGAGCCTTCCATGACTACCACCACCAAATCCCTCCATCCGCTGGTGCTTGCCGCCGCCGTCGCCGTCCTGCTGTTCTGCGGCGTCGGCACGGCTGCACTGATGGGCTGGCTGCCATCGTCGCAAAGCGAAGCGCCGCCGCTGTCGGCCAATGCATCGGCCGAACAGCTGGCCAGCCTGCAGGCCGGCCAGCCGCCCGCTGGCGCGCAGCCACTGGTGGCGCTGCCGCCGCCGCCGCAA
>CAUSDR010000539.1:0-3471 GCA_963530105.1 uncultured Janthinobacterium sp.
GGCCACGTATGCGCGCGCGCAGGGCGAGCCGGTGCGCGTGGGCCTGCAGCTGGCCTGGTATGCGCACCAGGCACGCGACGCCGAACTGCTGGCGCACCAGAACCTGCCCCATGGCGCGCGCTGGACGCCGCTGGCGCAGCGGCTGCGGCAAGTGCCGCTGGCGCCACGGGCGCTGGGCGTGCGCGAAAGCGTGCTGGCGCATGGCGGCGAGCGCCTGCTGGTATGGCGCTTCTACCGCCAGGGCGGCGTGCAGACGGCAGAGCCCATGCTGGTGAAGCTGCTGCTGGCCAAGGCCAAGCTGCTGGGCACGCGCCAGGACGGCGCCGGCATCATCGTCGTCGCCGCCTACGACGAACTGGCGCCACCGCCGCGCGCGGCCCTGCAAGCGTTCTTGCAAGCGGCGCTGCCCGCCATCGAACACCGCTTGCAGGAGTTGCCGCATGGCCCTTGACACCGACACGGCGACAGAGGCGGACGGCGCGCCGCCCCTGATCGTGCACGTGATCCACCAGCTCGACGTGGGCGGCCTGGAAAACGGCCTCGTCAACCTGATCAACCATTTGCCACCCGGACGCTACCGCCACGCCATCGTCTGCCTGAAGAACGCCACCGCGTTCCGCCAGCGCCTGACGGCGCCCGGCGTCGACATCATCAGCCTGGGCAAGCGCGAAGGCAAGGATTGGCGCCACTATCTCCACCTGTACCGCGTGCTCAAGCAGCTGCATCCGGCGCTGGTCCATACGCGCAACCTGGGCTGCATCGAGGCGCAGCTGCTGGCGTGGCTGGCGGGCGTGCGCCTGCGCGTGCATGGCGAACACGGGCGCGACATCAGCGACTTGCACGGCACCAGCCGCAAATACCGGCTGCTGCGCAAATGCATGCTGCCGCTGGTGCAGCACTTCATCGCCGTCAGCGCCGACCTGGGGCAGTGGCTGGTCGACAGCATCGGCGCCGCGCCCACGCAGGTGTCGCACATCGGCAATGGCGTCGACAGCGTGCAGTTCCACCCGCGCCTGGGGCCGGCCGCCGCCGTGGGGCCGCCCGGCTTCCTGTGCAACGGCGCCTTCGTCATCGGCAGCGTGGGGCGCATGGCCGCCGTCAAGGATTACCGCTCGCTGGTGCAGGCTTTCCTGCTGCTGCTGGCGCAGCCGGGTGCGCGGGCGCGGCTGCGGCTGATGATCATCGGCGACGGCCCGTGCCGCGAAGCCTGCCTGGCCATGCTGGCCCAGGCGGGTGCCGCGCACCTGGCCTGGCTGCCCGGCGCGCGCGACGACGTCGCCCAGCTGCTGCGCGCCATGGACCTGTTCGTGCTGCCCTCGCTGGCCGAAGGCAGCTCGAACACCATCCTCGAAGCCATGGCCACGGGCCTGCCCATCGTCGCCACCCAGGTGGGCGGCAACGCGGAACTGGTGCAGTCGGGCTGGAGCGGCACCCTGGTGCCGCCCGCCTCGCCCGAGATGCTGGCCGACGCCATGCTCGACTACTACAGCATGCCGGAACTGGGCCCGCGCCACGGCGCGCGCGGGCGGCGCCAGGTGCTGGCCGAGCACAGCCTGTCCGCCATGGCCGGCGCCTACCTGGCCGTGTACGACCGCCTGACGGGCGCGCGCCAGCCCTCGCCCCTGTCCACCTATCCCTGAAAGGCCTTCCATGTGCGGCATCTCCGGCATTTTCGACTTGCAGGGCCAGCGCGACATCGACCTCGGCCTGCTCTCGCGCATGAACCACAGCCTGCGCCACCGCGGCCCCGACGAAGGGGGATTGCACCGCGAACCGGGACTGGGCCTGGCGCACCGGCGCCTGTCCGTGATCGACCTGGCCAGCGGCCAGCAGCCGCTGTTCAACGCCGACCGCAGCATCGCCATCGTCTTCAATGGCGAAATCTATAATTACCGCGCGCTGATGGCGGAACTGCGCCAGTTCGGCCACCAGTTCCGCACCAGCAGCGACACGGAAGTCATCGTCCACGCCTGGGAGCAGTGGGGAGAACAGTGCGTGCAGCGCCTGCGCGGCATGTTCGCCTTTGGCCTGTGGGACCGGCGCCGCCACCTGCTGTTCCTGGCGCGCGACCGCCTGGGCGTGAAACCCCTGTATTACGGCGAGGCGGACGATGGCACCCTGCTGTTCGGCTCCGAGCTGAAAGCCCTGCTGGCCCATCCCGCCATGCCGCGCGCGCTCGACCCGCTGGCCGTGGAAGAATATTTTGCGTACGGCTACGTGCCCGAGCCGCGCAGCATCTTCCAGCAGGCGCGCAAGCTGCCGCCCGGGCACACGCTGTCGATCCGCGCCGGCCAGGCCGTGCCCGCGCCGCAGCGCTACTGGGACATCCCGTTCACGCAGAATCCGCCCGCCAGCGAGGCGCAGGCGGCCGACGAACTGCTGGCGCGCCTGCGCGAGGCGGTGCGCATCCGCATGGTGGCCGAGGTGCCGCTGGGGGCGTTTTTGTCCGGCGGCGTCGATTCGAGCGCCGTGGTGGCCCTGATGGCGGGTGCCAGCGCCACGCCCGTCAATACCTGCTCCATCTCGTTTGGCGACCCGCAGTTCAACGAGGCGCGCTACGCCGACCTGGTGGCGCGCCGCTACGGCACCTTCCACCACGCGCGCCAGGTGGAGCAGGACGATTTCGAGCTGATCGACCGGCTGGCCGGCCTGTACGACGAACCGTTCGCCGACAGCTCCGCCATGCCGACGTACAGGGTGTGCCAGCTGGCGCGCCAGCGCGTCACGGTGGCCCTGTCGGGCGACGGCGGCGATGAAAGCATGGCCGGCTACCGGCGCTACCGCCTGCACACGCGCGAGGAGAAAGTGCGCAAGGCCATGGACCCGCTGCTGCCGGCCGGCCTGCGCCAGTCGCTGTTCGGCACCCTGAGTCGGCTGTATCCGAAGGCCGACTGGGCGCCGCGCTTCCTGCGCGCCAAGACCACCTTCGAAGGCCTGGCGCGCGACACGACGGACGCCTACTTTCACGGCGTCAGCCTGCTGGGCGACGCCATGCGCGCGCGCCTGTTCAGCCCCGAGATGCGGCGCAGCCTGCACGGCTACCGCGCCGTGGAAGTGCTGCGCCGCCACGCGCTGGCCAGCCCCGCGCAAGACCCGCTGTCGCAGGTGCAGTACCTGGACCTGAAAACCTACCTGCCCGGCGACATCCTCACGAAAGTCGACCGCGCCAGCATGGCGCATGCGCTGGAAGTGCGCTCGCCCCTGCTCGACCATGAACTGGTGGCGTGGATGTCCGGCCTGCCGCCGCAGCGGAAGCTGCGCGGCGGCGCAGGCAAGTACCTGCTGAAGAAGGCCCTGCGCCCGCTGCTGCCCGACGAACTGCTGTACCGGCAGAAAATGGGCTTTTCCGTGCCGCTGGCCGGCTGGCTGCGCGGCCCGCTGCGCCAGCGCCTGCAACAGCGGCTGCTGGGGCCCACGCTGGCGCAGTGCGGCCTGTTCGACATGGATTACGTGCGCCTGCTGCTGGAGCAG
>CAUSDR010000540.1:0-3470 GCA_963530105.1 uncultured Janthinobacterium sp.
GCGCCATGATGCCTTGAGCAAGCCGCTGTACGTCACGCAGCCCGCGCTGCCGCCACTCGAGGATTTCCTGCCCTCCCTGCAGGAAATCTGGGAAAACAAGATCCTGACCAATGGCGGCCCCTTCCACCGGCAGCTGGAGCAGGCGCTGTGCGACTACCTCGGCGTCAAGCATATCAGCCTGTTTACCAATGGCACCCTGGCCCTGATCACGGCGCTGCAGTCGCTGCGCATCACGGGCGAGGTCATCACGACGCCGTATTCCTTCGTCGCCACGGCGCACTCGCTGTTGTGGAATGGCATCAAACCCGTCTTTGTCGATATCGATCCGCACACCTTCAACATGGACCCGGCCAGGATCGAGGCGGCCATCACGCCGCAAACGACGGCCATCATGCCCGTGCACTGCTACGGCCACCCCTGCGATGTCGAACGCATACAGAAAATTGCGGACAATTACGGCTTGAAAGTCATCTACGATGCGGCCCACGCCTTTGGCGTGCGGCATGCGGGCGGCAGCGTCCTCAATGACGGCGACCTGTCCGTGCTGAGTTTTCACGCCACCAAGGTTTTCAATACTTTCGAAGGCGGCGCCATCATTTCGCCGGATGCGAAGACCAAGCAGCGCATCGACCATTTGAAGAACTTCGGCTTTGTCGATGAAACCACCGTCGTCGCGCCCGGCATCAACGGCAAGATGAGCGAGATCAATGCCGCCTTCGGCCTGCTGCAGCTCAAGAATATCGATACCACTTTGGCCCAACGCAAGGAAATCGATGCGCGCTACCGCCGGAACCTGGCGCAGGTGCGCGGCATCGAGTGCATCCGTGCGGCGCCAGACGTCACCACCAACCACGCCTATTTCCCGATACTGGTCAGGCCGGAGTACCCGCTGAGCCGCGATGCCCTCTTCGCGGCATTGCGCGAGAACAATGTGTACGCGCGCCGCTATTTTTATCCGCTCATCAGCGACTTCCCCATGTACCGCGGCATGCCTTCGGCGGCGCCGGCGAACCTGCCAGCGGCCCGCGTTGCCGCAGAACAAGTGATCTGCCTGCCGCTGTATCCGACCCTGGAAGCGGCGCACATTGACGCCATCAGCGAACTGATTGCGCAATACGGGGCGCCGCCGGCGCTGCTGCACGCCGTATGAGAGTGGCCATCATGCAGCCGTATTTGCTGCCCTACATCGGTTACTTCCAGCTGATCGCGGCGGCGGACCTGTTTATCGTGTATGACAATATCAAATACACCAAAAAAGGCTGGATCAACCGCAATCGCATGCTGCTCAACGATCAGGAAGCCACCTTCAGCGTGCCCCTGAAAAATGCCTCGGATCAGCTGCACGTCTGCGAGCGTGAAATTTCACCGCAGTTCGATGCGGAAAAACTGCTGAACCAGTTCAGGGGGGCGTACCGCCGCGCACCGTATCTGCGCGAAACCATGCCGCTGCTGGAAACCCTGCTGCGGCATCCTGCCACCAACCTGTTCGACTTCCTGCTGCACGGCCTGACGCAGACGTGCGGGCACCTGGGTATCGCCACGCCATTCCAGCGCTCGTCGGAGATCGCCATCGACCATGGACTGAAGAGCCAGGACAAGGTGCTGGCCCTGTGCCAGGCCACCGGCGCCGACCGCTACATGAACCCCATAGGCGGCCTGCAACTGTATCGCGAGGCCGATTTCCTCGCCAGCGGCATCGCGCTGGAATTCCTGCAGTCGCGCCTGCACCCCTACCCGCAGGGCGGTGGCGCATTCGTGCCATGGCTCTCCATCGTCGATGTGATGATGTTCAATTCCGCGGCGTCCGTGCAGGCGGCCATCGGCCAGCAGTTCGACGTGGCGCCGCCCGTCGCGTAAGGCCGGAGGCAGCAGCATGACCGCGCACGCGGCCCACCAACCACAAGGCGTTCGCGCCGCCACGCCCGCAACACAAGGAGATTACGCATGAGCAAAACCATGCAATGGAAAAAACTCGGCCACATCTTCGACCCGGCCGACCACGTACTGCCGAACGGCTGCGAGCAATTCGCGCAATCGCCGCAGGCGCTGGTCTTCGACGACTTCGTGCGCATCTATTTTTCCACCCGCGCGGTGGATCCCGCGAATGGCAAGTACCTGAGCCATATTGCCTTCGTCGACATGCGCAAGGACTTGCGCACTGTCATCAATGTCTCCCAGCAACCCGTGATCGCCCTCGGCGGCCTGGGATGCTTCGACGAACATGGCATTTTCCCCATGAGCGTGATGCGCCACGGCGATGCCGTGTACGGCTACACCTGCGGCTGGAACCGCCGCGTCTCCGTCTCCGTCGATACGGCCATCGGCCTGGCCATCAGCCGCGACGACGGCCTGACTTTCGAGCGCATCGGCCCCGGCCCCGTGCTGGGACCGTCGGTGCACGAGCCGTGCCTGGTCGGCGATGGCTTCGTCAAGCACATCGATGGCGTCTTTCACATGTGGTACATCTTTGGCACGGGCTGGCGGCGCTACAGCCCGGACAGCGCTCCCGACCGCACGTACAAGATCGGCCATGCCACTTCCGGCGACGGCATCAACTGGCGCAAGGAAGAAGCGCGCCAGATCATCGCGGACCGCCTGGGCGCCGATGAAAGCCAGGCGCTGCCGACGGTCATCACCATCGATGGCCGCCACCACATGTTCTTTTGCTACCGGCAATCCTCGGATTTCCGCGTGAATAGCGGACGCGGCTATCGCATCGGCCATGCCTGGTCCGATGATTTGTCGAACTGGACGCGCGACGACGACCAGCCGGGCCTGGCAGGCACCGACGGCGCATGGGACAGCGACATGCAATGCTACCCGCACGTGTTCGCGTGCGACGGCGCCGTGTACCTGTTGTACAACGGCAATCAGTTCGGCCGCCACGGTTTCGGCCTGGCCGTGCTGGAAACATGAGCAAGGCGCCCGACTACCGGCGCGACCAGGCCGGTGCGGACGCCATCGTCGCCCACTTCCTGGGCTGCGATGCGGCATTCCTGGCCGACTTGCGCGCCCGCACCAGTTTGGCCGACTACGCCAGCAAGCTGCAGGCGCGCGCGCTGCGCTTCGAAGCCTGGTCGGGCGGGCGGCTGGCCGGCTTGCTGGCCGTGTACCACGACGCCACGACGGGGGCGGCCTACATCAGCAACGTCAGCGTGCTGAGCGAACATTGCCGCCAGGGCATCGCCAGCCACCTGCTCGGCGCCTGCCTGGCCCAGGCGTGCCAGCTGGCATTGCGGGAAATCACACTGGAAGTGGCGCACGACAACCTGGCCGCCATCGCACTGTATCGCCGGCATGGATTTTCTCCCCTGCCCGCGACGCAAGGCTTGCGCTTGCGCATGCAGTTGCAATTTAGCCATCCCTAGCAGCGCCTTGTTGCAAAATGGATGGCGTAAAAAAATTCCATACGGAAACTCTCTAATTCAATTCCCAGCAGTTACACTTCCCGCTGGCACATCTACCTCCGA
>CAUSDR010000541.1:0-3453 GCA_963530105.1 uncultured Janthinobacterium sp.
GCCGCTGCCGTCGCCGGCCGGCAAGGAGGTGATGACGGCGCCCGTGGCGCGCAAGGCATCGTCGGCAAACGGCTGCGCGCGCGTATCGACGCCGGGCGGCACGGCCACGCTGGCGTTGAGCAGGCGGCTGTCCGTGTAGACCATGCGCGACAGGCGGTTGTAGTTGGGGAAGTCGATATTGAGCGACTTGCCATCGGCCGCCACCTCCACGCGGGGGCGGTCCTTGCAGTTGCCCACCGTCCACTGCAGCACGTCCGTGCCCTGGAAGGCCAGCACTTCGTAGCGGTAGGCGCAGCCGCGTTCCTGCGTTTCGACGATCACCACGGTGCGCTCGCCCACGTTTTCCACGCGCGCCACGCGGGCCGTGATGGCCTTGTCCAGCGGCACGACGCGGAACGCCTGCGACAGCTTGATCGAATACTTGCCTTTCGGGTCCTTGCGCAACGTGCCTTCCGTGCCGTCGCGCAGCACGAACGTCGAGATCGGCGTGCCGAACAGCTCGGCCGTATCCAGGCCCACCATCACGCCGCCACGGCCGTTCGGCGTCATCGCGCAGCCCGTCAACAGGATGCCGGCGGCCATGCCGGCGACCCACTTGCGCCAGTGCGCGGATGCAAAACTTTTATATGTTGCCATACTTGATAACTTTCTCTTATTAAATTCAGGGATGGACGACGGCCAGCGGATTGCCCGGGCCTGGCGGCGGCAAGACTTTCTGGCGGTCGCGCGACAGCAGGGTGAAGGCGCCCAGGGTGTCCGGTCCGGCGACGATTTCCAGCTGCTCGCGCTGCAGCCAGGTGCGGATCTCCGCTTCCGTCGCGTCGGCGCGGAACAGCACGCGCAGGCGCACGCCCGTCTCGACGCCGCTGCCGCCGCTGCGGAACTCGGCATTGCCCACCACGCCCTGCTCTTTCGGCAGGAACAGCCAGGCCGACTGCACCAGCATCACGCTGGCCGCCACGGCCGTGACGACTTTCAGCCAGCGGTTGGCGTTGGCCGCCCGCAGCGGCGTGGCGACCGGCGCCACCGTGCGTGGCGCGACGGCATCGGCCGATGGAATCTGCAACTGCTGCAGCCCCTGGCGCAGCAATTGCCGGTACGCCACGCGGGCATCCTTGCCCAGCTCGCTCGACAGGGGCGTGCCCGTCAGCGCATAGTCGTCGCCGGGCAAGGCCACGCGGGCAATCACGCCGGGCGCGGCGGCGGCCCCATTCGCCCGGCCATGGGCTTCCAGCCAGCGCGCCGCCTGCAGGCGCTCCTGGCTGAACACGCCCAGGCAGGCGCCCAGGTCCGGCACGGCCAGCGACACGGGCATGTCGCACAGCACCAGACCCGCGCGCGGATCGGCGGGCGCGTCGCGCTCCTCGACCACCAGGCCGCAGGCATCCGCATACGACGTGTCCGGCGTGACGAGCCAGCCGCGCCAGCGCTGCTGCGCGCCATCCCAGGCATCGAGCAGCACGGCGCCAAAGCCGGGGCAGCGCGCCAGCACGTGGATTTGTCCGCCAGCAATAGGCCGCGCGGCCAGCGGCGCGGCATCGCTGCGGCGCGCGAAGCGTTGCAGCAGGTGCTCCGGCACGGCGATGCCGCGCCAGTCGGGGGTATCACCCGCCACCTCGCCATCGCGCACCTCGATGGATGAGGGAGGCGATGGCAGGCGCGCGGCGACGATGGCCAGCGTGGGCGTCAATGCATTCATGCCGGTGGCCTTTCATCCGGGTTCGAGGGAGTGGACGCGGGGTCCATGTGCAGGGATAACGCGGCCACGCACAAGATATCCAAAACTATTTGCGCCGCCTGCATGTCGGACGCGCCCAGGCCATCGCCCACGCGCAGCTTGAGCAAGGTCAAGACCCAGCTGCCCAGCAGGGTGGCGCGGTGGGCAGGCTCGACCACCTGGCGTGCCGCGCTGTTGGCGTCGCCCTTCTGCCGGTGCACCAGGCCCAGCTTGCCGCCGTGGTAGTGCGCGGAAGCGATCTGCTCGGCCAGTTCCTTGACGGGCATGCCGCCGCAGCCGCAGTGGCGCAGCAGCAGGATCAGGTCGCGCGGCAAGGTGGCGAGGAAGACGTCGGCGGCGGCGCGCACCGAGGCGGGCGTCAGCTGGTAGTCGCGCAGCACCGCGGCATACGCATCGGGCGCCTGCAAGTCGCAGCCCTCTTGCGCATCGGCATCGTCGTCATCGCGCTGCTTGCGCAGCTGGTCGATGATGAAGCGCTTGAAGTACAGAAACAGCGCGCCCACGTGGAGCGGCGCCGCCTCGCTGCCGCCATGCAAGACTTTTTCAATGAAGAACTGGTGGCGCAGGTCGGCCAGCGAATCGCCCAGTGCGGCCGCTTCGCGCGGGCGGCACGGCGTCAGCGCGGCGATGACGCGCTGGTAAAACTCGCCCAGTTCGCCTTGCGTCAATTGCTGGCGGCGGGTCCAGAAAGCATGAATCCGTTCAAATTGTTCCGATTGCACAGCCGGTCCGATCGTGTGTTGGGCGGCGCGCGCCACTGGCCGGAAGCAAGGCTCGCCGGTAAAGAAGAAATACGCTGGACAACAAGACAAACTTGTCAGTCAGGTAAAATGCATTCAGGCAATTTTCTCATACCACAGTGGAAATCGCTAACTTTTGTTACTTCCACGACAATTCCCGAGCCCCCGATGCCACGCCTGATTCCCTTGTTGTTCAGCCTATTCTGTTTACTTTGCGCCAACGTGACGCACGCCGCCGTGCCCGCCACCGCGCAATCGGCGCCCGGCAAGCGCATCGCGCTGGTGATCGGCAATGCGGCGTATCCGCAGCCCCTGTTAAATCCCGTCAATGATGCGCGCGCCATGGCCGAGCGCCTGCGCCGCCTGGGCTTTGAAGTGCTGCTGCGCACCGACATCACAGCGGCGCAGCTGCAAAAGGCGTCGGCCGCGTTTTCCACGCAGGCGCGCGGCGCCGACATCGCCCTCGTGTTTTATGCGGGGCACGGCGCGCAGGCGGGCGAAGCGAACTATGTGCTGCCACTGGGCGCGAACATGCAGGCGCTGAGCGCGGCGGCCATTGCCGCGCAGGGCGTGTCCGTCTCCAGCCTGGCGGGCGACTTGCAGCGCACGGGCGCGCGCGGCGCCGTGCTGATCCTCGACGCTTGCCGCCAGGAATATACGCGCGGCGGCACGGCCGTTCCCGTGCCCGGCGGCAGCAATGCGGCCAGCCACGGCTTTGCCGATACGCGCGCGCCGCGCGGCGTGGTGATCGCCTATTCGGCCGGCCCCGGCGCCCTGGCGCGCGATTTCTGGTCGCCCGATTCGCGCAACAGCCCGTACACGAGCGCCCTGCTCGATGCGCTCGACGCCCCCGGCCTGTCCATGGGCGACGTGTTTTCGCAGGTGGCGGCGCGGGTGGCCGCCATGACGCACGACGTGCAAAAGCCCCGCGTGTCGTTCGGCGAAACATCGGCGCGCCTGGTGCTGAACATGGGC
>CAUSDR010000542.1:0-3444 GCA_963530105.1 uncultured Janthinobacterium sp.
CAGCAGCGCCACCCATGCCCTGCAGATCGCCGCCGGCCCGCTCGATGCGGCGCTGGAACAGCTGGCGCGCATGGCGGGCCTGACGCTCACCTACCAGGCGGCCGACGTGCGCGGCTTGCGCACGGCCGGCCTGGCCGGCAATGACAGCGCGGCGGCCGGCCTCGATGCGCTGCTGGCAGGCAGCGGCCTGGCGGCGCTGCAACTGGCGCCCAACGATTTCGTCCTGCGCCCGCTGCCCAGGTCGGCGAACGCGGCGGCCGATGGCGCGCAGCAACTGGCGGAAATCACGGTCACGGCCGGCGGCGAGCCGGCGCTGGAAACGGAAGGCAGCGGCGCCTATGCGGCGGCGCTGGCCGGCACGGCCACGCGGTTTACCCTGTCGCCGCGCGAAACGCCGCAATCGCTGACCGTCATCACGCGCCAGCAGATGGATGACCAGGGCGTCCTGACCCTGGCCGACGTGCTGCAGCAGACGCCGGGCGTGACCGTCTCGCACGACGATTCGGAGCGCTATAACTACTACGCGCGCGGTTTCAGCCTGAACAGCTTCCAGTATGACGGCGTGCCCACCTTCGATTTCAGCACCAATTCGAACGGCCTGGGCATCCGCGACATGGCCATCTACGACCGGGTGGAAGTGGTGCGCGGCGCGAATGGCCTGATGAGCGGCGCCGGCAGCCCGGCCGGCGCCGTCAACCTGGTGCGCAAGAAACCCACGCGCCAGTTCCAGGCCTATGCGCAGGCGGCTATCGGCAGCTGGGACCGCTACCGCGCGGAAGCCGATGTCTCAGGCCCGCTGAACGCGGACGGTTCCGTGCGCGCGCGCCTGGTGGCCGCGCACCAGGAGCACGGCTCCTACATCGACTATTACCAGCAGGACAAGAGCGTGGTGTACGGCGTCATCGAGGCGGACCTGACGCCGCGCACGCGCGTGCTGGCCGGCATCGATTACCAGAAAATCGATTCGCAGGGGTCGTCGTTCGGCCAGAATCCCCTGTTTTACGCCGATGGCAGCCGCACGCGGTTCGCGCGCGCCTTCAACCCCGCCGCGCGCTGGACGGACGCGGGCAGCACCAGCACGCGCGTGTTCGCCGCCGCCGAGCACCTGTTCGACAATGGCTGGCAGGTGAAGGCGGAAGCGAGCCACTGGAAAGGCGATACGGACCAGCTGCAGGCGAACATCATCAGCTGGGGGCCGTATCCGGACCCGGCCACGGGCCTGGCCACCGTGCAGCGCGGCGCCAAAACCTATGTCATCGACAGCAATTCGTTCGATGCCTACGCGACGGGACCCTTCCAGTGGCTGGGCCGCCAGCATGAGCTGGTGCTGGGCGTCAACGCCAGTCACCGCGACTCCGACTACCTGGCCTATGGCGGCGGCAATGTGGAAATCGATTACCGCCACTGGAACAACAATGTGCCGCTGCCGGCCAGCATGGCCGTCAGCCTGACGCAAAAGTACAGCTTCAGGGAGTATGCGGCGTACGGCGCGGCCCGCTTCAAGCCGGCCGATGGCTGGTCGCTGATCGTCGGCAGCCGCCTGAACAGCTATGAACGCACGGGCGACCTGGTCTACGGCTGGGGCGGCACGGGCCGCGACGACGCGCGGGAAAAACACCGGCTGGTGCCGTATGCGGGCGCCGTCTACGACTTGAACGGCACGTATTCCGCGTATCTCAGCTATGCCAGCATCTTCGAGCCGCAATCGGTCAGCGACGCCAATGCCAGGGCGCTGCCGCCCACCACGGGCAAATCCTGGGAAAGCGGCATCAAGGGCGAGTTTTTCGAGCGTAAGCTGAACGCCAGCGTGGCCCTCTTTCACATCCGGCAAGACAACCTGGCCGACTACGTGGGCACGGACGCCAACGAACGGGAAGTCTACCGGCCCATCGACGGCACCACCACGCGCGGCGTGGAGCTGGAAGTGGCGGGCCAGCTCTTGCCCGGCTGGCAAGTGCAGGCGGGCGCGACGTTCAGCCGCCCGCGCGACAAGGATGGCCAGCGCATCGACACGACGCGCCCCGAACGCAGCGTCAAGCTGGCCACCAGCTACCGCCTGGGCGGCGACTGGCGCCGCGTGAGCGTGGGCGGCAATATCAGCTGGCAAGGCCGGACCTATTACCACACCGTGCTGGCGGGCGACGTGCCGGCGCGCGCCGACGAAGGCAGCTTTGGCGTGGCGGGACTGATGGCGCGCTACGAGTTCAGCAAGCGCCTGAGCGCCGTGCTCAATCTCAATAATGTCTTCGACAAGCGCTATTACAGCGGCTACGGCCTGTACGGCAGCGGCTACTATGGCGATCCGCGCAACGCGCAGCTGACCTTGCGGGCCAGCTTCTAACCGGCGTAGGCCCGCTTGATCTCGTCGATGTCGATCTTTTTCATGCCCATCATGGCTTTCATGACGCGCTGCGACTTGACGGGATCGCTGTCCGTCAGCAGCTTGACCATGATGGTGGGCACGATTTGCCACGACACCCCGAACTGGTCCTTGAGCCAGCCGCACTGCTGCGCCTGCGGCGGCCCGCCTTCGGACAGCTGGGTCCAGTAATGGTCGACCTCGTCCTGGGTCTCGCAATTGACCTGGAAGGAAATGGCCTCGGAAAACTGGAACAGCGGGCCGCCGTTCAAGCCCGTGAACGTCTGGCCATCCAGCTCGAACGCCACCGTCAGCACGCTGCCCGGCTCCTGGCCCTGGATGTCGCGGCCCTCCTCGCCGTAGCGCAGGATCTGGCCGACCTTCGAATTGGGGAATATCCCCGTGTAAAACAGGGCCGCCGCCTCGGCGTGGCCATTGAACCATAAACACGGGGTAATCTTCTGGATGCTGTGCATGATGTCTCCCTTGGTCGGTGTGGCTGGGACGCTTAATATAGTCATTATTGCGGCGGCATGGCGCGCAGCTCGTGCTTATTGACCTCCCGCAACGTCCTGGCGTCCCAGCACGCCCGCACTGGCCAGCAGCCGCAAGCGGGACGCGCGCCATTCCGCTTCGCAGCGGATGCGTTCCTGCTGCGCCTCCAGCAGCGCCGACTGCGTGGCCAGCATTTCCAGGATGTCCGCCGCGCCCAGGCCAAACTTGCGCTGCACGCTGGCCTGCGCCTGGCGCGCCGCATCGAGCCACGCCTGCGAGGCGGCCAGGTTGTCCAGCGCCCTGCCCGCGTCCGCGTGCGACTTCACCAGCTCCATCAGCGTTTGCTGTTCCACCGCCTGCGCCTCGGCCGCCTTCTGCTCCACCTGCGCCAGCGCGCCGCGCACCTTGTAGGTGCGCGCGAAACCGTCGAACAAAGGGATGTTCAGCGACACGCCGAGCAGGGTTTCGCGCGTGGACGCCGGCGACAAGCCCTGGTTGGGGCGGCGTTCTGGTACAGGTTTGCCGTCAGGTCGATGCTGGGGCGGCCCTCCGCGCGGGCCACGGCCACGCGTTCGCGCGCGGCCGCCAGC
>CAUSDR010000543.1:0-3428 GCA_963530105.1 uncultured Janthinobacterium sp.
GGGTATAGCTGACCACCAGCAGTTCCTCGCAAGCGTCCGTGGCGCGCTGGATCAAAAGCTCATGGCCCAGGTGCAGCGGGCAGAATTTGCCCACCACCAGGCCCCGTTGATACGTGCTCATACTGCCGCTTCCCGTAAATCCGATGTGTATTGAATGATCTTGTCTTCCGCGAGCAAAGTCTCGACGGCGATGGCGCCGAAAAAAGGCGCCAGCAAGGCGCGCGCCCGGTCCGCCTGCGGCATGGCATTTGGCGCCAGGCGCAGCGCGATGGCGCCGTCCGCATGCTGGTGCACGCCAAACACGGCGATGGCCAGTGGCTTCAGGGCGTGCGTGATGTCGATATTATTGATCCACTCGCCCTGCGCCGTCCGGTAGCGCAAGGGGCTGCGCCCCGCCAGCCCCACCAGCACGGGGCCGTGCGGGCCGTGGAGCAGCGACGCGTAATCGCCCGTCCGATAGCGCAGCAGGGGCAGACAGAAATTGAAGCCGCCCGTCACGGTGATTTCGCCACGTTCGCCGTCCGGCACCGGCTGGCCGTCGCCATCGAGGATTTCCACGTACAGCCGGTGCTGCAGCAGCACGTGGCCGCCCGCCCGCTCGTCGTGGACGGCGACGGGCCCCACTTCATTGAGCGAATAGATATCGAGCACGGGGCAGCCAAACGCCGCCGCCAGACGCGCGCGCATGCCGGGCAGGAGCATCATCGAGACGGACAGCAGCGCGGCCGGCTTGTGCGCCATGGGCAAAGTGAGAAGCTCCGCAAACGAAATGGGGTCGCCCGCGATCAGCTCGGGCGCCATGGCATCGAGGTAGCGCGCGCGGTCGTCCGGATCGCGCCAGTCATCCACGTGCAGGTTGATCTTCGCCAGGCCCGACTCGTTCATCGTGGGCGTGACGGAGACATAGGTGAAGCAGCGGCGCCGAAGCGCGCCAGCGCGCGCTTGTGGAAAGCCAGGTAGCGCCCCGCCACCAGTGGGTGCGACGCGATCAGCAGCGGGTGGCCCGTGGTGCCCGTGGTCTGGAAATTGATCATGCGCACAAGATCCGCGTCGTCGGGCACGAAGGCGGCGATATCGTGCGCCAGGTCGGCGCGGCTGACGGGCGGCACGTCCTGCAAGCGCGCGGGCGGCGAGCCGCAGGCGCGGTAATGCGGCACGGCGGCATACGTGGACTGGAGAAAATCGGCCAGCCAGGCTGGCGGCGCAGCGTCGCTCCAGCCTATCGTGGCGTCCATCACTTCGCGCTCATAGGCGCGCAAGGCCTCCACCTCGCCGGCCAGCAGCTTGTTGCCGCTGCGGTTGCGGTAGCGGGGCGCGCAAGGGTGGCTGCGCAGTTTTTCCAGCATGCGCGCGCCCGCTTGCGTCAGCGTGGGACAGTAGTCGCGGTCCGATGCCCAGGCGCCGGCGGGCTGATTACTCTCCACGCTCATTCGCGCGACCACTTGTCGGCCGATTCCTCGGCCGCCTTCCTGGCCAGCGCTTCGCGTATCTCCCGCGCGCGCTGTTCGGCCAGGCGGCTCGCTTCGAGCAGCCTGCGGCGCTCCGTGCCGCTGATGGCGGACAGCCTGTCGGTGGCTTGCGCCACGCTTTCGTCGCGCGGCCGGAAACCCAGGCGCGCCAGCACGATGCGCGCCAGCTCCTCGCGCCGCTCGGGGTCTTGCGTGAACTGGTGGGCCGGGGTGGCGGCGGCCAGCTCGCGCGCCGCCTCGCCCAGTACCTGCAGCAAGTCTGGCTGCGGCAGCTGCTGCGCGATGAACCAGTCATCGGCCAGCAGCCAGCACACGACCATGGCCAGCGCCAGCCGGTTGCGGTCCGCCTTCACCTGCGCGCCGATAAAACCCTGCAGGGAGGCGGCCGGCGCGCGGGCGCCATGCAGGAGCAAAATGTCGTTGACCAGCGCCGCCACGGACACGGCCTGCGCATTGGCGACGCCGGCGATGCGCGGCTCGGCGAGGAATTCGACGGGCGTGTCGGCCAGGCGGTGGGTGAGGGTTTCAAGGTGGGGACCGATTTGCATCATGATGTCATTACCTCAACCAAACGGCAAATGCTGGGGTCAGACCCGCCGGGTCTGACCCCGGAATTTTGCTGCGCATATTCATCTTGTTTAGCTCTTCACATAATGCCTGCGGCTGAACGCCCGCGCAAAGTCCAGCAAGTCCTCGTAGCGTTCGACGGCGTGGATATCCCAGCCCTGTTCGCGGCGCGCGCGCTTCAGGGCGTCATAGGTTTGCTGCAGCCACTGGTGGCTGGCCGCACCATCCCAGTCGCGCGCCAGGTTCAAGGCCATGGTGCCGCCTGCGCCGCCCTGGGCCAGCGCTTGCGCCGAGATATCCCAGCCGCTGTTGCCCAGTTCATCCTTGTCGAACATGGTGGTGATGCCGTCGTCGGAAATCATCAGGATGTGCGCGGGGCGTGCGCGCTTGCCTGCATACGTCTGGCGCAGGCGGTGGATGGGAAAACAGGTGCCGCCGCCAAAAAAGCCCGTCAGCACGCCGAGGATCATGTCTTCGTCGCGCACGAAGCCCGGCGTCTGCATCACCTCGTTCTTGCCGCTCCACAGCGTCACCTGCACCTTGGCGCCGGCGCGCAGGGCCGACAAGGCGATGACGGCGCCCGCCAGGGTCAGGAACGAGGTATGCACCTGCGGGTTCGGCATGGAACCGGAACTGTCCACGTACATGTCCAGGTCGACGGGCACGGCGTCGATGGCGCGCGCCGGTTCGCGGCCATACACGCGGCGCACGGTCGTCACGCCCGGCACGGGGCGCGGCGACTGCAGCACCGATTGCAGCCAGTCGATGTCTTCCAGGGGGTCGCCGAGTTCCCACGCCTCCAGGCCTTCCATCTGCGGCTCCAGCGATTCCGGCGCCGGACGGCTGGGAAACGCCACCAGGTGCGGCAAAGCCCGTTCCCGGTAGTAGCGGATAGCGATTTCATGGTCGCTCAGGTGCACGCCCGAGGCCTTTAAAATATCGCCCAGTTCGAACGGCTCGCGCAGCTGGCCGCCGCCCGGCCTGGCCGCAGGTTCGGCCGCTGGCTCGTCGTCATCGAGGCCGGAAATGCGCGTATCGTGCACGGGATGGATGGCGCCGCCCTCCTCGTCATCCTCGATCTGCTGCGCGCCATACGTCTGGCAGCCGCGCGCCGCGTCGCGCGTGTCCTGCAGATAGCGGCTGGGATCATGACTGCCGCCCAGGGCATCCGTGTCTTCCACCAGGTAAGGCAGCAGCAAGGTGGCGAAGCGGCCCGCCGCCAGCATCCAGTCGTTCGCGTACACGCGGATCAGGCGCGCGCCCAGCCAGGCGTCCGTGTCCAGGCGCTCGTCGGCCTCGTTCTCGGCCCCGGCTCCGCCCAGCTCGCCCTTTTGCAGCTGCCACAGGTTTTCATAGATGCGCATGTACAGGGTCCACACGCCGCCGCTGGCC
>CAUSDR010000544.1:0-3421 GCA_963530105.1 uncultured Janthinobacterium sp.
GCTCCACCAGGGCCGCATTCTGCTGCGTCACGTCATCCATGCTGATGATGGCCTGGTTCACTTGCGCGATGCCCTCGCTCTGCTCGTGCGTGGCCGTGCTGATGTCGTGCATGAAAGCCGTCACCCTGGCGATGCTGTCCACCACGTGCAGCATGGCGTCGCCCGCCTGCCCGGCCAGCTCGCCGCCCGCTTCCACCTGCGTCACCGAGACGCCGATCAAGTCCTTGATTTCCTTCGCCGCGCCGGCCGCGCGCTGCGCCAGGCTGCGCACCTCGCCCGCCACCACGGCAAAGCCGCGCCCCTGCTCGCCCGCGCGCGCCGCTTCCACGGCCGCATTCAGGGCCAGGATATTCGTCTGGAAGGCGATGCCGTCGATGACGCCCGTGATGTCGGCGATCCTGCTTGACGACTGGCGGATGGCGCCCATGGTGTCGACCATGCGCGCCACCACGGCACCGCCCTGACGCGCCAGCTGCGCGGCGTCGCCCGCCAGCGCGCTCGCTTGCTGCGCGTTGCCCGCATTCTGGCTGACGGTGCCCGTCAATTCTTCCATCGAGGCGGCCGTCTGCTCCAGCGAACTGGCTTGCGCTTCCGTGCGCGCCGACAGGTCCAGGTTGCCGTTGGCGATTTCCTGCGACGCCGTGGCGATGGCCGCGGCATTGCCGCGGATCTGGCGCACGGTGCCGGCCAGGTCCTGCTGCATGCGCGCGATGCTGTGCAGCAGGCTGGCGTCGTCGCCCGCCCGCAGGTCCACGGCAACGGACAGGTCGCGCCCGGCGATGCGCCGCGTGACGTCGCCCGCGTAGGCTGGCTCGCCGCCCAGCGCGCCCAGCACGCTGCGGATCACTTGCCAGCCCAGCGCCGACATTACGGCCAGGGCGGCAAGGAAGCACCACAGGAACTGCATGGCCGCATGCCAGAAGGCGTTCTCGATGTCGTCATTGAAAAAGCCCGTGCCGATCCACCAGCCCCAGGGCTTGAAAACGATGATGCCATTCAGCTTGGCCACCAGCTGTCCTTCCCGCTTGCTCTTGACCGTCACCAGGCCCACCTCGCTGCTCGCCAGCGCCTCGACATAGGCCTGCGAATCGGGGCGGCCATCGAGCGTTTCGCCTTCGGCGATCACGCCGATATTCTTCGGATTCGGGTGCACCAGGTTCAAGCCGTTCGGCAGGCGCGCCCAGTAATAGCTTTTGCCGTCGTTATTGAGCTGCGTCAATGCTTCCCTGGCGGCCGCCTGCGCCTGTTCGCGCGTCAGGCGTCCCGCCACTTCCTCGGCATGGTAGTGGGCGGCCAGGTGTTCGCCCATCTTGAGCATGTTGACGATCTGCGCTTCGCGGTCGTGCCGCATGGCCTGGTACAGATTGCGCAGGCTGTAGGCGCCCAGCAGGGCAATGCCCAGCAAGGCGGCGCCGACCAGCAGGATCAGGCGGTGAGAAACTTTCATGGATATCCTTGGATGCGGCAGCATCCCGGCGCGCCATCGGCCACGACAGGCGTGGCGATCCCCGCCCGGCAGCCGGTAGCGGCGGACGGACAGGCGATGGACAGGCGCGGGAGGCTAGCGTTTGGGTTTGACGGCGAGATTTGGCATGAAATACTCAGGCCGCAGTTTGCGGGTAATTTCCAGCACCGGCAGCACGTGGTCGAGATGGCTACGCATGGCCGTGACGGCGTATTGCGGATCGCCGGAGGCCACCGCTTCCACCACTTCGCGGTGTTCGGCCATGACGTCGCTCATGCGCCCTTCGAGGGGCAGGGTCAGCTGGCGGTAGCGGTCCATCTGGGTCTTCGCTTGCAGGATCATGGGCCACACGCCGGGATAGCCGGACAGCTCGGCCAGGGCGGCATGAAAGCTCTCGTCGGTGCGGTGAAAGCCGCGGATGTCATTTTGCGCGATGCACTCGGCCTGCGTCGCCAAAATCGCGCGCAGGCTGGCGATGCCTTCCGGCGTGGCCCGTTGCGTGGCTTTTTCGATGATGGCCGTCTCCAGGGCGCAGCGCACCAGCATGGCTTCTTCCAGCGAGTCGAGCGGGATGCGCGCGACAAAGGTGCCCACGCGCGGCAGCACCTCGATCAGGCCTTCCTCGGCCAGGCGCTGCACGGCTTCATGCACGGGCGTGCGGCTGGTGCCCAGTTCATCGGCCAGTTCCTTCTCCACGATGCGCGTCCCCGGCAGCATGCTCATGTCGACGATACGCTGGCGCAGCAATCCATACACGCGGCGCGCGGCGCTGACACCGGTTTCGCCATCGGCAGGAGGAAGAGAGGACGTCAGATTCATAGACTTATTCTAGCGGAACGGCAAGGTTAAACGGGAAAAAACAGTGTCTTCGATGATACAGGGTATGCGCTCATCCGGCAGGCATTTCCGTGCGCGCGATGATGGCGCCACGCTGGCCGATCACGCACGCGGCCAGGCGGTGCCCCGCCGCCGCCGCCATGGCCGGCGATTGCCCTGCCAGCCGCGCCGCCACGTAGGCCGCGCCAAACGAGTCGCCGGCCGCGGTGGTATCGACGACCTTTTCCACCGGCCGCGCCGCCACTTCCTCGACGGCGCCGTGGAAGCTGACGATGCACGGCTGCGCACCGCGCTTGAGCACGATCTCGGGCACGCCCAGGGCGCTGGTGCGCGCCAGTACCTGGCCGATTTCCGCCGGGCCGTACAGGGCGTCTTCATCGTCCAGTGTGAGCAGCGCCAGCGACGACAGGCTCAGCACGCGATGATAGACTGAAGCGGCCGCATCGGCGCTTTCCCACAGGCGTGGACGGTAGTTATTGTCAAAGATGATCTGCCCGCCCTGCGCCTGGCACTGCGCCAGCGCCGCCAGCAGCACTTCGCGGTCGGCCGGCGCCAGGATCGCCAGGCTGATGCCCGACAAATACACGTGGCGCGCGCCTGCCAGCTGCTGCAGGATGGCCGGCGCCTGCGGCCCGCGCAGCCAGTGGCGCGCGGCCGCATCGCTGCGCCAGTAGTGGAAACGGCGCTCGCCCTGCGCATCCGTCTCGATCAGGTACATGCCGGGCAGCTTGTCGGCCAGGCGCTGCACGCAGCGCGTATCGATGCCCTCTTCCTGCCAGCTGGCGCACATTTCGCCGGACAGGCTGTCGGTCCCCAGCGCCGTCACGTAGGCTACCGCGTGGCGGCGCGCGTCGAGCTGGCGCGCCAGATACACGGCCGCGTTCAGGGTATCGCCGCCGAAGCGGTAGGCCATGCTCTGTTCCCTCTCCGCGCGCTGCAATTCGATCATGCATTCGCCGATGACGAAAACGGTGTGTGGTGGCTGCATTGCGATTTCCTCCCGATTTTTCATCGTTGCAGAGCGGCGGGGGGCCCCCCGCGCCCCCCACTGGCCGGCGCCGGGCGCCGCCCCCCGCCGGCGAGGGGTTATGTGTAACCCGCCCACCGGGGGGGGGCGGG
>CAUSDR010000545.1:0-3416 GCA_963530105.1 uncultured Janthinobacterium sp.
CAGACATGCAGTTCGGCTTCAACCTTGCGTCGGAAAGATATGGGTAATCGGAAGCGCGCAAGCCCGCGTACACCTTGTGCAGGTTGTACCACGGCACCCACTTGCCGTTGACGGAAAACGTGTCGGCCTGCATCTCGCCCCGGGCCACGGCTTGCCAGGCGGCGCTGCCGTCGGGAATGCCGCCCAGGTAGCCATTGCCGTTGGCCTCCTGGCATTTCTTCAGTTCCGCCAGCACGTAGTCGAGGCGCGCGCGCACCTGGGCGTCGCCCGTGGACGCGACCATCAACGCCAGCGCCGACAGGTAATGCCCGCCCATGTGGCCGTCGAGGCCCGTCGCTTCCCAGTTGCCATAGCTGGGCTGCGGCTGCGGCAGTCCCGCCTCGCGGCGGAACGGCGCCAGCAATTTATCCGGGTCGAACGCCATCAGATACTGCAAATCCGTCGTTTGCGCATCGAGAAACGGCCCGGCTTTCAAGCGCACGGACGCGAGGGGAAACAGCTCGGCCGCCTGCAGCAGCGGCGTGGCCAGGCCGCCGGCGGCCAGCGCCAGCATCAACACGGTTTTTTTCACAGTGCGTCCTTACGGTTGGGCAGCAGCGGCGGGCAACTGGCGGCTTTGATAGCGGTTCAAGTCGCGCGGATCGACGTGCGGCCAGCCATCCTTGTCCCACGTCATGGGCATGATCTTGAGTTTCTGCAAGTAATCATCCGCCGTTTCATAGGCGTGCAGCACCAGGTAATCCTTGCCGTCAAAGGTGTAGGCGCTGTTGTGGCCCAGGCCCTTCCAGTCCTTGTCGCCTTTCAGCAAGACCGTGCCGCCGCCCTGCGCCATGTCGCGGCCATCCTTGTCCAGGTACGGCCCCGTCACGCGCTTGGCGCGCCCCACGGCCAGGTGGTAGGTGCTGTCGGCTTTCTTGCAGCACAGGCCCCAGGAGACGAACATGAAATAGTCGTCGCCGCGCTGGAAGATGAATGGCGCTTCGATTTCCTCGGGCGCCGGCTTGAATTCGCCGCTTTTTGGCGGCAGCGGCACGCGGCGCGCCAGCGAATGCCACTCTTGCGGTTCCGCAATGCTGGTCCAGTCGGGATTCAGTTTCACCAGCTTGATGCCGTTCCAGAACGAGCCGAACGACATCCACGGCGTGCCCTGCTTGTCGGTGATGATGTTCGAATCGATGGCGTTCCACTCGTCGCGCTCGGGCACCGATTGCAGCAGCATGCCCTGGTCTACCCAGCGGTAATCGGGCGAGCGGGGATTCAACGTGGTGTTGACGGTGACGCCGATGCCCGAGGTATTCTTGCCGAAGCCGGACACCGAGTAGTACAGGTAATATTTGCCGTTATGAAATTGCACGTCGGGCGCCCAGATATGGTCGTCAAACGAGGGCGCGGCCGTCTTCGCCCACGTGGGCTGGCCGGCGAAGACGCGCCCTTCCGGCTGCCAGTCGAGCATGTTCTTCGAGCTGTAGAAGGTGATGCCTGGGCCCGTGCTGTACAAATAATAGGTGTCGCCTTCCTTGGCCATCACGGGGTCGTGCACGCTCACTTGCGCGGCATGGCAGGACAGCGCCATCAGGGTGGCGGTAACGGCGGCCAGGCCGCGCTTGAGCGTTTGCATCTTGGTTCTCCTTGATTTTTTACTTTATGTGCCCGTGCGGGCGCCCCACAGCGACACGCCGTCGGCCGACTGCGCCGTGAACGTGACGACGAAGGCTTGTGCATTGGCATTCCACTGCCGCGACAGCACACCATTGAACAGGCCGCCGGACGCCAGGGTGATGGCGAGCAGGTTGTTGCCCTGGTGCTGCCACGTGCCCGTCTGCGCGCCCGTGATGCCGCCATCGGCCAGCAGCCGGATGCTTTGCGACAGCTTGAGCGCCGTGGAAATATCCTTGCCGTGGTTGATCAGTTTATAGCTGCCCGCCACTTCCGTGGCCGCCACTTGCGCCGCCAGCGGCGTGACGCTCTTGCTTAACGGCACGTAGCGGAATGGCGCCGCCACCAGCCAGCCATCGGCATTGATGAAAAGCTCGTGCACGCGGATTTCATGCAGCTCGCCCGTGTTCGGGAAGCGCGTGTGGAAGAGGAGGAAATACTGCTGCGTGGCGGCATCGTAATACGCCGAATTGTGTCCTGGCGACACATATCCCAGCGGCGTGCCCGTTTCGCCCGCTGCCAGCGCGAATTGATGGTTGCCCATCAGCTTCTGGCCGAACGGCGCGATGGATGCGTCGTCGAACAGCGGCAAGGCGGGGTTCGACTTGACTTGCCGCATGTCCTTGCCCTTGGCATCCACGTAGGGGCCATCCGGATTGCGCGAGCGGGCCACGCGCATATTGTAGGCGCCGTTCGCGTCCAGGCCGCCAAACGACGTGAACAGGTAGTAATACTGTGTTTGCGGGCTGTACAGCACGTACGCGCCCTCGATGCGGCTATGGTTGCCGCCGATCACATGCTTGCCATAGCCCTGCCCGGCGAGGGGCAAGCCCGTGGCCGGGTCCATGGCGAGGATGAAGATGCCGCCCGAATACGAGCCGTAGATCATCCACAGTTTGCCCGTGGCATCGCGGAAGGTGTTCGGGTCGACCACGTTCGGCTGCGTCAGCGCATCGTAGATGGTCACGCCATCTTCGCTGACCTGGCCCCACATGCCCGACTTCAGGAATATCTTCTGGTTCACGTACGGGCCTGTCACCGCGTCGGCCAGGGCCAGGCCCATGGCGGAACGGGGCGAATCGCCCTTGCAGCTGTTGTAATACATGGCGAACTTACCATTGTCGAGCTGGATCACGTCGGGCGCCCACAGCCCGGTCACTTGCGACCAGGCAAAGGTATCGGCCAGGGCGCTGACGACATTGTTGAACAGGGGATTGCTGGCGTTGACGCCTTCGGCAATCTTGCTCCAGTTCATCAGGTCGGTGGACTTGGCGGCCGCCAGGTGCGAACCGAACACATAATAGGTGTCGGCCACCTTGATGACGGACGGGTCATGCACGGAGGCATTGATAAAGGCGATGGCGCCTTGCACGGGCGCAACGACTTCCGGTGGCGCGACGACGGGCGGCACCACGGGCGGGACGACGGGGGGCACGACGGGCGGCGTGACGGACACCACCGGCGCGCTATCGGCACCACCGCCGCCACAGGCGGCCAGGGCCATGGCGCTACCGAGCGCCAGCACAGCTTCTCTTCTGTTCATATTATCTCGCCAAGAATAGCTATCGCCGTACACACTGCCGGTGATAGCCGGGTCAGAAAGCTGGAACGTAAAACGCCAGGCAAAACCGTAGCGAGCGGAAGGAAGTTGTGGCCGAGAAGCGCAACTGTACGAAGGTACAGTGAGCATCGCAGGCCGCAAATCGCGACGCGCAGCAGGTTTTGTCGGCGTTTTTTTTAGACGGCGACGACCACGACGG
>CAUSDR010000546.1:0-3409 GCA_963530105.1 uncultured Janthinobacterium sp.
CTCGGAGATGTGTATAAGCCACAGGCCGACAGGCCCGGTGACGCGGCGGGCGCGCCCGCTTCGCCATGGGCGGCGGGGACCAGGGTGCCGATGGCGGCGATGGCGAGGGCCATGCGCAGGATGCGGCCTCCGTTTGCTGTGCTCAGTTTGCTCATGGTGCTCATGGCATGCTCCTCGTGGTGCGGATCGGATGACGTTGTTCAGAATTGCTGGGAGCTGCGTTCCAGCCCCTTGATGACATCGACTTGCGGCCCGGCAGGCCCTTGCACCACGCGGCGGCGCACGACGGGCTTCGCTGCGGGGGCGGCCACCTGGGCGGCGACCTTGGCGTCGAGCAGGCTGGTCTTGGTGGCGCCGTCCGTGTTGACGGGCTTGTCCTCGATCTGGTTGCGCAGCACCAGCGACAGGGTGCCCACGCTGCGCGCCAGGTCGAGTTTTTCCGTCTGGTCGGGCGTCAGTTCCAGGGTCACGGCATTGACCACCTTGGGCTTGGTGTCGTCGCGGTTCGATTCCTGGGCGATGGCCAGCACGAGGATGCGTTCAAGCACGATCTTCGAGATGCTGGGGTCGCGCCCCGTGCCCGTCTTGGCCGCGTCATCCTGGGTGTTGACGAGGATGTCGACGTAATTGCCGGGCAGGGCGAAGCCGGCCACGCCCACCACGTCGTTGACGCGCACCGTCATGGCGCGCTTGCCTTCGCCCACGACGGCCGACAGGCCGCCCTGGGTGCCGGGGGGCGCCAGCTTGCTTTCCATGATCGGTTCGCCGTGCTGGATGCTGGTGCGCGTGACCCGTGAATCGAGCAGTTTCGGATCGTTGATGGCGCCCGGCGGCAGCGCGCTGCTGGGCCAGTCGACCATGCGCACCATTTCCGGCGCGATGCGCGCGCCCAGGCTGATGTCGACCAGCGCGACAGCGACCTTGTTGGTATTGCCCGAAGCCTGGGCATTGATCCAGCGCGCGGCCACGATGACCGCCACGAACGCCAGGATGACCGCGAAGGCCATCATCGTCAGAGCGCGTGCGTTTCTCATTTTGATACTCCTTTATGCAGGACCGCAGCCGGTCCGTTCTGGATGCCGGCGGAGCCGTCGGCGGCGCCGAAATAATTGTTCCAGGCCCAGTGCAGCGCATCCGATTCGAGGCGCGGCGCGCGGCCTTCATAGCGGGCCACGTCGCACAGCTGGGCCAGGATGTCGCGCGGGTAGCAGGCCAGCAGCGGCCGCGCATGCTGGCCATGCAGCTGCAGCAAATAGTGGTAGGCGGCGTGGTTGAAGGTCAGGCCGAATTGCTCGCAGACGCTGCGGAACACGGCTTCGTAGTGGTAGCCGCTCAATTCACCGACGTGGATCTTGTAGCCGATGCGGCGCAGGAACGAGTCGTCGGCCAGCTGCTGCGGCGCCAGGTTCGAGGAAAACACGACGATGACGTCGAAAGGCACGGGGAATTTGTAGCCTGTGTGCAGCGACAGGTAATCGACGCGGCGCGCCATCGGCACGATCCAGCGGTTCATCAGTTCCACGGGCGAGCAGCGCTGGCGGCCCAGGTCATCGATGATGAAGATGCCGTTGTTGGCCTTCAGGTGCGGCGGCGCCTGGTACAGGCGGGCGCCGGGATCGAATTGCAGGTCGAGCATGTCGAGCGTCAGTTCGCCGCCCGTCAGCACGGTGGGGCGCCAGGCGCGCACCCAGCGCGGGTCGGGCGGCGGCGCCGCGTCGGCGGCCAGCGTGTGCAGCATGGGGTCGAGGAAGGGCAGCACTTCGCCATCGACCATCACCGCGTGCGGCAGGGCGATGCTGCCGCTCAATAAACCGTGCAGGCGCTCGGCCAGATAGGTCTTGCCGCTGCCGGCGGGGCCGTGCAGGAACAGCGCGCGGCCCGAATTCATGGCCGCGCCCAGCTGGTCGAGCACGGCGGTGGTGGCCACCACGTCGTGGAACTGCTGCATCATGCTTTCGCGCGTGACCTGCATGTGCGCCACGCTTTGCGCCAGCACCTGCGCGCTGTAGTGGGCCAGGGTGACGGGCGCCGGGCCGCTGTAGGCGTTGCGCCGCAGGTAATCGGCGGCGCGCGCGCGGCCCTGGTCGACCAGGTGGTAGTGCTGGTCGGCATCCGTGCCGCTGTAGCCGTTGCGCTGCACTTCGCACAGTTTTTCGGCGCGCATGAAGGTGAGCAGCGGTTCGAGCACGCCGGCGCCCAGTTTCACGTGCGCCGACAGGGCGGGCAGGCTGATCTGGCCGCGCAGGAACATGACTTTCACCAGCAGTTCCACCAGGAACAGGAAGGGCAGGCCCGTTTCGGCCACGTTGCGCGGCGCGCGCTGCATGGCGGGCACGATGCGGCCGTCAGCGGGCGCTTCTGGATAGGTATCGGGCATGATGGTCGCTCCTTGGCCGGATGGACGAAGTCAGAAAATGAAGGGCAGCAGCCGGTATTTCACTTGCCGCATGTACACGCGGTAGCGCACGTCGGTGGACAGGAAGCGCTCTTCGCGCAGCAGGCGCAGCACGAGCAGCAGCATGGCGGCCGCGTACACGGCCGTGTTGCCGGGCGAGGCATTCGTCAGCAGATACGCGCTCGATGACACGACGTAGCTGGCATACACGGGGTGGCGCACGAAGCGGTACATGCCATGCGTCTTGATGCTGCGCTGCGCCACCACCAGGCCGAAGCTGCGGTTCAGCGACAGCAGGCCGGCGATCTGCAGCGCACAGCCAAACGCCAGCAGGTAGCGCGCATCGGGCCAGACGGTCCACTCGGAGGGGGCAAAGAAGAATGGCGCGAAGGTGGCGCCGACGGCCAGCAGCCAGTCGCCGGCGTCGGTGGAGACGCTGACGGGCGCCGTGCGCACGATGAACAGCAGGGCCGAGACGGTTTCGGCGCCGCAGAACAGCAGGTAGCTCCAGTCGCCGCTGTGCTGGTAGGCCAGCACGTGCGCCCAGGCGAACGCGCTCCACAGGCAGGCCATGAAGATGCTGCACGCCAGGCTGGCGCGGCGCGAACTGAACAGAGTGGCGATGTTTTCCATGATGGTGGTCCCGGTTGCGTGGCGCGCCGTTCAGCGCAAGCTCCACAGTTGTGTGTAATGGAGGAAAATCTGCAATCCCGTGCCGCTGGCGATGGCGAAGGCATATGCCAGCCTGCCGCTGGCGGCCGGGGGCGGTGCGATGCTGGCGACGCCGCCGGCCAGGCTGTGCAGCAAGGTGCCCAGCAGCATGTCGTACGTGTTTTTCAGCACCCGGCGCAGGCGGCGGCCCGCCAGCGCGGCGGCCAGGGCCAGCACGCCGCCGGCCAGGCAGGTCAGCAGTACCGCTTCGAGCACGCCTTGCGGGCCCAGGAAGGCGCCGCACATGGCCATCAGCTTGACGTCGCCGGCGCCCAGCGCGCGCAGCAGGTACATGGGCAGCAG
>CAUSDR010000547.1:0-3402 GCA_963530105.1 uncultured Janthinobacterium sp.
TCGCCGGAGGTATTGCTGCCGGCGCCAGCGCGCAGGTAGCCGTGGAAGCCTTCGGTGTCGGATGGGTACATGGGGTCGGCAGCTGCGGAACCGCTGGCGATGGCTAAGACGATGGCAGCCGGCAGTGTTTTCAACACGGCCTTCAACATGTTGCGATGCAGCATGGTAAGTCTCCTCAGTAATTTGTTTTTATCTAGTCATTCGTGGCCGAATGTACTGGCCAGAATTCTTTCCAGCAGAGACATAGTAACTATACTACGAACAAATATCAACATATTATGTTGTAATCCTACGACTACTCTGCGACACTTTATTTGCCTGCTTTTTTCGCCTTGCCCTCGTCCGTTTTTGGCACTAGCGGCAGGCATTTTGAGCGGCACCCCGCATTTTTCGGCACGCGGAACGTATACGAATTAAAATCCTTGGTTTTTGCCCATAACGACAGTGCGCCGCCACGACAGCGCACGCAGACGAGACTAAGCAGCGCCATGAAAATTGATGAAAAAATGGAAGTAGCAGGCAGCGACCCGGCGGAACGCTTCAGCGATGGACCGCGCCTGCTGGCGGACATCGGCGGCACCAATGCCCGTTTCGTGCTCGAGACGCGCCAGGGCCACCTGGAAGCCGTGGCCGTGCTGCCGTGCGACGACTATGCTTCGCTGCTCGACGCCATCACCGCCTACATGCTGAGCAGCGAAGCGCGTGCCGCCGGCTCGGCGCGCGTGCGCCATGCGGCCATCGCCATCGCCAATCCCATCGACGACGACACCATCCGCATGATGAACCACCACTGGTTCTTCTCGATCGAAGCCATGCGCGCCGCGCTGGGACTCGATACCCTGCTGGTGGTCAACGACTTCACGGCGCTGGCCATGGCCCTGCCCTATCTGCGGCCGGACCAGCGCCAGCAGATCGGCGGCGGCATGGCGCGTGCCGACAGCGTCATCGGCTTGCTTGGCTCGGGCACGGGCCTGGGCGTGTCCGGCATGATCCCCGCAGAAGACCGCTGGATCGCGCTGGGCAGCGAAGGCGGCCACGTCAGCTTCGCGCCGTGCGACCAGCGCGAGATGGACGTGCTGTCCTTCGCCTGGCGCGAGCTGTCGCACGTCTCGGCCGAGCGCCTCGCTTCCGGGCGGGGCCTGGAACTGATCTACCGCGCCCTGTCCGAACGGGCCGGCCTGCCCGATGCCCTGCCCCTGCTGGCGGCGGAAATCACCAGCCGCGCCCTGAACAACGAATGCGACGTGTGCCTGGAAGCGGTGGACTGCTTCTGCGCCATCCTCGGCTCCATCGCCGGCAACGTGGCCATGACCCTGGGCGCGCTGGGCGGCATTTATATCGGCGGCGGCATCGTGCCGCGCCTGGGCCCATTGTTCGAGCAGTCGCAATTCCGCGCGCGCTTCGAACAGAAGGGCCGCCTGAACGAATACCTGGCGCAGATTCCCACTTTCCTGATCACGGCCGAACTGCCGACCTTCCTCGGCATCGCCGCCATCCTGGCGCAAAAGCTCAAGCGCGCCCATACGGGTGCGCCCGTGCTCGAATCCGTGCGCCAGGCGCGCGGGCGCATGAGCCCATCGGAATGCAAGGTGGCCGACTGGGTGCTCAAGGAACCGAACGCCATGCTGACCCTGCCCATCGCGGAAATCGCCCAGCGCGTGGGCGTGAGCCAGCCCACGGTGATGCGTTTCTGCCGCTCGATCGGCGTGCAGGGCCTGGCCGATTTCAAACTCAAGCTGGCTTCCGGCCTGACGGGCGGCGCCATCACGGTGGCCCACTGCCACGTGGAGATTTCGGATTCCGACGCCGAACTGGCGCGCAAGGTGCTGGGCAATAACGCCTCGGCCGCGCTGGCCCTGCGCGACATGCTCGACGTGAAGGCGCTGACGGCCGCCATCGAACTGCTGCGCGGCGCGCAGCGCGTGGAATTGCTGGCCGTGGGCAGCGCCCGCGTGGTGGCCGACGACATGCAGCAAAAACTGCTCAACCTGGGCATCGTCAGCAGCTTCTTCGCCGACCCGCAGGCGCAGGAAATGAGCGCCGCCATGCTCAAGCCCGGCGACGTGGCGCTGGTCATTTCCCGTTCCGGCGCCCTGCCCGACCTGCTGCGCACCGTCAAGGTGGCGCAGGGCTGCGGCGCGCGCGTGCTGGCGATTACGGCCAGCGGTTCGCCGCTGGCCAAGCTGGCCGACGTGCTGCTGACCCTGAACCACCCGGAAGGCAATCTCAATTTCGTGCCCATGATCGTGCGCCTGCTGCAGCTGATGATGCTCGATATCCTGTCCGTCGGCCTGGCGCGGCGCGACACGGCGCAGCGCACCAGCGCGGCCGAACTGGAAGAGGGTCAATTGCACGGCATGCGCATCAGCGGCAAGCTGAAGTTCGGTGGCCACCTCGAATAAGGCGGCGCCCGCCGCCCTTGACGCCAGCAGCGGCGCCACCGTGCACGACGTCGCGCGCGTGGCCGGCGTGTCGGCCATGACGGTGTCGCGCGTGATCAACGGGCGCGCCAGCGTCAGCGCCGCCACGCGCGACAAGGTCGAGGCGGCGATCGCCAGCCTGCACTACCAGCCCAACCTGGCGGCCAGGGCCGCCCGCACGGGCACCCTGCGCATCGGCCTCTTGTACAGCAACCCCAGCGCGGCCTTCCTCAGCGAATTTCTGGTTGGCGCCATGGACCAGTGCCGCCAGGGCGGCGGCCAGCTGCTGCTGGAGCGCTGCGAAGACCTGGCCAGCCAGCGCGCCGCCATCGACTGCCTGGTGGCGGCCGGCGTGGACGGCATCCTCGTGCCGCCGCCCCTGTGCGATTCGCCGCAGGTGCTGGCGCAATTGAACCAGATGGGCATTCCCGCCATCGCCGTCGCCACGGCGCGCCCGTCGCCGGACGTTTCGGCCGTGCGCATCGACGATTACGCAGGCGCGCTGGCCATGATGCGCCATTTGCTTGCGCTGGGCCACCGCGACATCGGCTTCATCGAAGGCGACCCGGCGCACACGCCCGCCCTGCTGCGCCGCCAGGCCTACGACGACGCCATGCGCGGCGCGGGACTGGACGTGGCGCCGCGGCGCGTGGCGCAGGGCTATTTCACTTACCGTTCGGGACTCGACGCGGCGCGCCAGCTGCTGGCCGCCAGCCCGCGCCCCAGCGCCATCTTCGCCAGCAATGACGACATGGCGGCCGCCACCCTGGCCGTGGCGCACGGCATGGGATTGCAGGTGCCGCAGGATATCAGCGTGTGCGGCTTCGACGACACGCCCGTCGCCACCACGGTGTGGCCGGAACTGAGCACCATCCACCAGCCCATCGCCGACATGGCGCGCGCCGCCGTCACCCTGGTGATCGATGAAATCCGCCAGCGCCGCGCGGGCGATGCGGCGCCCGCCACGCATCACCTGATGGCC
>CAUSDR010000548.1:0-3389 GCA_963530105.1 uncultured Janthinobacterium sp.
GTGGAAGGGCAAGGCCAGCACGGCCGTGGCGTTGTGGGCGTCCAGCCACGAGCGCTGCCCCTTCCGGGGACGGAAGGTAAAGAAATCCGTGAAGATCTTCTTGTGCGTGATGACGCCCGAGACGATGGCCGCGAACATGAACAGGGTGGCGATGCCCACCAGCCAGCGCGCCAGGTCGCGCGACATGGCATGCAGCTCGAAATGGAAGCGGTACAGGAAGCTGCCGCCGCGCGTCTCGCGCGGCTTGATCTGCTCGCCCGTTGCCGCATCGAGTTCGGCGCGCTTCAGGCCGGCGCGCCCCGTGGCACGCTCGCCCGCTACACGCCAGCTTGCCTCGACGGTGGTACGGCGCTCGTTCGGCAAGCCGATGGTCCAGGTGGTCGCCTTGGGCGCGATCAGCTGCATGCCCGCCAGCGCCGTGGCCGCCGTCCCGGCGTCGGGCACCGAGGCATGCAGTTCGGGCTTCATCCACAGGTTGATTTCATCGAGAAAATAGCTGAGCGTGCCGGTGAAGAACACCACGTACATCAGCCAGCCCAGCGCGATCCCCGTCCAGGTATGCAGCCAGGACATCGACTGGCGTATGCCTTCGGCCTTGCCGTCGATCCTCATGCCGCACCTCCGTACAGCCAGAGGCCCAGCGCCAGCAGGGCCGCCGGCACGACGATGCCGCCCCAGGCCTTCCACGCGCTGGCCACGGCGAACACCCAGATGGCGCCGCACAGCTGCAGCACGAACGCCAGCATGGTGGCGATGGCCACGGCGTCGCTACGGCCCACGCCGTCCCGCAGCAGCTGCGCCAGAAAGGCCGCCGCCGCCGCGGCCAGCGCATACGCGCCCACGCTGGCGGCCAGGCAGCGCGAAGCTACCGCCCAGCGGTAGCGTGCCAGGCTGCGCGCCACGGGCGCTTGATTCAGTATCGCTGTCATGTGCATGCTCCCGCTCGCGCTCAGAACGACGAAACCAGGCTGACGAACAGCGAGCGGCCGGCCTCGTTGTAGGTGGCCGCGCCCGCGCTGGTGCCGACGCTTTCGCGGAACAGGCGTTCGTCAAACAGATTGTTCACGCCGGCGCGCAGGCGCAGACGGGGCGTGATGGCGTAAGCCATGTTGACCGACCAGACGCTGTAGGGGCTCACGGTGTTGAGCGCATCGCCCGTGGCCGGCGCATGGGTGCCGCTCAGGCGGCGCGGTTCCTGCTTGCCGTACAGGGTGCCCGAAGCCAGCAGCGACCATTGCGCGTCGATGCGCCAGTCCAGCGAGGTATTGATGGTGTAGCGCGGAATCACCGACAGCGGCTCGCCCGTGGTCTTGTTCTTGTTCTCGATCATGTAGGTCAAGTTGTTATTGAACGTCAGAGCGCTGCCCAGCGGCATGTTGAAATGCCCTTCCACGCCCTGCACGATGGCCTTCGGTGAATTTTCCCACTGGAAGATGCGGGCACTCGCCGAGGTATTGCCCAGCAGGCGGTCCATGCCGCCGGTGATCTTGTTGCGGTAATCGTTGTGGAAGTACGTCAAGCCCGTGGCAAAGGCGGCGCCCTGGTAGGCGATGCCGATTTCCTTGTTGACGCTGGTTTCCGCGTCAAGCTGGTCATTGCCGCGCACATAACAGCCGCCGCCCAGGTTGGGCGCCTCGATGGGGCAGCCGGTGCCGCGCGTGTAATACAGGTAATTCGGGTTGGACTGGTACAGATTGGGCGCCTTGAAGGCGCGCGCCACGCCCCCCTTGATGGTGATTTGCGGCGTCACGCTGTACGAGGCGTTCAGGCTGGGGCTCCAGTTCTTGCCAAACTGGCTGTGGTGGTCGAAGCGCAGGCCTGGCGTCAGGATCACGGCGCTGCCCAGCGCAATATTGTCCTCGAGGAAGAGCGCGTAATTTGTCGCTTCGGCCTTGCCGTCGCGCGCGCCCGCAGGCAAGCCCGGCACGGCAGTGCCCGTCTGCGACATCGAATACGGATCGTCCAGCTTTTCCTGGCGCGCCTCGAAGCCCAGCATCAGCATCTGCCGGTACGCCGCCAGCGTGAACGGCACGTTGAGCTCGCCGCTCATGCCGATGTTGCGCAGCTGGGACGTGGATTTTCCCGTTTCCGTATTGATGCTGCCCTCGGGGCCGCCGGCCAGGCCTTCATTCAGGCGCGTATTGTCCGTGCGCTCGTACTGGAGCGACAGCCTGGACGTGCCGATATCCCATTTGCCCCGGTGCGTGAGCGAGGCCGTGCGGCGCAGCATGACGTTGGTTTCGGCGCCGCCGTTGGCCAGCGTTTCAAGCAGCTCGGAACCGCTCGAGTTGACGGCGCGGTCGCCGGCAAAGATATTGCCCTGCCGGCTGAACGCCGTTTCCAGCTCCAGCACCTGCGCCGGCGACAGGTCCCAGCGCAGCAAGCCCGAGATATCGCGGTTGCGCACGCCTTCGCGCCCGGACGGCGCGATGGCGCCGTCGGCCGTGTTGTCCGGCGTGGCGTTGAGCGACAGGTCGTCCGCATCGGTCTTGTTGACATTGCCAAACACGCGGAACGAGAAGCCCTCGGCCAGCGGGCCGCTCAGGTTGAAGCCCAGCCGCTTGCTGCCGCCTTCCTCGCTGTGTTCGGGCAGCAGCGCATACGCCGTGACGGAGCCGTGCAGCTGGTCGCCGGGCGCCTTGGTGATGATGTTGACGACGCCGCCCGCCGCGCCCGAGCCGTAGCGCGCGGCGCCGGGGCCACGCAGCACTTCGATGCGCTCGACCGCCTCGGCCGGCACCCAGTTCGTGTCGCCGCGCGAATTGCGTTCGCCGCTGCGCCCCATGCGCACCGAATTGCGCGACGAGACAGGCTTGCCATCGATCAGGATCAGGGTATTTTCCGGCCCCATGCCGCGCAGGTCGATCTGGCGGTTATTGCCATACTGGCCGCTGGAACTGTTGCCCGTCAAATTCACGCCAGGCATGGTGCGGATGATTTCGGACAGGTCGTTGGCCGGTGGACGCTGCTCGATATCTTCCGCCGTAATCACCGACACGCCCGGCGCCTGCCGCAATTCCTGCTCTGCCGTGGCCAGCACACGCACTTCGGACATGGTTTGCTCGGCAGCCTGGCTTTGCGCCTGGGCGCTGGCGTGCAGCGCGAGCGCGAGGCTGAAGATGGCGGCGGCGATCGGCGTGGGGGTGAATGGCGATACGGTGGTGTTCATCGATAACTTCCCTAGGATATATTTTTGTATGCATCAGCCGCGCCGGCCGGCGCCCCCTCGGGGCACGCTGGCGGATGTCAAAAGCTGAATGCGAATGAGAATAAGACGCATCATTCTATCGAGCAGGGAAGCGAAAAGTTTGTCAAGATGTGGCAGCGACAGGCCAGGCGGCAGGGACAGGGGCACCGCGCGCGCGGCGCGGGCAGGCGGCGTGGTGCGC
>CAUSDR010000549.1:0-3358 GCA_963530105.1 uncultured Janthinobacterium sp.
GGCGGGCAGCCAGGCGCTGGCCATCGATGCCGCCAGCGAGGCCGAGGCGATCCGTGCGGCCGTGCGCGGCGGCTGGCGCGTGCTGGCCGTCGACGACGGCAGCGCCGTGGAGACCGGCGCCGTGGCGCGTCCCGGCAAGCAGGGCCTGCCCCTGCTGCAATTCAGCCAGGAGCTGCTGGCCCTGCTCGAAGCGGGCCTGAACCTGGGAGAGGCCATGGCCACCCTGCACAACAAGGAAACGCGCGCGGGCGCCAAGGCGACCCTGGCCGCCATCGTGCTCACCCTGCAGCAGGGGCAAAGCTTTTCCGACACGCTGGCCGACTTCCCCGACATCTTCCCCGACATTTATATCGCCACCGTGCACGCCGCCGAACGCTCGGGCAACCTGCCCGAGGCGCTGGCCCGCTTCGTCGGCTACCAGTTGCAGTTCGACGCCATCCGCAAAAAACTCGTTTCCGCCGCCATCTACCCGTGCATGCTGCTCGTCGTCGGCGGCCTGGTGACCCTGTTCCTGCTCGGCTACGTGGTGCCGAAGTTCAGCGTCGTCTACGAAAGTTCGGGCCGCGATATTCCGTGGATGTCGCAAATGCTGCTGGGCTTTGGCCAGACCCTGGCCGCCCATCCGCTGCTGTGCGCCAGCGCGCTGGCCGGCGTGGTGGCCGCCGTGCTGTTCGGTGTCGGCAACGCCGGCGCGCGCCAGGCCCTCGTGCTGCGCCTCCTGCGCCTGCCCGTGCTGGCCGAGAAGGCGGCCGAGTTCCGCCTGGCCCGCTTCTACCGCGCCCTCAGCCTGCTGCTGCACGCCGGCATCCCGCTGCACAAGGCGCTGGCCATGGTCGCGCCCATGCTGTTGCCGGCGCAGCAGGAACAGCTGGCGCAGGCGCGCCGCGCGGTACAGGAAGGCATGCCGTTTTCCACCGCGCTGGAAGCGGCCAACATGGCCACGCCCGTGGCGCAATCGCTGCTCAAGGTGGGCGAGAACACGGGCCGCCTGGGCGACATGCTGGAACGCTCGGCCAAGTTCCACGACGAGGAATTCGCCCGCTGGGTGGACTGGGCCTCGCGCCTGCTCGAACCGCTCTTGATGACCATCATCGGCGTCGTCATCGGCGGCGTGGTGGTGCTGATGTACATGCCGATCTTTGAACTGGCGGGGAGCTTATCTTGAGGGGCATGCCATGAACGCGCGCGAAGAAGAACGGGCCGTGCTCGATGCGGCCATGCTGCGCCTGGCCCACGCCAGCGCGCTGGCGCAAGGCCGCCCGCAGATGGCCGTGCTGCAGGAAACGGCGGCCCTGCCGCCCGACGTCTTCGTGCGCCAGCTGGCCGCCCTGTTCCGCTATCCGGCGTGGACGATGGCCGCGCTGCAAGCCAGCCAGCCCGCCTTTGGCCTGCTGCCCTACACCGACTGCGCCCAGCGCGATTGCGTGCTGCTGCAGCCGGAGGTTGCCGGCGCGCCGCCCGTGCTGGTCATCGGCAACCCGTTTGCGGAAGACCTGCTGCAGTGGGCCGACTTCGCCCTGCGCACGCCCTTCACCGTGGCGCTGGCGCACCCGGACGACCTGGCGGCTTATCTGCTGCAGCAGGAAAGCGTGCAGCAGGCGATGCAGGAAATGCAGCACGGTGATGATATCCCCGGACTGGACCAGAGCATCGAGGACATCTCCCTCATCCGCATCAGCGAAGACAGCAGCCCGGTGGTGAAGCTGGTGAACTCCACCATCTACGACGCGCTGAAATTCCAGGCCAGCGACATCCACCTCGAATGCGACGTGGCCAGCCTGGTCATCAAGTACCGCGTCGACGGCGTGCTGGTGCAGGCGGGCCAGGTGCAGGGGTTACAAATGGCCGAACAGATCATCTCGCGCATCAAGGTCATGGCGGACCTGGACATCGCCGAGCGGCGCATCCCGCAGGATGGCCGCTTCAAGGTGCGCGTCAAGGGAGCGGAGATCGACTTCCGCGTTTCCATCATGCCCAACATCTTTGGCGAGGATGCGGTGCTGCGCCTGCTGGACCGGCGCGCGCTGACGGAGGCGGCGCAGGCGCTGCGCCTGGAAAGCCTGGGCCTGAACGAGGACGCCATCGAACAGATACGCCGCCTGGCCGCCAAGCCGCACGGCATGCTGCTGGTGACGGGTCCCACGGGGTCCGGCAAGACCACCACCCTGTACGCGGCCATCACGGAAATCAATACGGGGCGCGACAAGATCGTCACCATCGAAGACCCCGTCGAATACCGGCTGCCGCGCGTGCTGCAGATTCCCGTCAATGAAAAGAAGGGGCTGACCTTCGCGCGCGGCCTGCGCTCCATCCTGCGCCACGATCCCGACAAGATCATGATCGGCGAAATCCGCGACGACGAGACGGCGCAGATCGCCGTGCAGGCGGCGCTCACCGGCCACCTGGTGTTTACCACCGTGCATGCGAATAACGTCTTCGACGTCGTGGGCCGCTTCCTGCACATGGGCGTGGACGCCTACAGCTTCACGGCGGCCCTGAACGGCATCGTGGCGCAGCGCCTGCTGCGCCTCAATTGCGCCCATTGCGCCGTCGACGCCAGCGCCGAGGTGCTGGCCGACGCGCAGCAGTTGCGCGACAGCGGCCTGGCCCTGCACCAGGTGCAGGACTGGCAGTTCATGGCTGGCAAGGGCTGCGGCCATTGCCGCGGCACCGGCTACAAGGGCCGCAAGGCCGTGGCCGAAGTGCTGATGCTCAGCGATGCGATGCGCGAATTGATCTGCACGCGCGCGCCCCTGAGCCAGATGAAGGAAGAAGCGGCGCGCAACGGTTTTCGCCTGGCGCGCGAAGCGGGCCTGGACCTGGTAAGGCGCGGCGAAACCACCTTGGCGGAGCTCAATCGTGTCACTTATTGACCATACCCTGTGCCTGCACCTGGCGCCGCACGGGCTGTACGGCGTGCGCCGCCGCGCCGGCCGTCCCGTCGCGGACAGCGCCTTTCACATGCCCATCCTGAACCCCGGCGCCAGCTGGGACGTGGCACTGGCCGGCTTGCGCGGCTGGCTGGAACAGGATGGCGGCAGAAAGCTGCCGTTGACCGTCAGTCTGGCCAGCCGCTGGTGCGCCATGCTGATGGTGCCGTGGAGCGGCGCCCTGCTCGACGCCGCCAGCGCGCAGCGTTTTTTGCACAGCCAGTTTGGCGCCGTGCATGGCGACAGCGCGCGCGCCTGGCGCCTGGCCACCGACGACGCACCCTATGGCCAGCCGCGCCTGGCCTGCGGCATCGATGCGGCCCTGCTGCAGGGCGTGCAGGAAGCGGCCAGCGCGCATGGCCGCCGCTGCCTGTCCATCGAACCCATCGTGGGACCTGCCTGGCGCAGCATCGCCCCTGCCAAACCCG
>CAUSDR010000550.1:0-3350 GCA_963530105.1 uncultured Janthinobacterium sp.
TGTCCCTGCTGCGCACGGGCGTGGCCGTCGACCTGCTGTTCACGGACGTGGTCATGCCTGGCCCCGTCAGCAGCAAGGAGCTGGCGCAGCAGGCACGCCTGCTGCTGCCCGAGCTGGCCGTGCTGTACACCTCGGGCTATACGCACAACGCCATCATGCAGGGCGGCCGGCTGGACCCGGGCGTGGAGCTGCTGAGCAAGCCTTACCGGCGCGAAGACCTGGCGCGGCGCCTGCGCCACCTGCTGGCCGACCGCCGCCTGGTGGGCGCGCCCGATCCGTCCGGACGGCGCATCCTGCTGGTGGAAGACAATGACGATGCGCGTGAAATGACGACGGAGATGCTCAACATGCTGGGCCATACCGTGCACGGCGTGGCCAGCGCCGAGGCGGCCTTGCCCTTGCTGGCCATGCCGGGCCTGGACGTGCTGGTGACGGACATCAGCCTGCCCACCATGTCCGGCCTGGAACTGGCGCGCCATGCGCGCGAGCACTGGCCGCGGCTGGAAGTGATCTTTGCTTCCGGGCATGACTGGGGCGCCAGCCTGATGCAGGACGCCAGCGCGCGCTTCCTGCGCAAGCCGTTCAGCCTGGAAGAGCTGGCCGGCGCCCTGAAGGCGCGCCGGACGGCGGACTGATCAGCGGCCGGGAGCCAGCAAGGCTTGCTGCAGCTGTTCGATGGTGAAGGGCTTGACGAGGAAGCGCGCCTGCGGGTCGCTGACGCCGGAATTGGCCGGTGCATGGCCCGTGGAAAACACCACTTCCAGCTGCGGATAGTCGCGCGCCGCCACGTCCGCCAGTTCGGCGCCCGACATCTGCGGCAGGCTGATATCGGTCAGCAGCAGTTCCAGCCCCGGCGTACCCAGCAGGCTCAAGGCTTCCTCGGCCGTGCCCACGGCGCTCACCACGTGCCCCAGCATCACCAGCAGCTCGCCCGTCATGGCGCGCGCGTCCGCATTGTCTTCCACCAGCAGAATATGGCGCGCCGCCGGCGCCGCCGCGTCAGGCTGCGGCGCCAGCTGCGCGCGGTACTGCTGCAGCGCCGTCACGTGCTGGCGGTTGGCCAGCAAATGGCGGATGCGCCGCGCCAGGTCTTCGCGCCGGTAAGGCTTGCTCAGCAGTTCCACGCCCGGCTCCAGCCGGCCGCCCTGCATGATGGCATCCTGCGTGTAGCCCGAGGTAAACAGCACGGCCAGCCGCGGCAGCAGCAGCCGGGCCTGGCGCGCCAGCTCCGTGCTGGCCACCTTGCCCGGCATCACCACGTCCGTAAACAGCAGGTCGATGGGAATGCCGCTGCCGACGATGTTCAAGGCGCTTTCGCCATCGCTGGCGCGCAGCACGAAATAGCCGAGGCCGCGCAGCATGTCGACCACCGTCGTCTGCACCTGCACGTCGTCTTCCACCACCAGGATGGTTTCCTTGCCGCCCAGCACGGGGCCGCTCAGCTGCAGCGGCAGCTCCGTTTCCGCTTCCAGCGAGCGCGGCAGATAAATGCGGAAGGTGCTGCCATGGCCGGGCACGCTGTCCACCTTCAGGTGGCCGCCGCTCTGGCGCAGGAAGCCATACGCCATGGACAGGCCCAGGCCCGTGCCTTCGCCCTCGCTCTTGGTGGTGAAGAAAGGCTCGAAAATCTTGTCCAGCAGCTCCGCCGGGATGCCCGTGCCCGTGTCGGAAATGGCCAGCTGCACGTAGTCGCCGGGCACCACGTCCGCATGGCGCGCCGCGTAGGCGGCATCGAGCACGATGTTGCCCAGTTCGATGGTCAGCTGGCCCTCGCCATCCATGGCGTCGCGCGCGTTGATGGCCAGGTTGAGGATGACGTTTTCCAGCTGGTGCGGGTCGACCAGGGCGCGCCAGCTGTCGTCGGCCAGCAGCAGCCGCGTTTCGATGGTTTCGCCGGTGGCGCGCCGCAGCAGGTCTTCCGTCGAGCGCAGCAAATGCGCCAGGTCCGTCACCAGCGGCTTCAAGGGCTGGCGCCGGGCAAAGGCCAGCAGCTGGGCCGACAGTTTCGCGCCCCGTTCCACGGCCGCCGTTGAGCTGGCGATGCGCTTGGCCGCCTGCGGATCGTCGCCCAGGGTCATGTGCAGCAGTTGCAGGTTGCCCGAGATAATTTGCAGCACGTTATTGAAATCGTGCGCCACGCCGCCCGTCAGCTTGCCCAGCGCTTCCAGCTTCTGCGATTGCAGCAGCGCCATTTCGCTGTGGCGCAAGGATTCCTGCATGCTGCGCAAGGTGCTTTCCGCCTCTTTTTCCAGCGTGACATGGCGGCCCGTGGCGAAAATCAGGTCGCCTTCGATCGCCGCCACCCAGGACAGCCAGCGGTAGCCGCCGTCGCGGTGGCGGTAGCGGTTTTCGAAGCTGGGCATGGCTGCGTGCGACGCTTGCTGCAGCGCCAGGCGCGTGGCGGGCGCGTCTTCCGGCAGCACGAAGTCGTACACGCTGCGGCCCAGCATTTCCTCCGGCAGCCAGCCCAGGATGCTGCTGGCGGCGGGATTGACGGCAACGAAGCTGCCGTCGGCATGCACGGCCACCATCAGGTCTTGCGCGCTGCGCCACAGCCGCTCGCGCTCGCTGTTGCGCGCCGCCAGGTCCGCTTTCAGTTTCTTTTCCACGGTGATGTCGCGCGCGCTGCAATACACCTTGTCGCCTTCGGGCACGGCCACCCAGGACAGCCAGTGCCAGCCGCCCAGCTTGTGGCGGTAGCGGTTTTCGAAGCGCAGCGCCGGCTGGCCCTGGTTAGCCGCATCCCACGCCGCATAGGTGCGCGGCAAGTCGTCGGGATGAATCAGATTCAAAAATTTCGTCGTGCGGATTTCCTCTTCGGTCCAGCCCAGGGTGGCTTGCCAGGCGGGATTCGAATGCTCGAAATAGCCGTCGAGGTTGAGCACGCCCAGCAGATCGGGACTGACGTGCCAGGTGCGGCCAAATTCGCGCGTGCGCTCGGCCACCTGCCGTTCCATGCTGGCACTGAGCCGGCGCAGCTGTTCTTCCGCCTGGGCCCGCAAGATGGTCGACCAGACCCGTTCCGACACTTGCACGGCCAGTTCGATCTCGTCCGCGTGCCACACACGCGCCGCGCGGCTGTGCACGACAAACAGAAACGTCAGCTGGCCATCCTTGGCGATGGGAATGTTCAGGAAGGCGCGGATGCCCAGCCGGCCAAACGTGGCCAGCGCAGCCGGCATGGCCGTGCGCGGGTCGCTGGCGACATCGCTGACGGCCAGCGCGTGCCCGGCCGCAAGCGCATCGGCCAGGCCGGCCGCATAGTCGCCAAGGAAATATGCCCCGGCCGCGGCCGGCGCCAGGCCATCGCTCCACGCATGCTGCAGGGTGGGGCATTGCAGGGTTTGACC
>CAUSDR010000551.1:0-3330 GCA_963530105.1 uncultured Janthinobacterium sp.
CGGCCGTCTTGTCCCACGGGTTCTGCACGGCGCCGAAGGCCGAGTTTTCGTTGCCGGAACCCATGGCGAATTCATCGCAGTTGACCTTGCCCAAGGTGACCATGCCGGCCGCCTGGAATTTTTCCACCACGGTGGCGTCAAACGGGCTGGCGTAGTTGGCCAGCATCTTCGAGCCGGCCGTCGTGCGCCAGCCCTTGGTGACGAACAGGTCCTTGTGCGCGATCGGCACGCCCGTCAATGGCGTGGCCGTGCCGGCGGCGATGCGGGCGTCCGCTTCGGCGGCTTGCGCCAGGGTCAGGGCACGGTCGACGTGCAGGAAGGCGTTCGAGGTGTCCGCTTCGATGCGGTCAAGGAAATGCGTCGCCAGCGCAACGGCGGAAATTTCCTTGTTCTGCAAAAGCGTGGACAGCTGTTTGATGGATTTTGTATGCATGGCGTTTCTATTTGATTTTATTCGGCGGAAGACGAGCGTACTCAGCGAGAACGCGAAAGATGCTTATTCGATCACTTTTGGCACGAGATAGAGTCCATCCTGGACTTTCGGCGCCACGGCCTGGTAGTCGTCGCGGCGGTTCGGCTCGGTGGCGACGTCCTCGCGCAGGCGCAGGGCGATATTGTCCATGTGGGCGGCCAGCGGGTGGCTCAGGGGGGCCACGCCATCGGTATTGACGGCTTGCATTTGCTCGGCCAAGGCGAAAATCTTGTTCAATTGCTCCAGCGAATTGACGGCCTGGTCGTCGGCCATTTCAAGTTGCGCCAGGTGGGCGATGCGTTTTACGTCGGATAGTGTCAGGGACATGGCGAATGGCGCGGAGTGCCGCGCATTAGTATTAAGTTGGCGTTTTGATAAAACGCGGGTATTTACTGCTCTTTTGCTCACAAAAACCGAGGAATGCCGCGTAACTTGCGGCTGCAAGAGTCGCACTTTTCCATGGTTTTTGAGCAAATCGCATTCAAATTATAAGGTAGAATGGCGGGTTAATGCGTTGCCGGCGCTGATGGACTGCTGCCGCAGCATAGAAAAGATTGCGCAAGCGCCAAGCGAAACCCGGAAAAATCGCCGTCATGGATTTTCAGGGTGCCTGAAAGCGCCCGCTTTGAAACTCCCCATAAACAGCTTTTGCGCAGCTCGATGCGCTACAGGACACTCATGTTTGGTTTTTTACGCAGGTATATCTCCACCGATCTGGCCATTGACTTGGGCACGGCCAACACCCTTATTTATGTACGCGGCCTCGGTATCGTCCTGGACGAGCCATCCGTTGTCGCCATCCGCCAGGAAGGCGGTCCGAATGGCAAGAAGACCATTCAGGCAGTCGGCAAGGAAGCCAAGCAGATGCTGGGCAAGGTGCCGGGCAATATCGAAGCGATTCGTCCGATGAAAGATGGCGTGATCGCCGACTTCACCGTGACCGAGCAGATGCTCAAGCAATTCATCCGCATGGTGCACGACTCGAAATTCTTCCGTCCATCGCCGCGCATCATCATTTGCGTGCCTTGCGGCTCGACCCAGGTCGAGCGCCGCGCGATCCGCGAATCGGCCCTGGGTGCTGGCGCCTCGCAGGTGTACCTGATCGAAGAGCCGATGGCCGCGGCCATCGGCGCCGGCCTGCCCGTGTCGGAAGCGACCGGCTCGATGGTGGTCGACATCGGCGGCGGCACGACGGAAGTGGGCATCATCTCGCTGGGCGGCATGGTCTACAAGGGTTCCGTGCGCGTCGGCGGCGACAAGTTCGATGAAGCCATCGTCAATTACATCCGCCGCAACTACGGCATGCTGATCGGCGAACAGACGGCCGAAGCCATCAAGAAGGCCATCGGTTCGGCCTTCCCAGGCTCGGAAGTGAAGGAAATGGAAGTCAAGGGCCGCAACCTGTCCGAAGGCATCCCGCGTTCGTTCACCATTTCCAGCAACGAGATCCTCGAAGCGCTGACCGATCCGCTGAACAACATCGTCTCGGCCGTGAAAAACGCGCTGGAACAGACGCCGCCGGAACTGGGCGCCGACATCGCCGAAAAAGGCATGATGCTGACGGGCGGCGGCGCACTGCTGCGCGACCTGGACCGCCTGCTGATGGAGGAAACCGGCCTGCCGGTGCTGGTGGCCGAGGACCCGCTCACCTGCGTGGTGCGCGGTTCCGGGATGGCACTGGAACGTATGGACAAGCTCGGCTCGATCTTCTCCTACGAATAATCTGACAGAAGGGCCGGAAACCATTTTCCGGCCTTTTTTTGGTTTTGGCACCGGCGTTTGACCGGGGCCTGTACGTTGGCGCACTGCGCCTGATTATTGGATGTCATGGAATACAGTCCTCCGCCACTTTTCAAACAAGGCGCCTCCGCCCGCGTCAAGATGATGGTGTTCGCCGGCATTTCTATCGCCCTGCTGCTGGTCGATTCGCGCATGCACGCGCTGACGGCCGTGCGCCAGGCCGTCGGCACCGTGCTGTATCCGGTGCAGATGGCGGCCCTGGTGCCGCGCGACGTGGCGCTTGGCGTCGGCAATTACTTTTCTTCGCTGTCCGCCCTGGAAAAACAGGTGCGCGACCTGAAACACGAACAGATCGCCTCGGCGCAGATCCTGCAGCAGGCGCAGCTCAACATCGTTGAAAACAACCATTTGCGCAAGTTGATGGAAGCGCGCGAACGCGTGCCCGTCAAGACCATGATGGCCGAAGTGCTGTATGACACGCGCGATTCGGCCACGCGCAAGATCGTGCTCGATCGCGGCATCCAGAACGGCGTCGAACTGGGCCGCCCGGTGATCGACAACCTTGGCGTGGTGGGGCAGGTCACGCGCGTCTTCCCGTTTACTTCCGAAGTGACCCTGCTGACCGATGAAGAACAGGCCATTCCCGTGCAGCTGCTGCGCAATGGCGTGCGCAGCGTGGCCATCGGCCGCGGCAAGTCCGGCACCATGGAACTGCGCTTCACGGCGCCCAGCGCCGACATCCAGATCGGCGACATCGTCATTACCTCGGGCCTCGACGGCCTGTATCCCGCCGGCCTGGCCGTGGCGCGCGTGACCCTGGTCGAACGCAACGCGCACGGTCCGTTCGGCCGCGTCGTGTGCCAGCCGCTGGCCGGCATTGAACGCAACACCCAACTGCTCATTCTGATGACGTCGCCCGAGATACCGCCACGCCCGCCCGCCGAAGATATCAAGACGGGCCGTAAGATCGCCGGCAAGATGGCGCCGATCAAGGACCCGGCCAAGGAGCCTGCCGCCACCGCGACGGCAGCGCCAGCTGCCGCGCCGGCGGCGAATGCCGCGACCACGCCGGCGGCGAAACCGCCGGCAACGCCAGCGCCGAAGCCGAAGCCGAAGCC
>CAUSDR010000552.1:0-3328 GCA_963530105.1 uncultured Janthinobacterium sp.
ACGGCACGTCCACCGAGCAGGCGATCCGCGTGCGCCATGCCTTGCGCGATGGCGAGGCGATGCGGGCGGCCACCGTGGCGGGCGCCGGCCTGTGCCAGCTGCCCACCTGGCTGATCGATGCGCACCTGGCGTCGGGCCAGCTGGTGCCCGTGCTGCAGCAGCATGCGGGCGGCGAAATGCCCATCCACGCCGTGTGGCCGGCCACGCGCTACGTCAAGCCGCGCCTGCGCGCCGCCATCGATGCGCTGGTGGCGCTGGCGGCCGCCCCCAATCCCGTGTTTCATCCAGCGGCTTGATCTGGCTCAATCCGCGTCCACCGGCCGCAATCGGCATCAAGCCACATCATTCGCCTCAATCGCTATCAGTCGGGATCAAGCGCATCAATCGGCCTCAACCGGGAGCTATGCACGTCAACCGGCATTAAACAGCGGCAGCACATGCTCGGCCATTTCCGCGATGACTTCTTCAGCCGGGCGCTGCGACGGCTTCATGTTCAGCGCCACGTGGCTCACGCCCAGTTCGCGCTGCGCCTGCCAGCGCTCGATCAGCGCCTTGCGGCCGATGCGCACCACATTGTAGTAGCGCCGCGGCGGCGCATCCGGGTCCTTGTCCAGGTCGAAGAAGGTGGCGTAGCCATACGGCGGCGGCGTCCTGTCGCCCGCATGCAGGCGCAGGCTGGCCAGGATGTCGCCGATCGCCTGCGCATCGTCAACGGACCAGATCCACGCATCGACATTGCGCGCCAGCCAGTCGATGGGCTGGCGCGAGCGGCCCACCGCCAGCATGGGCAGGTGGTGGCGCACGGGTTTCGGTACCAGGTCCAGGCTGCCGTCCAGGGTGCCATAATGCTGCGTCGTGGCGGCCGGGAATGACTGTTCGCCCAGCTGGCGCAGCAGCGCGAAGGCTTCGCGGTAGCGCTCGTCGCGGTTGTCGAAGCCGGCGCCAAAGGCCGGGTATTCGGCGGGCCGGTCGCCCGTCGACAGGCCGAGCAGGAAGCGCCCGCCGCTCAATTGATCCACCGACGCCGCCTGCTTGGCGACGATGACGGGGTCGCGCAGGGGCAGCACGATGCCGGCCGTGCCGATGCTGATGCGTTTGGTGACGGAGGCCAGGAAGCCCGCATACACGAAGGGATCGAACACCTGCCCGGCATCGCCGAAGGCGGGGTCGAGGAAGGGCACGTCGCGCAGCCAGATGCTGGCAAAGCCCGCGTCGTCGACCAGCCTGGCCATGCGCTCGTGGTCCCGCATGGTGGGCAGCGGTGAGCCGGGGTAGGCTTCCAGCGGCGCGATCAGGCCGAAGGTCAGCTTGCCGGGGCTGAACACGCGCCGGAACGGGGCGTGCTGCGCCAGGCAGGCCGGCGCGGGCGCCGGGGTGTCGTGGTGCTGTCGCAAATCCATGATGTTGTTCCTTTCCTTATTCGGCTGCCGTCGCCGGCAGTTCCAGCTTGTCGCCAGGCAAGCCGCCGCCGCCATTGCGCGTCGGCCAGACGATGTCGAGCTGCGAGCGGCTGATGTGCCAGCGGCCATCGATGCGCCGGTATTCATCCGCATACGATCCCAGCAGGATCCACGGGGCGCGCTGCTCCGGCTGGCGCGTGTGCAGGTCGACCAGGTAGCAGCGCCCCTGCGCCGTGTCCGCGTCGAGCAGTTCCACCCAGTGGTTCGTCACGGCGTGCAGGAAGGGATAGCTGCCATGACGTTCGGTGTCGTAATCGTCGAAAGCCTGCTGCAGGCCGGCGCGGATGGCGTCGCGTCCGCGCCATGCGCCGAGCCCCGCGTTGCAGACGGCGTCCGGCGCGAACAGGTCGGCCAGTTCGCCGATGCGGTTGCTGTCCAATAAATGGCTGTAGCGGATGCGCAGGTTTTTGATGGCTTCCAGGTCCAGCAGTGTTTGCATGTTCATCGTGTGTCCTTTCAAATGGTTGGCGGAAGAGCGGGCCTAAGAGCGGGCCAAAGAGCGGGCCGGTTACTGCGGCGCCGCCGCAAAGGCGGGGTAGTCCGTGTAGCCCTTGGCGCCGTGCGGGCCATAGAAGGTGGCGCGCTCGGCCTGCGCCAGCGGCCAGCCGTGGCGCATGCGCTCGACCAGGTCGGGGTTGGCGATGAACGGGCGGCCGAAGGCGGCCAGGTCGATGCGGCCCTCCTGCAATGCCGCTTCCGCGCTGTCCGCGTCGAAGCCGCCCGCCGAGATCAGGGTGCCGCGGTAGGCGCGGCGGAACTCGGCGGCGAAGCCGGCGGGTATCGGCGTCTGCCCCAGGGTCAGCTGGTCGCTCGTGTGCACGTAGGCGAGCTGGCGCGCATTCAAGGCTTCGGCCAGGGCCAGCCAGGTGGCCGCCTCGTCGTCGAAGGGCTGCATGTCGTACAGGCGGCCGAACGGCGAGATGCGCACGCCGACGCGCTGCGCGCCCACTTCCGCGCTCAGGGCGTCGATGGTGTCGAGAATCAGCCGCAGACGGTTGGCGATCGTGCCGCCGTAGGCGTCGTCGCGCGTGTTGAGGGCGCCATTGATGAATTGCTCGAACAGGTAGCCATTGGCGCCGTGCAATTCGATGCCGTCGAAGCCGGCCGCCATGGCGCGCCGCGCGGCCAGCACGAAGTCCTGAATGACGCGGGGGATTTCCGCGGCGTCCAGGGCGCGCGGCGCGCTGGCGGGCACTTGCCCGGCCTCGCCCGGCGCAACCCAGGCAAAGGCGGGAGAGTTGTCGGCGCGGCGGGCGACGGACGACACGGGCGCGGCGCCACCGGCTTGCAGCGAGGTGTGCGACAGGCGGCCCACATGCCACAGCTGGGCAAAGATGCGCCCGCCGCGTGCGTGCACGGCGTCGCACACCTGGCGCCAGCCGGCTTCCTGCGCATCCGTGTACAGGCCGGGCACGAACAGAAAGCCCGTGCCTTCGCGGCTGACGGGGATGCCTTCGCTGATGATCAGCCCGGCCGACGCGCGCTGGGCGTAGTACAGCGCCGTCTGCGCGTCGGGCACGCCATCGGTGGCGCGCGAGCGCGTCATGGGCGCCATGATGATGCGGTTGGGCAAGGTCAATCCTGCCAGGTCATACGGAGTGTAGAGTTTTTTCATAGCCAGTCCTTTCGATCGGTGCAATGGAACGATGCGGGCGCAGGCCTTGCCTGTGCCGCCATGCTGTCCATTGTATTTGTGAACCGAGGAAAGATAATCCGGGTTTGATTCCGCAGACTCGATCCTGAGAGTATCGAATCGGGAGGGGAGGGCTGAAAACAAAAAAGCCCACGAACGTAAATTCGTGGGCTTTCCTGAAGTATTTGGTAGGCCGTGCGGGATTCGAACCTGCGACCAACGGATTAAAAGTCCG
>CAUSDR010000553.1:0-3327 GCA_963530105.1 uncultured Janthinobacterium sp.
CTTGTTATTCGAAAAAACCCCTTCCGGTGATCCGGTTGGGGTTTTTTTACGTCTGCTGCTTTTATTCGGGTTTTGCTTGGCGCACGACAATTCCCCCTACAATGGCGTATGCGCATCCTGATCATTGAAGACAATCCCGATATCCTGGCCAATCTCTACGCTTATCTGGAACCGAAGGGCCATGTGCTCGATTCGGCCATGAATGGCTATGCCGGCCTGGCCTTGCTGGCCCAGCATGACTACGACGTTATCGTGCTCGATGTCATGTTGCCGGGCCTGACGGGGCTGGAGTTGTGCCAGAAACTGCGGGGTGAATTGCAAAACAGCACGCCTGTGCTGATGTTGACGGCACGCGACGCCTTGCAAGACAAGGTTGCCGGTTTTGACAGCGGCGCCGATGATTACCTGGTCAAGCCTTTTTCATTGCTGGAACTGGAAATTCGCCTGAAGGCCTTGCTGCGCCGCGCGCGCGGCCAGACGGCGAGCGCCGCCGTGCTGGCGGTGGGGGAACTGCATTTCGACATGGAAAAATTCGAAGTCCGCCGCGCCGGCCAGGTCTTGAACTTGACGAAGACTGGTTACACGATCCTCAAATGCCTGATGCGCGAAGCACCCAAGCTGGTGCCGCGCGACATGCTCGAGCATGAGGTCTGGGGCGATGACCGTCCCGATAGCGATGCCTTGCGTACACACATTCACGCCTTGCGCCAGGTACTCGACAAGCCGTATGCGTTTGCCATGCTGCGCACCATTCCCGGCATCGGCTATAAATTGCTGAGTGAAGATGCGCCCGTTTAAATCCTTGAAGCGGCGTATCATCATCGCCTACCTCTTGTTTGCCTTGGTGGCGAGCATCTTTTTTGCCATCATCGCCGCCCTCGCCGTCGAAGGCATCGAAGTACGCCTGGTCGATGAGCGCTTGAAGGAAGTGGCCGCCTGGGCTTCGCCGCGGCATGCGGCTGGCTTGCCCGTCGACATGCCCGCCGGCCTGAGTTTTCACCATGCCGAGGATACCCCGCCCCCGCTGCAGGGCCTGGCGCCAGGCTTGCACGAAAAAACCGTCAATGGCGTCGATTTGCATGTGCTGGTTGGCAGTGATGTACATGGGGAATTCGTCGTCATCGACCATGCTACCGAGTATGAAAAAATCGAACTGGTGGTCTACAGCATGTTTGCCCTGGGCTTTCTCGGTTTCCTGATTTGCGCTTCGTTGCTCGGCGCCTTCATCGCCAACCGGCTGATCACGCCGATCATGGTGCTGACGCAAGCCGTCAAGGCTGGCGAAGCGGCATTGCCGTTGCAGGATAGCGCCGATGAGCTGGGGATACTGGCGCGTGCTTTTGCGGGCCGTACGGCGGAGTTGACGGAAGTTCTCGACCGTGAGCGATTTTTTACGGGTGACGTGAGCCACGAACTGCGCACGCCGCTGACGGTGATCACGGGCGCGGCGGAAATCCTATTGGCGCAGGAGGGATGCGACCCTGTCGTGCGTTCCGCCTCTGAACGCATTGACCGGGCCGCGCGCGAAGCCACCGACTCCGTCACGGTGTTGCTGCGGCTGGCGCGTGCGCCCGAATTGCTGGAATGCGCGCCCCTTTCCATGGCCGAACTGGCCCGGCAAGAGTGCCGGCGCTACCAGTCATATACGAGCGGAAAACCGCTTGCTCTCGTGTTTGCGGGCGGCGATGATTTCCTGGTCAATGCGCCGCGTGAACTGCTCACCGCCGCCATCGGCAACCTGGTGCGCAACGCTTGCCAGTACACCTTGCAGGGCGAGGTGATCGTGCGTTTGGCGGGGCGCGCCTTGATCGTCGAGGATACGGGGCCGGGACTGCCGGAAGCGGCGCGCGCGCGTCTGCTGCACCAGCCCATACCGGCGAACCTGGGCGGTTCATCCGGCACGGGCCTGGGGCTGGGCCTGGTTCAACGTATCTGCCAGTATCTGGGCGCCAATCTGGTCTTTCATACCCGCCCTGACGGCGGTACGGCACTGCGCATTGATTTTATATAAATATTGTCGGATTTTCCGCGCGTTTAACGCAAACTTAACGCGCAGTTGACGTGCATTTCATCTTGTAACTTGTAAGGTTCCCTCCAAAGCTCGTCTGGCGCCGTCCATCGTATTGACGGCGGCTGCCGTCATGTTCTCTTCATATTGACACTGTACGATGACTTTCGTGGCTGCCTCCCTGCAGCCTGTCCCTTTCATCTCATCAAGTAAATGCGCGTACCATGCTGGCCAAACTGAAGCTCCTCAAAACACCCAAGGGTATCGACAGCCTATTGATGCTGTCGGCCATGCTGCTCATCGCGATCGGTAATTACAGCAATCTGGACCTGGCGTCGGCCGACAGCATGTTCGATGGCGGACGCGGTCAGTTTGCCTCGACGGCCACAGCGCTGACGGATACGCTGCAGTCTGGCATGATCCTGCTCGCTGCTGCCGCGATCTTGCTGGCTCTCTGGGACGCCTTGCGTCCGCTGACCATTTCCGCATCGCGCCGCACGGCATTGCGCGTGCTGGCATTGTCGGCGGTGCTTGTGCCGCTCGGCATTTACCTGCTATCCATGTTCAGCGGCGAGTTATGCCCCACGGATATGCTGCGTTATGGCGGGCTGGAGTCCTATGCGCGCCTGCTGGAAAACGCGCCGCTGCGGGCGTCGTCCACGGTATGCCTGCCCGCGACGCAGGCGAGCACTGCCTGGTGGCTGCTGGCCCTGCCGCTGTTCTTCTTGCCGCAGCGGCCACGCCTGGCCGCGCTGGCCGCCAGCGTCATGCTGCTGGGCGGTTTGGCACTGGGTTGGCTGCAACAGATGCAAGGGGCGCAGCTCTTGACGCATACCTTGTGGTCTGCCTGGATCGCTGCCTTTCTTGTCTATCTGCTGTATCAACTGCTGAAAGCGGACGACGCGTTGGCCTGAAATACAAAAGTACGTCACAATCTGCCTGTCGAGTTGTCGTTTCATACAAAAACAGGAGCGCCATGAACGAGCAGATTGCGAGAGATGTAGTATTGGTCCGGGCTATCGAGACGGCTGATCAGAAAAAAGAAGTCCTCAGCGAGGACGATCGCATGTATGCCAGCCGCAGCGCGCGTGAACTTGCCCAATGGCAAGCTTCGGGCAAGCAGGCCGAAGTGACAGGCGACGATTTCCTGCAGCAGCGTTCCGAACTGATCCTCAAACGCATCACGGAGCGCACGCCCGCCTTCGCCGCCTTCGCGAAACGCCGCAACGGCATGAAAACCCTGGCGCTGACCTTGCCACTGCTGTCCCTGCTGCTGGGCGCCGGACTCGACCGCATCACGGATCCACACCGTGTCGACT
>CAUSDR010000554.1:0-3323 GCA_963530105.1 uncultured Janthinobacterium sp.
GATCAGGGTCAGCTTGCCCTGCACGATTTCCAGCAATTCCGGCAATTCGCCGAAGGTCCAGCCCGTCAAGCCCATGTGCTGCGACACGGTGGCATTCGGCGACGCCGGCGCGGCAGCGACCGCTGCGCCCTTGGCCGCTGCGCCGCCCTTGCCTGGCGCCGCGTTGCTGCCCTGCGCCTGCGCCTGCAGCCGCGACGCCACTTGCGCGCCCGCCACCTTGGCACCCGGCGTGCCCGCGCCGGACACGCCCGACACTTCGGCCAGCTTCTGGAAACTCTGGCGCGCCTGACCGCCGAATTCCGCCTGCAGGGTGGCCAGGTTGCGGCCCATGTCCAGCTGACGGCCATGCTCGTCGATCACCTTGAAATTCATGAAGTGATGGGCAGGCAGGGTTTCCGGCTTGAAATCCGTCGTCAGCACATTGATGGTGATCTGCGTGCGGATATCCAGAATGATGGCATCGATCAAGTCGCCGCGGCCAAACACCCCGGCCGCATGCACGCGCTCGCAAAATTTCGCCGCGTAATCGGGCAGCGGCACGCAGTGGCGGCGCAGCTTTTGCGGCAAGGACTTGAGCAGCAGATGCACTTTTTCCTTCAGCATGCCCGGCACCAGCCATTCGCAGCGTTCGCGCGGCAACTGGTTCAGCGCATACAGCGGCACGCTCAGGGTGACGCCATCGCGCACGCTGCCCGGCTCGAAGTGGTAGGTGAGACCCATTTCCAGGCCCGTCACCGACATGGTCTTCGGGAACAGGTCCGTCGTCACGCCAGCCGCTTCGTGGCGCATCAGCTCGTCGCGGTTCAGGTACAGCAGCTTCGGGTTGTCGCGGATGGCGTCCTTGTGCCACTTCTCGAAACCGGCGCCGTTGCACACGTCCGCCGGCAGCAGCTTGTCGTAGAAGGCGGCGATCAGTTCATCGTCCACCAGCACGTCCAGGCGGCGCGATTTGTGTTCCAGGTTTTCAATGTCCTTGATCAATTTGTGGTTGTGTGCAAAGAACGGCGCGCGCGTGTCGAAGTCGCCGCCGACGAGCGCGTCGCGGATGAAGATTTCGCGCGCTTCCGGCAAGTTGAAATTGCCGTAATTGATGCGCCGCTGGCTGTACACCACCAGGCCATACAAAGTCGCGCGTTCGGACGCCGTCACCTGCGCCGAGCGCTTTTCCCAGCGCGGCTCGCCCCACGATTTCTTCAGCAGGTGCTCGCCCACCTTTTCCAGCCACTCGGGCTGGATCTGCGCCACGCAGCGCGCGTACAGGCGCGTGGTGTCGACCAGTTCGGCCGCCATGATCCACTTGCCCGGCTTTTTCAGCAGCGAGGAACCGGGCCAGATGTGGAACTTGATGCCGCGCGCGCCCAGATAGCCGGCGCCCGGCTCGTCCTCGCCCTTGAAGCCGATATTGCCCAGCAAGCCAGTCAGCAGGGCCATGTGCAGATTATCATAGGTGGCCGGTGATTCGTTCAGGCGCCAGCCCTGTTCCTTGACGATGGTCAACAACTGCGAATGCACGTCGCGCCATTCGCGCAAGCGCATCTGCGACAGGAAATTCGTGCGGCAATTGTCTTGCAGCTGGCGGTTGGTTTTCTTGTGCTCGATGGCGGACTCGAACCAGCGCCAGATTTTCAGGTAGCTGAGGAATTCCGACTTTTCATCGGCGAACTTCTTGTGCGCCTCGTCGGCCGCCTGCTGGTGCTCCATCGGGCGGTCGCGCGGGTCTTGCACGGACAGGGCGGAAGCGACGATCAGCACTTCCGTCAGGCAGGCATTATCCAGCGCGGCCAAAATCATGCGGCCCACGCGCGGGTCCAGCGGCAGCTTGGCCAGCTTGTTGCCCAGCGGCGTCAGTTTGTTCACTTCATCGACGGCGCCCAGCTCCTGCAACAATTGATAGCCGTCGGCGATGGCGCGCGCCAGCGGCGGCTCGATGAAGGGGAAGGTTTCCACGTCCGTCAAGTGCAGCGACTTCATGCGCAGGATGACGGCGGCCAGCGAGGAGCGCAGGATTTCCGGCTCCGTGAACTTTGGCCGCAGCAGGTAGTCCTGCTCTTCGTACAGGCGGATGCAGACGCCATCGGCGACGCGGCCGCAACGGCCGGCGCGCTGGTTGGCGGCGGACTGGGCGATCGGCTCGACCTGCAGCTGCTCCACCTTGTTGCGGTAGCTGTAGCGCTTCACGCGCGCCAGGCCCGCATCGACCACGTAGCGGATGCCGGGCACGGTCAGCGAGGTTTCCGCCACGTTGGTGGCCAGCACGATGCGGCGCGCATTGCTGGTTTTAAAGACGCGCTCCTGCTCCTCGGCCGACAGGCGGGCGAACAGGGGCAGGATTTCCACGTGCGGCGGATGGTGCTTGCGCAGCGCTTCGGCGCAGTCGCGGATCTCGCGCTCGCCCGGCAGGAATACCAGCACGTCGCCCGAACCGATGCGGCACAGCTCTTCCACGCCATCGACGACGGCATCCATCAAATCGCGCTTTTCGCGCGCGGCGGCCGTGCGCTGGCCCGGCTTGTCGGTGCCGCTACTACCCGCGCCCGCACCGGGCATGGCCACCTGCTCGCGCTCGACGGGACGGTAGCGCACTTCCACCTGGTACAAACGGCCCGACACTTCGATCACGGGCGCCGGTTTTTCCGGCGTGCCGAAATGGCGCGCGAAGCGTTCCGCGTCGATGGTGGCCGAGGTGATGATGATTTTCAGATCCGGCCGGCGCGGCAGCAGCTGTTTCAGGTAACCGAGCAGGAAATCGATGTTCAGGCTGCGTTCGTGCGCCTCATCGATGATGATGGTGTCGTAATTTTTCAACAACGGGTCGGTCTGCGTCTCGGCCAGCAAGATACCGTCCGTCATCAGTTTGACGGACGCGCCCTTCGTCAGGGTGTCGGCAAAGCGCACCTTGAAACCCACGGTTTCGCCCAAGGGCGTGCCCAGTTCCTGCGCGATGCGCTTGGCCGTCGACGAGGCGGCGATACGCCGCGGCTGCGTGTGGCCGATCAGGCCCTTCTGGCCGCGTCCCAGTTCCAGGCAAATCTTCGGCAGCTGCGTCGTCTTGCCGGAACCCGTTTCGCCGGAAACGATGATGACCTGGTTTTCCGTCAGCGCCTTGGCGATTTCGGCGCGCCGGCCCGAGACGGGCAAGTCTTCCGGATAGGTAATCGGCGGCAGCGGGTTGCGGAACGTCTTCTCCGCCTCGCGCGCGGCGCGGGCGGCATCGCGGGCCTCGCGGCTGTCTTTGCTCTCGCGGCCGCCTGCCTCGCTGCGCGGCGCCTGCCCCTCGCGCGGCGGACGCTGCTGGGACGGCCGTTCACCGCGCTCCCCTGCCC
>CAUSDR010000555.1:0-3318 GCA_963530105.1 uncultured Janthinobacterium sp.
CGGCAACCGACAGCGGCAGGCGTTGCTCCCTGCCGCTGTCTTCGCGCGTAACTGTTGAAAAACACCACCTGGAGACAAGCGTGGCGAGCGGGTGGGCGGCGTGGCCGAGAAGCCCAGCTGTGCCATGCACGGGGTTGCCGAGGCAGTGCGCAGCGGCGGCCGCGGTCCGCGCCGCAGGTTTTACCTGGAGTTAAAAACTCGTCGACAGGCCCGCGTACAGGCTGCGGCGCGCGCCGTACTGCGGCGCACCCACGCCCACGCCGGAACCGTCGCGCAGCAGATACGATTTGTCGAACAGGTTGATCAGGGCCAGGCGCCCTTCCACCTTGCCGACCGGCGTGTTCTTCCACGTGTGCGTGAGCGCCGTGTTGACGGTGAAGTAACTCGGCAAATGGCCGGAATTCGGTGCGCCGCCATCCGGGGTCATGCGCAGGCCGCTGCCGTACAGGAAGTCAGCGCTCACTTGCGAATCGCCAAAGTGGTAGTGGCCGCCGCCCGACAGCGTGTATTTCTGGTCATGATCGAGGTAGACATAGTTCTTGCTGATGTAGTTCAACTCATCGGCGCCAAACAGGGCCTGGCCCGAATTGATGTTGCGCCCCTGCGCCTTTTGCGTGCTGGCGTTGAGGAACAGGCCCCAGTTTTTCTCGCTGTAGATGGCCGACAATTCCAGGCCCTTGGCATAGCCGTCCGCATAGTTGAACGGCGTCAGGATCAGCGCCTGGCCGAACTGGCCTTCATCCAGCAGATTGCTGATTTTTTTATAATACGCGTCCGCCGTCAGGGTCAGCTTCGAACTCACCTGGTGGCTGATGCCGACGTCGTAGTAATGCGTGCGCTCGGCCTTGACGTTGTCGGACTGGTCGATTTCCGGCGCATTCGTCGTGTTGGCGTACAGGTCGATGCTGCCCTGCGCCGCCAGTTCCTGCGGCGGCGGCGTGAAGTAGCGCGAGTAACCGGCGTGCACGGCCGTGCCTGGCGCCAGCTGGTACGCCAGGTTGACGCGCGGGCTCCATTGCTGCTCGCTGGTGTAGGCCGAGACCTTGTCGAAGCGGGCGCCATAGTTCAGGGTCAGCGGTTTGCTGATATGCCATTCATCCTGCAGGTAGAAACTGGCCAGGGTGCCCGTCTTGCCGCTGTTGTCGAGCACCGTGACCGGCGTGTTGGCGCTTTGCGCGCCATCGTCGGCAGGGAACACGGCCACCGTGTTGTCGCTGGTGGTTTTCTGCCGCGTGTAGGCCAGGCCTGCGCGCAGGGTATGGTCCTGGTGCAGCTTGTAGCTGATGTCGAACTGCGCGCCGGAGGCGCTGTTCGAGCGGCGCGAGTCCGATGCCACGCCGTTGTAGATCAGGTCGCCAATGGGATCGGGCGTGAAATGCAGTTCCGAATACTGGTGGAAGGCGGACAGCTGGTAATTGATGTCGCCCAGGCTTTTTTGCAGCGACAGCACGAGGAAACGGTTCACTTCGCGCTGGTTTTCATCGAGCTGCGACGACGGGATACCGGACGTGCCCGCCTGCGCATCGCTGTGGCCGGCCAGGGAGAAGGCGGGCGCCTGGTCCGGATTATTCGGGATCTGGAAGCGGCCGTTATACGTGCCGAACATGGCGCCCACGCGGGTGTTGTCATCGAGGAAATACGACAGGTTGCCGAAGGTCTTGTTCTGGCGCGTCTTGTCGTGCAGGGCGCTGCGCGTGTCTTGCGGATTTTCCACGCCCAGCGCATTGCCCAGGTAGCTGCCGGACAAATAGTAATTGAACTTGCCGACGCTGCCGAAAAATTCGGCACTCGGCTCCACGTGGTCGTGGCTGCCCACCAGGATGCCGATGCGCCCGCCCGGGGTCATGTCGCCCTCCTTCGTTTCAATATCGACAATGCCGGCCGTGCGCAGGCCGAACTGGGCCGGCAAAGCGCCCGTGATGAAATCGGTCTTGTCGATCAAGCGCGTGTCGATCGACTGGCCAAAGCCGCTGATGCTTTCCGGCAATTGCACGCCATTGATGCGGTATTGCACGTTGGCATGGTCGTCGCGCACGTGCAGGGCGCCGGAACCCTTCGAATCCTGCGACACGCCCGGCAGGCGCAGCAGGACTTCATTGAATGGCGTGTTGTCGCCCTGCCCCAGCATGCCTACCATGTGGCTGTCGATACTGTAAATGGTGGTGCCGACTTTGGGCGACAGGTCGATGCGCGCGCTTTTCAAATGCGCGGAGGTGACTTCCACGGTTTGCATGGCTGGGGGCGCAGCGTCGGTCGCGGTGTCGGCGACGGCGGGGCTGGCATCCGCAGGTGCGGCGGCATGGGCGGAAAGACTGAACAGGCTGGCAAGGGCGAGCGACAGCGCGCTCAGACGGGGAGTGTGTTGCATGATAAACCTCAAGGAGTCGACGCCAGGGGGCACGGCACGCGTCACGACGCGGCGGTGCAGCCTGAAAAAAAAGAAAAACAGCGTGGGAACTACAGTGAGATGGCAGGCGGGCCGCGCACGGGCGGCAAGACGAGGATGGCGACAGGCGCCAGGGTGGCCGGCGCGATGGCCAGCAAGCGGTACGGCAATAATTGGGCGGGCGGCTCGGCGATGGCCGGCGGCACGGCAAGATCGGCCACCTTGTCGATGACGGTGGCGCACAGCGCGCACTCTTCCGCGTCCAGGCTGGTCTTGTGCAGGTGCGAGGCGGCCGTCGACAGCAGGAACACGAGGGCCAGCGCACTGAACAGCGCCACGCACAGGCGCCACGGCGTGCGCGCGAGGGCGGCGGCACCGTGATGAGCAAGCTTGCGGGTGGGCTGGCGGGAAGACATGGGCGAATAGTAGCAAGAAACATGCTTCGCTGTCAGCGCTTGTTGCAATTCATTTGCGCTGGACGGACCTTACAGGGTGGCGCGCAGCGCGCGTGGCGACATGCCGTAGTGCTGGCGGAAGCGGGCCGCGAAGCGCGACGGCGAGGCGTAGCCGCAGGCGGCGGCGATGTCGCCGATGGCCAATCGGCCAGATTGCAATTCCTGCAAGGCCAGTCCCAGGCGCACGTCTTCCAGGATGGCGCGGAAATGCCGCTGTTCCAGGGCCAGCTGGCGGCGCAGGGTGGAGGCGCCCAGGTGCAGCTGGCTGGCGACCCTGGCCACGCTCCAGTCGGCGGCCGGGTCCAGCAGCAGCACTTGCTGCACGCGCGCGGCCAGCGGGTCGCGGCGGTCCAGCAGCAAGGGGCCGCAATGGCCGCCCAATGCCAGGGCCAGCAACAAGCCTTCCGCCTGGTGCGCCAGCAGCGCGGCCGGGCTGCCCGCGGCCAGGCTGGCCATCAGCTGGTCCCAGGCCAGGGC
>CAUSDR010000556.1:0-3315 GCA_963530105.1 uncultured Janthinobacterium sp.
CAGCTGCGGACGCAGGCACGGGCGGCGGCTTGCGCGGCGCGGGGGGCGCCGGCGGCGCCACGGCCGGTGCCGGCACTACTTTCTGCAAAACAATGGGCTCGGCCACCTGGCGCGTGCCGCAAAACGGGCAATGCGCCACGCGCAGCGGCAAATAGCGGCCACAGGCGGGGTTAATGCAAACTTCATTCACTGTCTCAAGCACGTTCCAACCTTTTCCGGGATTTACTCTGCTGCATTCTGCCGCAATATTACCCTACGCGGCGGCGGCCACGGCGCGCTTGCCGCGTCCTCGAACGGCTTGATATCGATCAAACGGCATAGTCCAGCGCAGCCTAAGCTGGAGTCACCGGCCACGCACAAGGAGATTGCCATGCCAGCCCACCTCATCATCGAAGACGGCCAGCCCTGGTGGTGGGACAGCGCCGATATCTGGGTCGTGCCGGGCAACGATCCGAATGGCCCGCCCGGCGCACCCATCGCCGGCACCACCAATTACCTGTGGGGGCGCGTGCATAACACGGGCAACAGCGCCTCGAACGGCGTGCGCGTGGATTTTTACTGGGCCGACCCCTCGGGCCAGATAGCCGTCGGCGCCGCCACCCAGGTCGGTTCCGCGTTTGCCGACCTGCCGCCGGGCGCCACGCAGGAGGTGCTGTGCCTGGTGCCGTGGATCCCCGTCATCGTCAATGGCGGTCACGAGTGCCTGCTGGCCGTGGCCCACGGCGCGGGCGACATCAATCCGCTGCCCGACCCGCTGCCCAACGGTTTTCCCTTCCAGCCCACCTTGCACGAGCAGATTGCCCAGCGCAACGTCACCGTGGTGCTGGCGGCGCGGCGCGCGCAATTGCTGGCCATCACGGTGGCGGCGCTGCCGCGCGCGGCAAAAAAAGTGGCATTGCGCATCGAACAGGGCGGCGAACTGCCGGAAAACGTGCTGGCCACCCTGGGCCTGGCGCGGTGGCAACCGGCGAAAGCGGCGCGCGTGGAAGCCGGCCTGGCGCGCTTGCCCCACTGTCACGGCGATGGCCCGGGCGAACAAACGCTGGCGCTGGAAGTGCCGCGTGGCCAGGCACTGGCCGTCTACCTGAGCCTGCGCGCCGAGGCCTTGCCGGCGCGCCAGTATGCGCTGCTGCGCGTGCTGGAAACGCAGGACGGCAAGGTCATGGGCGGCATCACGTATATCGTCGTTGACCTCGACCAGGAGAAAGATCAGCAACAGGAGCAAGGCGAGGAACAGCACAGCCCAGAGGAGCAGGCATCATGAGCGACACCCCCATGCAGGTGCTGACGCGGCCATTCGCGATCGAGCCCGTCACCAATATCATGCTGCCGGACGGCATCTTCGACAATGCCATCTATGGCTTGCGCATCGCTGCCCACGTCACCAACATGTCCAGCAGCGTCCTGAACAATGTCACCGTATACCTGGAAAGCGTGGGCGACCCGGGCATCGTGCCCGTGGCGCGCACCTTCTTCTTTGCCAGCATTCCCGCCGGCGCGGCCATGCTGGTGATGTGGGACGCAGACTTCCAGCATGCGGCGCCCGGCAAGCGACTCGTCAGCTTTGTGGCCAAGGCCGATGGCCACACGCCGCGCCGCTCGATCCAGCAAATCTTCGTCTCGCAGACGCGCTTCGACAGCGCCACCAATACCTACACCTGCGCGGTGGAGGAAGGCACCCTGGAACTGTCCAAGCCGCAGGGCCACTTGCCCGGCAAGCGCTGGGGCGGCACGGGCGGCAATGATAAAAACTGCCGCTGTCCGCCTGGCCTGGGGCCGATCGTGCCAACCGGCATGACCCTCGTGTGGACGCCGAACCCCGCCTATGCAGGCACGCATGGCGAGCTGCCGTTTTCCGATCCGTGGTGGAAAGTGCTGGCCATCATCATCGCCATCATCGCGGCGCTGGTGGCCATCATTTCCGCCGCGCTCGGTTCCGGCAAGGCCAGCTTCAGCGTGGGCGGCACTTTCGAGGAAACCGATCCCAGCGTTGACTGCTGTTCGCTGGAAGGCGCAGGTTCCGGCCAGCCCGAATTCACGGTGGCGGGCGTGGCCTCGGCCATCGCCTCGGGCGCCATTGCCGTCGCCTGCTCCGACGTGGCCGACCCATTCTGGCGTGGCCAGGAAGCAACACCTCCCGCTGCCGGCGAACTGACCCTGGCCGAGCGCGTGGTGGCGCAATGGGTCTTGCCGGAAGCGCCGAGCGCAGGCTTGCCGTATACGGCCGACATCAGCTGGGAATACGCGCGTTTCACCACGGGCGCCACCTACCAGCATGCGGTCACGGAAACACAGGTCAACATCCACGTGGCGGGGCCGGTGGAAACGGATACGCCCGCCGTCGTGCAGGCGTACGAACCGCTGTGGCTGCGCGCCAGCTTCAAGCGCGACAATGGCAATGTTTTCCGCGGCACGGAACTGTATGCCTTCGTGTTGTTCCAGGCGCCGCAGGGACTGTATTTCGTCGAGTCGCTGACGGACGACGGCCTGGGCTTCGACCCGGGCGCCAATGACGGCGTCTACGCTGCCAGCCTGGACTTGAAGCGCGCGTACCGGACCTTGCTGCAATACGATCAAAAGGTCTACGGCACCTGGCGGGTCTTCGTCTTCGCCCAAGACGTCAACTTGACCAAGCCCGGCACGCCGCCGGAAATCGCCGCCCAGCACATCGGCGGCATGTTCGTCGCCAGCGCCATCGAAATCACCTTCGACGACACCCTGCCCTGCCCGCTCAAGGCGCAGGCGAATATTATCGTCGTGTGATGGAGATCGTGAGCGAGCTCAGCCCTAGTTCGCGTAGGTCGCGTAGGTCGGATTAGCGCGGCAAAGCCGCGCGTAATCCGACAAAATTGTTGGCTCCCGTATGCGCGCCAGGAGCGTGCTGAGAAAATGCCCAGGGCCAGGCACCGCCCCGAAGACAGTATCAGTACGGCGAGGGGCAGGCAACAACGCCCTGGGCGTTTTATCAGCTGAGGATGAGGCTGATGCTGGGGTTGTCCGCCTGCACACCAAGAGCGGCTGAGAAAATGCCCAGGGCTAGGCGCCGCCCCGACGACAGTACGCGAGCATGGCGAAGGACAAAAGTGATCCCGGCAACAACGCCACGGGCGTTTTCAGGCGGCGGCCATCATGCCGAAACGTTGTGGCTCGGCAGTCAGCCGCGCCGTGCTGCCCTCGACCAGATACGAGCAATACCGTCTCCGCTCGGCGCTGCCGCCGCGCCGGTCCATCAATTCTCCCAGCATGGCGACGGCATCGGCGGCCATCTTTTGCACGGGCTGGCGCAGGGTCGTGATGTCGTAGCTGAGCCAGCCG
>CAUSDR010000557.1:0-3314 GCA_963530105.1 uncultured Janthinobacterium sp.
GGCCGGATGCGTCGGCGCCATGCGGCGGGCCAGCCGCGCGCCGCGCCGTCTCCATGCAGGCCAGCTGACGTCTACGTAAAAACGGCCCGGTCGATGACTCGACCGGGCCGCCTGGCATGCAGCGGATGGCGTGCCTGGCTTACTTCCCTGGTTCGGCTTTCTTGCTGGCCGTGTTTTCCGGCAAGGCATACGCCACCAGGGTATCGCTCATCTTCGTGCCCAGCGACCCGTGGCCGCCGGCCATGACGACGACGAACTGGCGTCCCGACTTGTTCGACACATAGCTCATCGGGGTAGCCTGGCCGCCCGCTGGCAGGCGCGCTTTCCAGATCACCTTGCCGTTGCTGACATCGTAGCCGCGGATGTAGTAATCAAGCGTGCTGCTGAGGAAAGTCACGCCGCCGCCCGTGGTGACCATGCCGCCCAGGCTCGGTACGCCCAGTGGCAGGGGAATCGGCACGGGACCGCTGTCGCGCGTGGTGCCGTTCTTGTGCATCCACACTTTTTTCATGGTGCGCAGGTCGACGGCGGCCACGTAGCCCCACGGCGGTGCCTGGCATGGGAAGCCCAGCGGCGACAGGAAGGCCTTGATTTCCACGGCGAATGGCACGCCCGTCTGTGGCTGCAAGCCCATTTCGCCGCCCGTGCCGCCCTTGGCGGTGGTCTCGGCGCGCGGCACGAGTTTTTCCAGGAAGCCCATGTAGTCGGGATTGACGATCAGCAACTGGCGCACGGGGTCGATGGCCGCGCCGCCCCATTCGAAGATGCCCAGCGGGCCGGGGGAAATGACGGCGCCCTTGCCGGCCGTTTGCGGCGTGAACGGGCCTTCATAGCGGCGTTCCTTGAAGATGATGCGGCAAGCCAGCTGGTCGAACGGCGTGGTGCCCCACATGTCCGCTTCGCTGATGTTGCGCTCTGGCAAGAACGTCAGGGCCGAGAACGGCTGCGTGGGCGACAGCGTGTCGCCGGCGGCTGGATTGCTCGTCGGCACGGGTTTTTCCGGCGCCGGCACCACCAGGCTGCCGTCGCGGCGGTCGATCACATAGATATCGCCGCGTTTCGTCGTGGCCACCACGGAAGGCACCTTGCCTTTTGGCGTGTCGATGTCGACCAGGCTCGGCTGGCCGCCGATATCCATGTCCCAGATGTCGTGGTGCACGGTCTGGTAAGCCCAGCGTACCTTGCCCGTCGCCAGGTCCAGCGCGACGATGGCGCTATTGTTTTTCTCGCCATTCTTGTTGCGTTTTCCGCCCCTGGTGTCGGGGGTTTCGTTGCCCATCGGAATGTAGACCATGCCCAGCTTTTCATCGATGCTGGCCACGCCCCACGAGTTGGGCGAGTTATTGGTGTAGTTCTTGCCTTCTGGGAAGGGGGCCGTATCTTCCGGCGTGGCGGGGTCCCAGTTCCACAGCAGCTTGCCGGTGACGGGATCGTAGCCGCGGATCACGCCCGATGGCTCTTCCGTCGAATGGTTGTCCGTCACACTGGCGGCGATCACGGCCACGTTTTGCGCCACGGCCGGCGGCGACGTTGGCATCAGGAAACCGCGCTTGATCATGGCCATGTTTTTATACAGGTTGACGACGCCGTTGGTGCCAAAGCTCTTGCACGACTCGCCCGTATCGGCATTGACGGCGATCATGGTGCCATCCATGGTCGGCGCCAGGATGCGGCGCGGGCATTCCATGCTGGCCGCCTGCGGCGCCGGATCGTTCTTGGCGCGGCCCGCGTTCACGTCCCAGTAGGCGACGCCGCGGCAGATCATGTGCTGGTAGCTGGCGGCGTCGCGGTTGATCTTCGGATCGTGGCGCCAGATTTCCTTGCCCGTGTCCGGGTTCAGGGCGATGACGATATTGTGCGGCGTGCACAGGTACAGCATGTCATTGACCTTCAGCGGCGTGACTTCGTTGGCGATCTCGCCCGGGTCGGTGGGGCCCTTGAAGTCGCCCGTGTGATACGTCCAGGCTTCTTTCAAGCCGGAAATATTCGCCGGCGTGATCTGCGCGGCAGGCGCATAGCGGTCGCCATAGCCGGAGCGGCCATACGCGGACCAGTCATTGTGGTCAACGCCGGGCGCGAAATCGTTTTCAGCGGTGGCGGCCATGTTTTCGGCCGGCACATCGCCATGCAGGTCATGGTAGTCCTGGAACAGGGCGATGACACCGGCGACGACGGTGAGGGCCACGGCGGCGGAAAGGGCGGTCTTGCCGGCCTGCTGCCGTTTCGCTGCGCCATCGGCCGGGGCCAGGCGGCGGCTGACGAAGGGCAGCAGCAGCCAGACGGCGGCGGCAAACCAGATGTCCAGGCGCGGCAGCAATTGCCACCAGTCGAATTTCACTTCAATGACGGACCAGACCAGGGTGGCGAACAGCAGGAAGGCGAGGAAAGGCTGGGCGCTGCGGCGTCCCTTGAAGACGAGGCCGCCTGCCACCAGCATGCCTATGCCGGCCAGCAAGTAGTACCAGGAGCCGCCGAGGCTGGCCAGCCAGATGCCGCCGCCCAGCAGGGCGAGGCCGAACAGAATGAAAATAACGCCGGTGACCTTTAATAAAGGCCCGGGCCGGTAAGAGGGAATCATCATATTCCTTTTTGCAAGGATTTATCGGTGGCGCAGGTAATGCGCCATATTGAATTCAGCGAAGGCGTCGATTGCAGAATCTACAAAGTTTGGAATCACCAGAATGTGACAGTTTATCAGAATTGATGATTGCCTTCTGGTTGTGCTATTTTTTTCCGGGATTGTAATTTGAATCAAATAAATAGTACGGATAAGAGCAAATATTATGCTGGAAAGGGAAGAGGGCACGCTGGCGGGGCTGAAGCGAAGGCTATTCAACTGGCCGCGGAATAATGCGCCGGAATCATGTGGAGGTTGAGTGGTGATGCACGCTGCTGCCGTTATTATAAATGGCTGCAAAATATGCAATGTTAATTATAATAATGATGCAGGCGCGGCGATTATGTCGGAATCCCGGTTTGCAAGGGTGCGCCGATATTCATTTTCAGGGCGGTAGTATTACTTACGTGTTTTTACTTATTATTCCCGCTCGCCTGCCTATTCCCGCTGTATTCCCTGCATGGCCAGGCTTGCCAGGCGGGGAGCGGCGCCCGCGCGGCAGGCTGCGCGGGCCGGTGCAGGCCCCAAGCCACTGTTGCGGCGCGATGCGCGAAACGTGCGCAGGCTGCTGCTGCATCGCACAAGCGGCCTGTACTTCGCTATAATTACGCGGTTAAAAACACAATCCGCTAATGAGGAACCCCATGAGTTTGAATAACGTCTCTTCCGGCCGCGACCTGCCGAACGATTTCAACGT
>CAUSDR010000558.1:0-3310 GCA_963530105.1 uncultured Janthinobacterium sp.
ATCGCGCAGCTTGGTCAGCACGCCGCGCTCGTGCAGGGCGGCGGCGATGGCGCGCGCCTTTTCCCAGCTGGGGCGCCTGAACGGCAAGTCATCGATGGTGTTATACGGGATCATGTTGAGCACCGCATATTTCCCCTGCAGCAGTTCGACGATGCCATCCATCTCGTCGGCGCCATCGTTGACGCCTTCCAGCAGGGTCCACTGGTACTGCACCGGATAGCCCGTCAGGCGAGCATACGACTCGCCGAATGCCACCAGCTCGCGCGGGGTGAGCCTGGGGGCGCGCGGCAGCAGCTGTTCGCGCAGCGCGGGCTTCGTCGTGTGCAGCGACAGGGCCAGGGCCGGCTTGACCCGTCCTTGCGGCAGGCGCTCGAACGCGCGCGGGTCGCCCACGGTGGAAAACACCAGGTTCTTGTGGCCGATATTGCCCTCGGTGCCCAGCAGCTCGATGGCTTCCATCACATTGTTCAGGTTATGCGCGGGCTCGCCCATGCCCATGAAGACGACTTTTTTCACGGGCCGCAGGGTGCGCGCCAGCACCACCTGGGCGACGATTTCGCCGCTGGTGACTTGCCGGATCAAGCCATCGCGGCCCGTCATGCAGAACTGGCAGCCGACGGCGCAGCCCACCTGGCTGGAGACGCACAGGCCGTCGCGCGGCAGCAGCACGCTTTCCACCGTCTGGCCATCATGCAAGCCCACCAGCAGGCGCGCCGAGCCGTCCGCGCCCGGATGGGTGCTGAGCAGCTTCAGCATGCCCTGCAATTCCAGGTCGAGCGCGGGCAGGGCCTCGCGCACGGGCAGCGGCAGGAAATCCTCGGCGCGGCGCCGGCCCTGGTCGTGCGGCAGCGCCTGTATCCAGTCGCGCAGCACGCGCTGTTCGTGCAGTGGCTTGGCGCCCAGGGCGCGCAGGCGCTGGCGGAGATGGTCGATTTGCATGGCGTCCGGATGAAAAAACGGCGCGCAGGAATGAAGCCCGGCGCGCCGTATGGCAGGTGATGGCCTTACACTTTCTTGACGAATTCAGTCTTCAGGCTCATGGAGCCGAAGCCGTCGATCTTGCAGTCGATATCATGGTCGCTGTCGACCAGGCGGATGTTCTTGACCTTGGTACCCATCTTGACGACACCGCCGCCGCCCTTCAGTTTCAAGTCCTTGATGACGCTGACCGTGTCGCCGTCCTGCAGGATGTTGCCGGCCGCATCGCGATATACGCGGGCGCCCTCTTCCACCGCCTCGCCAGCCGTGGCCGACCATTCATGCGCGCATTCAGGGCAGATCAACTGGCTGCCATCTTCGTACGTGAATTCGGATTTGCATTGCGGGCATGGTGGTAGTGTGCTCATACTTCTCTCTGTCTGGTGAACAGCGCTGTGCTGTAAAAGCCGACAGTATACTGCCTACGCCCCGCATCAGCATGCTTTTTTCACCATCCATCAAGTGCGGCGAATAATCTCGATGGTGCTGTGGACGATTTCCTCGTGGATGCCGATGCGCGCGCGCAGCGTGGCCGCCGTCAGGCCGGCGTCGCGGCTGACGACGCACAGGGCGCACGCGTACAGCTGCCTGCCAACGCGCCAGACGTGCAGGTCGACGATGCGCGGCGTATCGCCCGCGCTTTCCACTTCGACGGCCTCGCGGATTTCCGCCACCACGGGGTGGTCCATCTCGCGGTCCAGCAAGACCTTGCCCGTCTCCTGCATCAGCTTTTTCGCCCACAGCGCCACCAGCACGGCGCCGACGATACCCATCACGGGATCGAGCCAGCGCCAGCCATACAGCCAGGCCCCGGCCAGCGCGACGATGGCCAGCACCGAGGTGGCGGCATCGGCCAGCACGTGCACGTACGCAGCCTTCATGTTCAGGTCTTCGCCATGGCCGTGATGCTCATGGTGCTCGTGGTGCTCATGGTGCTCGTGGTGCTCGTGGTGCTCGTGGCCATGCCCGTGGCCGTGGTCATGGCCGTGGTCATGGTGGCCGCCCAGGATCAGCGCGCACGCCAGGTTGACCAGCAGGCCGAAGGCCGCCACCGCCATCGCCTGCGGATAATGGATTTCCTGCGGCGACAGCAGGCGCTCGACGGATGCCGCCACCATCAGCACGGCCACGCCCAGCAGCAGGATGGCGCTGGTGTAGCCGGCCAGGATTTCGATCTTCCACGTGCCGAAGGCAAAGCGCGGGTCGCGCGCATAGCGGCGCGCCGCCGCGTAGGCAAAGGCGGCCAGGCCGATGGCCAGGGCGTGCGAACTCATATGCCAGCCGTCGGCCAGCAGGGCCATGGAGTTGTACCACCAGCCGGCGGCAATTTCCAGCACCATGGTGGCCAGGGTGATCCACATGACGAGGCGCGCGCGGCGCTCGGCCTGGCCATTGCCGCTGTCAAAAACGTGTTCGTGCTGCCAGGCGGACAGGTCTTCCTTGATCGATCGCGTTTGCATGGCGTGCTCCCTATTTGAGGTAGGTGCGCAGGATGCCGGCGATATCGTCGGCGCCCCGGGCCCGTTCGTCAGCGCCGATGTCGGGGCTGGCCACGTGCTCGCGCAAGTGTTCTTCGATGACTTCAGCCATCAAGCCATTCACGGCGCCGCGCACGGCGGCGATCAGCTGCAGCACCTCGCCGCAGTCGCGCCCCTCTTCCAGGCCCCGCTCCAGGCCTTCCACCTGGCCCTTGATGCGTTTGACCCTGTTCAGCAGCTTGGTCTTGTTGTGCGCCGTATGTCCCATGCTTCCCTCCTTAAAATACTATAGGGGGGTATACTATCAGAAAGCACGCTGCGCGCGGCAAGGCGTTAAAAAAGCCGCGCATCCTCGCGGATGGGCGGCTCGGCAAAGCCGGAATAGGCGCTATGGCGCGGGCGCGGCGATCTTCCGCAGCTTGCTGGCCAGCGTAGCGTCGGACAATTCACCCAGGTGGGTTTCGACCAGCCGCCCTTGCGCGTCATAGAACAAGGTGGTGGGCAGGGCCGAGGAACCGGCCGCCTTGCCCAGCGCGGCCTCGCTGTCGAGCACCACATTGCGCAGCGCCAGGCCGGAAGGCGCCAGGAAGGCGTTGGCGGCGGCGGCGTCCTCGCGCTGGTTGGCATACACGAAAACGATACCGGCATGCGCCTGCTGCGCGGCGGCCAGCACGGGCATCTCGCGCCGGCATGGCGGACACCAGCTGGCCCACAGGTTGACCACCATGGGCTTGCCGCCAGCCAGCGCCGCCAGGCTGGTGGACGTGCCATCCACCGTCCGCAGCGCCACGGCCGGCAAGGCCGTCGGCTTGTCGTACGCCAGGCCCAGGCCCGCGCTCAGCACGCCCCAGGCC
>CAUSDR010000559.1:0-3270 GCA_963530105.1 uncultured Janthinobacterium sp.
CCGTCAAGCTGATCAACCCGATCGCGATGGAAGAAGGTCTGCGCTTCGCTATCCGCGAAGGCGGCCGTACCGTCGGCGCTGGTGTTGTTGCAAAAATCCTGGCTTAATTCTTAAGCCTGCAAAAAAAGAAGACGCGTCGTCGCCCGGCGCCCTTCTTTTTATTCAACTGCCGGGGTTGGCAAGCATTTTGGTGCTATCATGTCGACCCTGACGGTTGTTGCGTCAGAAATTCCCGTATGACCTCATTGCCGTGCAGACCGCGCGGTTCGTTCTTTTAAGGAAATATCATGTCGGCACCAAACCAAAAAATCCGTATCCGCCTGAAGGCTTTCGATTACAAACTGATCGACCAGTCCGCTCTGGAAATCGTTGAAACCGCGAAGCGCACCGGCGCTGTCGTCAAAGGCCCAGTACCACTGCCTACCCGTATTCAGCGTTTCGACGTGCTGCGTTCCCCGCACGTCAACAAAACTTCGCGCGATCAGTTCGAGATCCGTACGCACCAACGCCTGATGGACATCGTTGACCCAACGGACAAAACCGTTGACGCGCTGATGAAGCTGGACCTGCCAGCTGGTGTTGATGTCGAAATCAAACTGCAATAATCGTTTTTAAGAAGGCTGGCGGGGTGTCCCGCTGCCTGATGATGGGGCCGGGCCTGCTCACGATCGTGAGTGCGCCCGGCCCCATTGCCATTGGCGCCAGCGTCCTGCCGGCACCACTCGTTCCATCTGCGCCTTCCCGTCCCGACTTCCCTTGCGCCCGCTTCCGGTGAAGCTGCCGAAGTGCGCCGGCGAGCATCAAACTGTGTATGGCAAACGTGTGCAATTGGGCTTTACAGCGCTGCGGCCGGCCGATAAAGTCGCGGCATGTTCAATGCCCTCGATGCCCACCTGTTAAATGCCGCGCCGCGTAGCCACTTGCACGGCTGGTCGCGCTTTCTGGTCGAATTTCTGTATTTCGGCATCAAGGAGGCGCGGGCGTGCCTGTTCGTCGGCCTGTTTTTTTCTGCCGTGTTCCTGGTGCCGCGCGCCGGCCTGTTCGGCTTGCCGCGCTATGACGTGCTGCTGCTGGTGGCGCTGGCGATCCAGGCTGCCATGGTCTGGAGCGGACTGGAAACGTGGGATGAGCTGAAAGCCATCAGCCTGTTCCATGCCGTCGGTTTCGCACTGGAAGTGTTCAAGGTGTCGGGGACGATACAGTCGTGGAGCTATCCAGACTTCGCCTACACCAAAGTGTTCGGCGTGCCTTTGTTCTCCGGCTTCATGTATGCGGCCGTCGGCAGCTACATCATCCAGACCTGGCGCCTGCTCGACATGCGCATACGCCACCATCCGCCGTACTGGATGGCGGTACTGATCGCGCTGCTGATCTATGCCAATTTCTTCACCCATCACTACATCGGCGACTATCGCTGGTACCTGGCGGCCTGCGCGCTGGGCTTGTACGCGCGCACCACCGTGGTGTTCCGCCCGCTCGACCGCGACCGCAGCATGCCCTTGCTGCTGGGTTTCGTGCTGGTCGGCTTCTTTATCTGGCTGGCCGAAAACATCAGCACCTTCTGGGGCGTGTGGCGCTATCCGAACCAGCTTGGCGCCTGGTCGGTGGTGCATGTCAGCAAATGGAGCTCATGGTCGCTGCTGGTGGCGATGACCTTCACCATCGTTGCCCACCTCAAGCACATCAAGGCCAGCATCCACGTTGCCCAGCATTAGGCCGGGCCGGACCCTGCCGATGCTCCCGCGGCTGCCTAACCGGGGAGCGCCAGAAGGGCGCGCCATGCTCGATGGCTGCGCCTTTACTGCAAGCCGGCCGCCACCGCCGCGAAACGCTGGCCCAGCGCCGCCTGCGGGCCGCCCTGCAACTGCCTGGCATACTGTTGCAGCACCTGCGCCGCATAGCCGCGCGCGGCCGGCGACAGTTTCGGCAGCAGGGGCAGGGCGCGTTCCAGGTAGCCGCTGCCCTCTTGCCACTTGCCTTGCGCCGACAGCGCCGACGCCAGCTCCACCAGGCGCCGGCCGACGCGCGCATCGCTGCGCGGCTGTGCCGATTCTTCCGTGGCCAGCGCTTGCCGGTACAGGGTTTCCGCTTCCGCATTCTTGCCTTGCAGGCGCTTGATGCGGCCCAGATTGTACTGGCGCTGCGAGATGATTTCCGCGCTGGCGCCGGCCTTTTCGGCAGCGCGCAGCGCTTCCACGCAAGCCAGTTCCGCCTCGCCCAGCTGCCCTCTGAGCTCGGCTGCATTGCAGGCATCGTGGCGTTCGTTGGACATGGTGGTGAGCGAGGCGGGCGTCGTGCAGGCGGCCAGCAGGCCGGCGGCGCACAGCAGGGTGATGCCATGGTGCTTGAGCGTAGTGTGCTTCATAGTCTCCTCGTACGGGTGTGGGACACGGTGTAGCAGTGGAGTCATGCGCTATGAAATATACCACCAGTTTTTCATCGTGGGCGGCCTTTTGCCGCTGTCTCCTTGCGGCCACGGCACGCGCGCGATTGACGCCATGCGCCTGCTTCGGGGATACTCCGGCTTTCTCCCTCAACGCGTGATGCCGCCATGTCCAAGACTGTCCTGATCGTGGAAGATGAACAGGCGATTGCCGACAGCATCGCCTATGCCCTGCGCACGGATGGCTTCGTGCCGCACCACGTGATGCTGGGCGAGCAGGCACTGGCCGCACTGCGCCCGGACCCCGCCAACGCCGCGCCAGTGCCCGTGCTGGTGGTGCTCGATGTGGGGCTGCCTGACATGAGCGGCCTGGAGGTGTGCCGCCGCCTGCGCCAGTTTTCCGACGTGCCGGTGATCTTCCTGACGGCCCGCAGCGACGAGATCGACCGTATCGTCGGCCTGGAAATCGGCGCCGACGACTACGTCACCAAGCCGTTTTCGCCGCGGGAACTGGTGGCGCGCATCCGCGTCATCCTGCGCCGCGCGGGTGCCGCGCCAGCACCGCGCGAGACTGGCATGACGATAGCCGCCGCGTCCTCCGCTGCGCCCGTGCCTGCGCGTTTCGAGTTACGCGCGCTGGAGGCGCGGGTGCTGTTCCACGGCCAGCCTTTGGCGCTGACGCGCTACGAATATCTGCTCTTGAAGACCTTGCTTGAACATCCGGGCCATGTACTGTCGCGCGAGCAGCTGATGCAGCGCGTATGGAGCGGGGCGCCTGACACGCTCGACCGCACCGTCGATGCGCACGTGAAATCGCTGCGCGCCAAGCTGCGCGCCGTCGATGCGCGAACCGATCCGATCCATACCCACCGTGGCCTCGGCTACAG
>CAUSDR010000560.1:0-3257 GCA_963530105.1 uncultured Janthinobacterium sp.
CAGCTACCCGGACGGCCCCACGGATGGCGACGATCCGGCGCGGCGCGGCATTCCCGACAGCACCCTGCTGAACCGCCACGAATGGTATGAAGTGCTGTACAGCTGCAACAGCTGGTCGGGCGGCAGCCTGGCGACGGCGCTCAAATGCGAACGCCTGATCCGGCACCACTTGCCCGCCCACATACGCGGCCATGGCGCCGTGCTGACGTGGCTGCGGGCGAACTGGCGCCAATATCGCTGACAACGCGGGAAAATCACGCTGCACCTTGCGCCCGGTCAATCGTGTTGGGCTGGACATTGCCGAGAGGCTATGATGGAGGCGTTGCCTTTCCAACGGCAGCGGGGCTGTTGCCGGCCCAGAAAAGGATTACACTGAATTTGCTTTTTAGAAATTTATTGCTCTGGACCAGCCTCGGTGAGCCGCTACGTATCAGTACCGCATGCTCAACCCAGCCAGTGTTTGGGTAGGCGCCGTGGCTCGTCCGTTGACCTCCCTATAAAGAAAGAGTCCAATGAAAAAGCTGACCACCGCCTTTGGCGCGCCTGTTGTAGACAATCAAAACATCCAGACGGCCGGCCCGCGCGGCCCTGCCCTGCTGCAAGATGTGTGGTTCCTGGAAAAGCTGGCCCACTTCGACCGTGAAGTCATCCCGGAACGCCGCATGCATGCCAAGGGATCCGGCGCGCACGGCACGTTTACCGTCACGCACGACATCACGCGCTACACGCGGGCCAAGATTTTTGGCGCCGTGGGCAAGCAGACGCCCATGTTTGCGCGCTTTTCCACAGTGGCCGGCGAACGCGGCGCCGCCGATGCGGAACGCGACATCCGCGGCTTCGCCCTGAAGTTTTATACGGAAGAAGGCAACTGGGACCTGGTCGGCAACAACACGCCCGTCTTCTTCATGCGCGACCCGCTGAAATTTCCCGATCTGAATCACGCCATCAAGCGCGACCCGCGCACGGGATTGCGCAGCGCCAACAGCAACTGGGATTTCTGGAGTTCGCTGCCCGAAGCGCTGCACCAGGTGACGGTGGTGATGAGCGACCGCGGCTTGCCGCGCAGCTTCCGCCACATGCACGGCTTCGGCAGCCATACCTTCAGCTTCCTGAACGCGCAAAACGAGCGATTCTGGGTCAAGTTCACGTTCAAAACCCAGCAAGGCATACAAAACCTGACGGACCAGGAAGCCGAGGAACTGGTGGGCAAGGACCGCGAAAGCTCGCACCGCGACCTGTACGAAAGCATCGAAAACAAGGATTTCCCCCGCTGGACCCTGTACGTGCAGATCATGCCGGAAAAAGAAGCGGGCACCTACCACATCAACCCGTTCGACCTGTCGAAAGTGTGGCCGCACGGCGACTACCCGCTGATCGAAGTGGGCGTGCTGGAATTGAACCGCAATGCCGACAACCATTTCGCGGAAGTGGAACAGGCCGCCTTCAATCCCGCCAATGTGGTGCCCGGCATCAGCTTTTCGCCGGACAAGATGCTGCAAGGCCGCTTGTTCTCGTATGGCGATGCGCAGCGCTACCGCCTCGGTGTCAATCACAGCCATATTCCCGTCAACGCACCGAAGTGCCCGTTCCACAGCTACCACCGGGACGGCCAGATGCGCGTCGACGGCAACCAGGGCGGCACCTTGGGCTATGAACCGAACAGCGAGCAGGAATGGGCGGAACAGCCCGATTTCCGCGAGCCGCCGCTGAGCCTGGAAGGCGCGGCCGACCACTGGAACCACCGCGTCGACGAAGATTACTATTCGCAGCCGCGCGCCCTGTTCCGCTTGATGACGCCGGCGCAGCAGCAAGTGCTGTTCGACAACACGGCGCGCGCCATCTCGGGCGCCTCGCAGCAAGTCAAGCAACGCCACATCGGCAACTGCACCCTGTGCGACCCCGCCTATGGCGCGGGCGTGGCGGAAGCGATCGGCCGCCTGAGCAAATAAGGCGCGCCGGACAAACAAGCCGCCTGAGCCAACAAGCCGCGCCGGGCAGCGGCTGGAAGGCAGTGGCTTGAAGGCAGTGGCTGGAAAGCTATGGTAGGCAGTGGCTGGACAGTGGACAGGCAGTCACTGCCCAGTCACTAAGCGATGGCTGGGCAGCGCTTGGCCACCGGCACATCGGCACTTCGGCAGCAACGCCCGGCTCTTTCATTGCCTGTCATTTCCACCAGTCTCTGCTATTGTTTGCTACTGCCTGCTCTTGTCTGCCACAGCACCCCACTGCCAGCCAATGCCAGTCATTGCCTTTCATTGACTTCCATGGCAGGCCACTGCCTTTCATTGACTGCCACAGCTGGCCACCTCCTTTTACTGCCTGCCACAGCAGGCAACCTGCTACTGCCTGCCGTTATTTCCTGCTGCTGCCTGCCGCAGCGCGCAACGTGGCGCCCCGCATGGCTACCGCCAGCCACCGCCTTTCACTGTCTGCCACAGCAGGCAATCACCTGCTGCTGCCTGCCGTTATTTCCTGTTGCTGCCTGCCGCAACGCGCAACGTGGCGCCCGGTGTGGCTACCGCCAGCCACCGCTTTTCACTGCCTTCCACAGCAGGCAATCACCTGCTGCTGGCTGGCGTTATTTCCTGTTGCTGCCTGCCGCAACGCGCAACGTGGCGCCCGGTGTGGCTACCGCCAGCCACCGCTTTTCACTGCCTGCCACAGCAGGCAATCACCTGCTGCTGCCTGGTGTTATTTCCTGCTGCTGCCTGCCGCAACGCGCAGCATGGTGCCCCGCGCGGCTACCGCCAGCCGTGGTGTCCGCGTGTCACGCCACCTTGCCGGCGATCTGGCACACACGCCAGCCAAGGCAGCCAGCCGCCGGCCTCGCCCCAGATGCCCGCCCTCGATGCCAAGCCGCCTGGCGCACGTTCGTTCTTACCAGCGCTGGATATCGATCTGGCCCGTGATGCTCGTTTCCACCGGATATCCCTCCACTTGCAGCGGCACGCGCCGCTTGACGGACGAGTCGCGCAGGTACACGACGAGCGCTTCCTTGCCGATGGCCGTTTGTCCCAGGCTGACGCCTTCCACGCCGTCGATGGCCATCAGCGCCCGCTCATTGCGCCGCTTCGCCGCCTCCAGGCGCCCGTGCGGCGCTGGCTGGCCGTATTGTCCCGCGATTCCCGCGCCCTGCCCCACCGCTTCATCCGGCAAATACGGCATGGCCGCATCCTCGAACACGGCATGGGGTGACGGTGTAAATTTGCTGTTTGACATGGCAATATCTCCTGATGCTATCCAGGCAATTCTCCTGA
>CAUSDR010000561.1:0-3238 GCA_963530105.1 uncultured Janthinobacterium sp.
CCATCGGCGCGCGCGTGGCGCGCGTGCGTTGCATGCCCAGCGCCAGCTGTTCGTCGAAGCGGCGGCGGTTGGCGATGCCCGTCAGGGTGTCCGTGGCGGCGGCAAACTGCAGCGCCGTGTGCACCGCCTTGGCCTTGGTGATTTCATGGATCAGGCCATACACGCCGGCCACGGTGCCGCGCTCGTCCACGTCGGGCACGTAGCTGGTCTGGAAGGCGCGCCGCGCCTGCCCGCCCTCGCCCTCGACGGTAAATTCAAACTCCACTTCCTCGCCCGCGAAGGCGCGCCGCAGATAGGCTTCGCGCAATTGATACGCTTCCTCGCCCAGCACCTCGCGGATCGAGTGCAGCAGGCTTTCCTTGCGCGACCTGCCGAACCACTTTTCAAACGTCGCATTGATGAACTGGTAGCGGTGCTCGCGGTCGATATACACGATCACCACGGGCACGTGGTCCGTCAGCAGCTTCAGGCGCCGCTCGCTGTCGCGCGTCTGCGCCTCGGCGATTTCGCGTTCCGCCACCAGCGAATAAAAATCGCGGCTCAAGTCGCCGATCTCGTCGCGCCGCTCGATCTGCAGCGCTTCGATGCCCAGGCGCTGGCGGCGGATCTGGTGCACCTGGCGGCGCAGGCGCTCCAAAGGCTGCAGCAGGCGCAGCACCACGCGCCAGCCGGCCAGCCCCGCCAGCGCCGCCAGCAGCACGGCCGCCAGCAGGATCTTGCTGCGCATCGCATGCAGCGGCGCGAAGGCTTCGTGCATCGGGTACACGGACGCCAGTATCCAGCCCGTCGAGGCGATGCGGTGATAGGCGAACAGCGCATCGACGCCTTGCGTGGTGCGCCCCGCCATCCAGCCTTCGAAGCCCTGCATGGCGCGCCGCGTCGGTTCGCTGACGGGGCCATGGTCGTCGATATGCTGCATGATGCGCGTCTTGTCCGGGTGCTCGACGATCACGCCTTCGTTCGTCATGATGTACAGATAGCCGCCCTTGCCCGGCTTGAGCGCATCCAGGCGCCCGAGGAAATCGGGTTCGCGCAAGTTCACGCTGGCCGCCAGCACATAGCGCATGCCGCCCTGCGCATCGAACACGGGCTGCGTGACGACGACGATGGGCATGCGCGAAATGCTGCCGTTGAGCGGCGCGGAAATGACGGAACGCCCGCTCGCCAGGGTCTGCTCGAAATACGGCCGGCCCTTCAGGCTCATGCCCGCCTGCGGCTTGAACGGACTCACGCTGGCCAGCAGGCTGCCATCGGCGGCGACCACGCCGGCCGTGTAAAACTCCCTGGCCAGCACCGTTTGCGCGGCCAGGAAGCGCTGCAGGCTGGCGCCATCGTGCGCGCCGCTGGCGGCCAGGCTGTCGGCCAGCGCGCGCAGCACATTGCGCTTGGCGTCGAGTTCCTCGTCAATGAAGACGGCGGCGCTGGACAGCGAGACGTATTGCTGGCGCCCCGTGACGTCGCGCATGCCCCGCTCGGCCACGGCCAGGGTGGCCAGCGCCAGCAGCGCGACGGCGCCCAGCACCAGCAGAAAGACGACCACGCTCATGCGCGCCTTCAGGCTGGCGGGCAGGCGCCGGCGCAGCCGTTTGCGCCAGTTCGTCACTGCTGCCGCCGCCATTGCTGCAGGTACTGGCAGATGCGCTCGACCGACACCTCCAGCGCCAGCTCCTGCGTATCCAGCGTCAGGGCGGCGGCCAGCGGCGCCTCATACGGCGCCGAGACGCCCGTGAAATGCGCCAGTTGCCCCGCGCGCGCCTGTGCATACAGGCCCTTGACGTCGCGTGCCTCGCACACGGCAACAGGCGTGCTGACATGGATCTCGATGAATTGGCCGGTGCCGATGATCTGCGCCGCCATGGCCCGGTCGGCGCGGTACGGCGAAATGAAGGCGGCAATGACGCTCAAGCCGGCGCTGTTCATCAGGCGCGCCACTTCCGCCGTGCGGCGGATGTTTTCATGCCGGTCTTCGGGCGTAAAACCCAGGTCGCGGTTCAGGCCATGGCGCAGCTGGTCGCCATCGAGCACCGTCGCGGCCACGCCCTGCGCCTTCAGCGCCTGCGCCAGCGCCAGGGCGATACTGGTCTTGCCGGCGCCGCTCAAGCCCGTCAGCCAGAGCGTCGGGTGTTGTACTGCTGTCATTACATTGCCTCTCTCTTGTAGAGCTGGCAATATAACAAAGCCTTGCGCGAAAGGACAGATTATCAGGCCGCGCTGCGCGCCTCAAGCAGTAACTGTCGTATCTCCGGCACGCAGGAGCCGCAATTGCCGCCCGCCTTGACGCAGGCCGTCACCTGCGCCGTGGTGCTCAAGCCCTGCTCGCGGATGGCGGCGCAGATGGTGTTGCGCCCCACGCCAAAGCACGCGCACACGGTGGGGCCGGCGTCCACGCCCTTGCCGATGGGCTGGCCCAGCAGCACCCCGGCGCGGTCGGCCGCGTCCAGCTGCGCATGCGCGAACAGGCCGGCCAGCCAGCTGCGCGACGGCAGGTCGGGCCGCGGCGAGACATACACGCACTGCGCGATGCGCCCCTCCTCCAGGTGCACGGCGCGGTACACGCCGGCGCTGGCGTCCGCGTAATCGAGCCAGTCCGCATTGTCGTCCGCCACGCCCAGCAGCGCGCGCGCCCACCCGCCCAGGTCAGCGATGCGCTGGCGCCCGGCCAGCTCGTAGCGCAGGAACTGCGCGCCCTGGATGCGCGTCCAGTGCGCCACGCCATCCATGTGCACGGGCGTGCGGCTCAGGACAAACGCATGCCAGTGCACGCGGAACTGCTCGATGCGCACGGGCGTGTGCTTGAATTCCGGCTCGCCCGAGACGGGATCGACGACGGGATTGACGACGGCGCCCACGCGCGCGTCGGATGCATTGGCATCGCTCCAGTGGATGGGCACGAAGACCTGGCCGCGCGCGATGCCGCCGCCGTGCACGACACGCGCCACCATGGCGCCCCAGGCGCTGGAAACGCGCGCCAGTTCCCCCTCGCGCACGCTGTACAGCAGCGCGTCCTGCGGGTGGATGTCGATGTAGGCTTCGGCGACATGCGCGGACAGTTTCGCCGCCTTGCCCGTGCGCGTCATGGTATGCCACTGGTCGCGCACGCGGCCCGTGTTGAGGATCAGCGGATAGTCGCCGTCGGGCGCGTTGCGCGGCGCGCGCGGCGGCGTCGGCACGAAACGCGCGCGCCCGTCCGCATGCGCGAAAAGGCCGTCGCCGAACAGGCGCGCCCGGCCCTGCGGCC
>CAUSDR010000562.1:0-3212 GCA_963530105.1 uncultured Janthinobacterium sp.
AGACGGCGCCGCGCCGGTCGAGCACGCGGCTGGCCTGGCCGCCCGCATGGATGAGGGCGCGGAAGGCGTCGTGCAGGCCGGCCGCCTGCAGCGCGCGCTGGCCGCTGTCTTCGTGGATGTCGAGCATGCCGCCCTGGCTGCGCGCCTGCGGCGCCGCGTCCGCTTCATAAATGGTGGCGGCGATGCCGTGGACGTGCAGCACGCGGGCGAGCATCAGCCCGCCCAGGCCCGCGCCGATGATGGTGATATGCATGATGTTTCCTTGAAAGTGGCCGGGGCCGCGCCGTAGATGGACTGGAACGTCGTTCCAGAAGAATTTTGCGGCATCGCATCATCTGTGTCAAGATAAGCGATGCCCAATACTGTTGCGACACCACCAAGACGCGCCGCCTCGCTGACGCGCGATGCCATCATCGATGCGGCCATCGTCCTGCTCGATGCGGATGGCGAGGGCGGCCTGACCTTCCGCGCCCTCGCATCGCGCCTGGCGACGGGGGCGGGCGCCATTTACTGGCACGTGGCCAGCAAGGACGATTTATTCACGGCCGCCAGCGACGCCATCGTCGCCCGCGCCTTGCAAGGCGTGCCGCAAGAGAGCACGCCGCAGGCGTGCATCCGCGCCGTGGCGCTGAGCATCTTCGGAGCCATGGATGCGCATCCGTGGCTGGGCACGGCGCTGTCGCGTGCGCCTGGCCAGCTGCCCACCGTGCGCATCCTGGAGCGCCTGGGGCGGCAAGTCGATGCGCTGGGCGTGCCGCAGGAACAGCAGTGGATGGCGGCGTGCGCCTTGCTGAATTACCTGCTGGGGGTAAGCGCGCAGAACGCGGCCAACGCCGTGCATGCGCGGGGCGCCGGGCTGGAGCGCGCGCATTTTCTCGACGGCATGGCCGCCACGTGGTCGCGGCTCGATGCGCAGGCGTTTCCATTTGCCCGCAAGGTGGCGGGGCAGCTGCGCGGACATGACGACCGCGCCGATTTCCTGGCGGGAATCGACCTGATCGTGCGCGGCATGCAGGCGCTGCAGGCAGAACGCTAGCCCAGCACGTGCCCCAGTAGCGGCGCCAGCAAGACCGTCACGACGCCGGAAAAGATCATCGTCAGGCTGGCCACGGCGCCTTCTTCCGTGCCGACCCGGCGCGCCACGGACAGGCCGAAGCCGTGCGCCGCCGCGCCATACGGGGCGCCACGGGCGATGCGCATGCGCAGGGGCAGCAGTTTCAGCAGCGGTTTGCCCAGCATCAAGCCGAACAGCCCCGTCATCACGACAAAGATGCCCGTCAGCTGGGCCGAGCCGCCCATGTGGCGCGACGCTTCCAGCGCGAATGGCGTGGAGACGGAGCGGGCCAGCAGGCTGCGCGCCATGTCGCCGTGCACGCCCAGCAGGCGGTCCAGCAGCAGGGTGGCGGCGATGGAGGCGACGATGCCGGCGCAGCTGCCCAGGCTCAAGGCCAGCCAGTGCTTGCGGATCAGCCTGCGCTCCTGGTAGATGGGCAGGGCGAATGCCACCGTCGCCGGGCCCAGCAGCCACGGCAGCCAGCGCGTCTCGCCGAAATACGTGGCGAACGGCGTCGACGTCGCTTGCACGATGACGATCAGGATGGCCGAGGTGCAGATGGCCGGCGTCAGCAAAAAGTGCGGGTGGCGCTTGTGCAGCGCCTGGTTGGCATAGAACAGCACCAGGGTCAGCAGCAGGAACAGCAGCGACAGCAGCAGGGTGTTCATCGCGCCGCCCGCATCGCGCGCTGGCGCAGCAGCTTGTTCAGGCGCAGCTTGCGCTCAAGGCGGCACACCCCTTCCACGGTGAACGCAGTGGCCAGCATCACGCTGGCAAAACCCAGGCCGATATTCACGAACAGGGTCAGGCCCTGGGTTTTCAGCAACTGCGTAAATTGCACCACGGATACCACCAGCGGGATGAAGAACAGCAGCATGTTGGCCAGCAGCCAGTTGGCGCCCAGTTCGATGGCGGCGGGTTTAAGCCAGCCCGACAGCAGCAGGGCCACCAGCAGGAACAGGCCCACGACGCCGCCGGAAAACGGCAGGTGCAGGGCGGATGCGGCCTGGTCGGCCAGCCACCAGGCGGCGATCAGCACGCCCACTTGCCAGACGGTCTGCGCCGGCTGGCGCCAGGCGGGAACGGCGGGAACGGCGGACAGGGCGGCGGCGGGGTGGTGCAAGGCTTTCACGGCAGGCTTTCCAGCAAGGAGGGGAAGTTTTCATTGTAGAGAGCCAACATCAAAAGATAAAATGACTTAAACTCATGATTATCATTCTATTTTGGAATGCATCATGGATATCCGCTCCCTGCGCTATTTCGTCGAAGTGGTCGAGCAGAACAGTTTTACGCGTGCCGCCGCGGCGCTGCACGTGACCCAGCCCACCGTCAGCAAGATGATCGCCCAGCTGGAGCAGTCGCTGGACCTGGCCTTGCTGGACCGCGCGGGCAAGCGTTTTACCCTGACGGACGCGGGCAAGGTGGTGCTGTCGCGCGCGCATGAATTGCTGGCCATGCATGCGGAGCTGAAAGTGGAATTGCGCGACCTGCAGCAACTGGAACGGGGGGAATTGCGCGTCGGCGTGTCGCCGCAGACGCATGCCACCCTGGCGCCGTGGCTGGCCGAGTACCACCAGCGCTATCCCGGCATCGAACTGAAGATGTATGAAAGCGGCACGCAAGCCATCGAGCGCGACTTGCGCACCGGCACGGTGGAACTGGGCACCATGCTCGATTATCCGGGCAACGCCGCCACCTGGCAGGATTTCGAGGCGCTGCCCCTCGTGCGCTCGCCGCTGTGCCTGCTGGCCGCGCCCGATTCGCCGTGGCAAGGCCGCGCCTCGGTGGCGCTGGCCGAACTGGCCGGCAGCCCCTTCATTTTCTATGGCGCCGCCTTCGCCCTGAACGATATCGTGATGGATGCCTGCCAGCGCGCCGGCTTCGCGCCGCGCATCACGGGCCGCAGCGGCCAGTGGGATTTCATCGCCTCGCTGGTGCGCCTGGGCGTGGGCGTGTGCCTGTTGCCAAAGATGTATTGCGACACGCTCGACCAGTCGCAATTCGCCGTGATCGCCCTCGACGGTCCGCCCGTGGAGTGGAACCTGATGCTGGCCTGGCGCCGTGGCGGCCGCCTGTCGTTCGCGGCGCGCGCCTGGCTCGATCTCGTCAGGGCGCGCCTGGCGGACGCGGCCCGTTGACAATAGGCGCTCGCCAACTT
>CAUSDR010000563.1:0-3204 GCA_963530105.1 uncultured Janthinobacterium sp.
GTCGCTGGTCAGGCCGCTGATCAATGAAATATACGGGATGCCCACGCCGGCCGTCATGATCGTCATCAAGATGTACGTCGAATACGCCCAGACGAGCTTGGCGTCATAGCCCCATTCCGGCGTGGTAAAGACGAAGAAGACGCTGACGCCGAACGGTACGGCTAGCCACAGCAGGTAGGGGCGGTAGCGGCCCGACGCAAAGCTGTAGCGGTCGGTGATCTGCCCCATGACCAGGTCGGCGATGGCGCCCACCACTTTCACGGCCACGAACAGCAGGGCCAGGTCGCTGGTTTTCAAGCCATAGATATCGGTATAGAAAAAGGTGATGATCAGCATCATCGACGAGATGACGACATTGAGCGCCATGTCGCCGGCGCCGAAACCGACCTTTTCAACGGTAGATAATTTTTGCGTCTCCATGCTTTCCGTCCATTCTTTTTATGATGAATCGTGCCTGACTGCCCAACTGACAGGGGCGCTGCCGGCCGAAACCATGGCAACGCCCTTGGATACTGCTTTCACGCCTGCATAACGTTCAGGGCAAGGCGCCTTGCCGAAGGCCGTACGAAAAGTACGGCGAGGCAAGGCCGCCATGGACGTTTTACATTTTCCAGCGCAACGAGAGACCTACCGTGCGGTCATAGCGGCGCGTGTCGCGCGCATACACACCCGGCTCGTTCCAGTAATCCTTGAACTTGGTGTCGAGCAAGTTATTTCCATCCAGGGTTACCGTGAACTGGTCGTTGATCTTGTACGACAGCGAACCGTCGAGCTGGGCCGTGGCCGCCACTTTCAAGTCCAGGCCGGGGCCGCCCTGGTTGTAGCTGTCGATGAATTTCGAGCGCCAGTTGTAGGCCAGGCGGCCCGACCACGCATCTTTTTCATACAGCACGACCAGGTTGTAGGCATAGCGCGACACGCCCGTGATGGCATGGCTGCCCGTCTCGTCATTGGTCTTGCCGCTCATGTAAGTGCCGTTCGCCTGCAAGCCCAGGCCGTTCAAGATGCCGGGCAAGCCGTCATAAAACTGCTGGTAGCCAATTTCCAGGCCCTGCAGCTTGCCGGCCGACGTGTTGTACGGGCGGTCCACGTCATACACCTTGCCGCCGATGGTTTCGCTGGAGATGCGCTGCTGGATATAGCCGTCGAACTTGTGGTGGAAGACGGTGGCGTTGACGGAGCCGGCGGGCGCGAAATACCATTCCAGCGCGGCGTCGAAATTGTCGCCCGTCACCGGCTTCAGATCCGGATTGCCGCCCGCGCCCGTCGCTTTCACCGTTTCCGTCGAGTTGACCAGGGCCACGCCCGGGTTGAGCTGGGCAAAGCCGGGACGGCTGATGGTGCGGCCCGCCGCGAAACGGCCGATCAGGTCGGAGCGCAGCTTGATTTTTAATGCCACGCTCGGCAGCACGTCGGTGCTGGCCGTGTCGCTGATGACGGGCGTATACACGCCATCTTGCGAACTGTTGCCTTGCAGACTTTGTTCCGTGCGCACGACGCGCACGCCCAGGGTGCCATCGACCGGGTAGGCGCCCAGCTTGAAGGCGATCTTCGCCTTGCTGTAGATGGAATACGTCTTTTCCGTGTCCTTGAAGAAGGAGCCAGGATCGAGGGCGCGCGCCGCGCTGCTGCCCGTGATGGCTTCGCGCAGGGTGCCCGTGTTATTGATCAGGAAGCTGGCGCATGGCGTGTACCACTGTTTCAAGCCATAGTTGGGGCCGCCGCTGGACATGGGTTCCGACAGGCAATTCAGGCCGGGAATCGACGTCACGCTCTGGCGGTTGAAAGGAAACGCGGCGCCGGACACGTCCGGTGCTTCCGCATTGCCTTCAAAGCTCTTGATCGATTGCGCTTCGCGTTTCACGCCGCGCACGCCGACGCTGATTTCCTTGAAGAAACCACCGGCGCCTGGCGTGTAGGCCAGGTCGGCGCGCAAGTCGTTGGAACTGCCTTCATCCTGGCCGTAGCGGTCGAAAAATCCCTTCAAATAATAATTCGACGGGTCTTTCAAGTCGATGCCGGTGTAATCGACGTTCAGCGTGCCGTTCAGATTCGTATTGATGGTGGCGTTCGGCACCTGCGTGATGGCATCGAGGATGGGGTTGCGCCAGTTAAAGGTGCTCTTGGTGCTGGCCAGTTCCGACGTGAAACGCCATTCCGAATTGATTTCCCACAAGCCGCCCACGGCGAACTGGTGCGTCTTCGATTCGCTCTTGTTCGCCTGCGTCGACATGATGGTGTTGACGTTGGTGGAAGTCAGGGTTTGCAGCTGGTCGGTGCCGGGAATCTTGGTGGCGGACACGGGCGTGCCCCACCATGGCAAACCGACGAAATAATCGGATTCCGAATCGAGCAGGAAGCGCGTGGCCATGCCTTCGGCGTACAGTTCCACGTCGGCGCTCGGGCGCCATTGCAGTACGGCATTGGCGGTGGTGCGGCGGCGGTCGCCCTTGATCGGCAGCAAGCCCACCTGGTCCGGTGCCGTCAAGCCGGGCAAGAGGAAGCTCTTGTCCACGGGCGCCGTGTTGAAGGCGCGTTCCTCGTGGTAGCGGTGTTGCTGCTGCGACAGGCCGAACAGCGCGCCGACGTCGCCGATGCCCGTTTTCCAGCGGTTAGACACCATGCCGCTGACGTTCGGGTCGGTGGCTTTGGATTTGTCGCTGTACATGGCGCGCGTGTTGACGCTGGCCGTGAAATCCTTGAAGTCGAACGGGCGGTTGGTGCGCACGTCGATGATGCCGGCCACGCCGCCTTCCACCTGGTCGGCGCCCTGCGATTTATACACGTCCACGCGCTGCAGCATGGTGGCGGGAATGTCGGCCAGGTTGACGTAGCGCCCGGTGGTAGTAAACAGTTCGCGGCCGTTGAGCAGGGTCGTGACATCGCGCAAGCCGCGGATCATGACGGCGCTGGCCTCGCCCGAGTCGCGGCGGATCTGGATGCCGGACACGCGCGCCAGGGTCTCGGCCACGTTATTGTCGGGGAACTTGCCGATGTCGTCGGCGACGATGGAATCGATGACCTGGTCCGAGCGCATCTTGATCTGCTGCGAATTTTGCGCCGAGCGGCGCACGCCGCTGACGGTGACCACGGCCACCTCGCCCTCTGGCGCGGCGGCGGACGCCGTCTCGGCCACGGCCGCCACGGGGGCCGCCACGGCATCCGCCTGCGCCCAGACCGAGGCAGAGCTCAGCAGGCCGATAC
>CAUSDR010000564.1:0-3200 GCA_963530105.1 uncultured Janthinobacterium sp.
GGACGGGCGCCGCCTCGCTCAACAGCCACGACTTGCTGCCCTTGCCGCTGGACGAGGCCAGCCTGCGCCACGTGGCGGGCCGGGTGCGCCAGGTGCAGGAATTCCTGGGACGCCCGCTGGTGCTGGAAAATCCCAGCACCTATGTCGAGTTTGCCCATTCCAGCATGCCGGAATGGGAATTCCTCGGCCGCCTGGCCGAAGACACGGGTTGCGGACTATTGTTGGACGTCAACAATGTCCATGTTTCAGCGCATAACCACGGCTATGACGCGGCCGCCTACATCCGCCAGTTGCCGCACGACCACATCGTGCAGCTGCACCTGGCCGGCCCCACCGATTGCGGCGAGGTGCTGATCGATACGCACGACGCGCCCGTGCCGGCCGCCGTCTGGCGCCTGTACGCGCTGGCGCAGCGGCTGACGGGCGGCGTGCCGGCCCTGCTGGAGTGGGATGCGAACATTCCCGGCTATCCGCAGCTGCTGGCCGAACTGCACAAGGCGCGCGCGGCCGAGCGGGGCGAGTTCGCGCCGGATGCGCCCGCGCCTGCGGCCAGTGCGGCCGCCGTGGTCTCGGCGCCGCTGGGCTTTCATGCGGGGGCCGTGCATGGCTGAACGCGATCTCCCCGGCGCGCCGCTGGCGCACGTGCAGGCGTGGTTCCTGACGGCCATGACGGCGCCCGGCGGCGCGGCGCGCGGTGTGCAGCTGGCGGGCCAGCGCCATGGCTTACAGGCGGAACAGGTGCTCGCGCCCGCGGCGGGAGGGCTTGCCCGGCTGCATATCTACGCGGACGGCTACGTGCTGCGCCTGCTTGAATGCCTGCAGGCCGATTATCCCGTCTTGCGCCGCGTCATGGGCGACGAGCTGTTCGGCTTCTTTGCCCGCGCCTACATCTGGCGCCATCCGTCCGCTTCCACCACCTTGTACGACCTGGGCGGCGGCTTTGCCGATTTTCTCGCCGCCAGCCAGGCCGGCGCCGGTGCCCAGGGCGCCGCCTTGCGCTTTCCCGTCGAGCTGGCCCGGCTGGAGCGGGCGCGCGGCGAGGCGAGCCGGGCGCCGGGACTGGAAAAGCAGGCGCCGCCGGTATTGCCAGGCTTGCCAGCGGGCCTGGACTTGCTGCTGGGAGACACGCGCCAATGGCGGCTGGCGCCATGCACGCGGCTGTTATCGCTGACGTATCCCGTGCCTGCCTACTGGCTCCAGGCGCAGGCGGCGCCGGACGATGGCGTGCCGGCGCAGCCGCAGGAAAGCCCGGGCTTTGTCGCCATTGCCCGGCAGCATTATCGGCTGGCCATGCATGGCTTGCAGTCGTGGCAGTTTTACTGGCTGCAAGCGCTGGCCGATGGCGCGCCGCTGCCGGACTGCGCGCGGCGGGCGGCCGAAGCCAGCGGCAGGGATGAGGACGAGGTACTGGCCGACGCCATGCTGTGGCTGCCCATGGCGGCGGCGGCTGGCATGATCACTGGCGCGACTGCAGAATAAAAAAACCCGCCGCTGCGGGGCAGGGCGGGAAAGCGGGGGGTAACAGGGAATTAGCAGGGAGTACTCAGGGCGCCGTGATCACGGTGCTCAGCGGAATTTTCATGAAGCGGATGCCGTTGCTGCCGTTTTCATACAGGATGCCCAGATTGCTGGCGTCCACCTGCGTCAAGTCGCTGTAGGCGGAGGCGCCCGCCGTGATCAGCAGGGAAAATGGCCAGCTCTGGCCGTCGTCCTTGCTGGCGCGCACGGTCAGGTTGTTGCGGCTGCTGGTGGAGGCGGGATTGGCATGGAACAGGTATTGCTTGCCATTCCAGCCCAGGTTCAGCAGGCTGCCTTCGCACACGGGATCGATCAGGGTGGCGTTGGCGAAGCCGGCGCTGAAGTTGGCGCCGCCATCGGAACTGATGGAAACGATGCGCTTGCGCGTGGCGCCGCTCTGGTCGCGGCTGTTGAGCATCAGCTGGCTCGTGCTCAGTTCGGCCGCCGTCGATTCATTGGCCGACGGATAGCCCGTGTCGTTGCCGATCTGGTAGCTGGCGCCATGGTCGTCCGAATAGAATACGTAGGCGCGGCCATCGGCGTAGCCCGCTTGCGGCGGCCCCGCCGTGAAATTGCCAGGCACGACCAGGCGCCCGGAGCGCATCTGCACGCCGTGGCCCGGCCCCATGGCCAGCGTGCGCCAGCCGGCCGCATTGTTATACGGCGCCGCGCCGATCTTCGCCGTCTGCGCCGTGATGTTCGACGGATTGGCCCACGTCGCGCCGCCATCCGTCGACGTCACCACCCACTGTTCGCGCACGCCCGCGCCGCCATTGCGGATGGTGCTTTCGCTGGCATTGCCCGTGTTATAGAACAGGAACAGCCGCCCGCCCGGATAGGCGGGGTCGAGCGTGTCGAGCACGGGCACGGGGTTGCCGGCCTGCAAGGTGCCATTCGACGCCACGACGGACAGCGTCGACCAGGTCGCGCCGCCGTCCAGGCTTTTCTTCATGACCACCTGGATATTACCAAAGTCGGCGCAGCCCGACGGCCGGCCTTCCGCGAAGGCGAGGATGGTGCCGTTCTGCAATGTCACCACGGCGGGGATGCGGTAGCAGCCATAGCTGGCATCGGACGCGGGAAATGGCGTGCTGGCGGAAATGGCCGCCTGGGCCATGGGCGCGGCGCCCAGGCCGAGGCCAAGGCCGAGGATGCAGGCGGCCGCCAGGCGGTAGATAGCGTGAATCGGCAAGACAGTTGACATTGCGGTGATTCCTTTCCCGGGACCGGGCGTGTCGCGCGGTCCCAAACCATCCCGTACTGGGGAATTCCCGCGCGCCTGACGGGTGGCAGGCGCGCGTCCCGTGTTCGTGGCTGCCTAGTCGGCCAGCGGCAGCGCGCGCGGTGGACTGGCATCGTGGCTGTCGGCGACGGCGCGCCAGCTGACGCCGCGGATGGCCCAGGCGGCGGGGATGGTCGCGCTCCAGTAGCGGCCGCCGTCATGCGCCGCCGTCGCCCCTGGCCGGGCCAGGGCCACGCGGCCCAGGGCGCGGCCCGCCGCCTGCAGTTCCAGCGCGGGATGTTTCACGCCGGCTTGCTCCAGTTCCAGCACGACGGGAATGTCCGCGTAGGCATGCAAGCCATGGGCGGCCGGGTATTCCACGTAGCCGACGCGCAAGGCGCTGCGCGCGGCCCGCGCGGGTTCGGCTGCGGCCGCGGCGGCGGGGGGGACGGCAGGGCGC
>CAUSDR010000565.1:0-3180 GCA_963530105.1 uncultured Janthinobacterium sp.
GGCCGGCGGCCTGACGCAGGGCCTGTTCCGCAATCCGCTGGCCGACCCCGGCTTGCTGGGCATCAGCAGCGGCGCCGCCTGCGCGGGCGCGGCCACCATCGTCTTCGCGGCCAGCCTGCACGTGGCGCCCGAAGTGCGCGTGTGGCTGCTGCCCGCCGCCGCTTTCGCCGGCGCCATGCTCATCTGCGTGCTGCTCGACCGGGTCGCCCGCTGGGCCACGCCCGGTTCCATCGTCGGCTTGCTGCTGACGGGCGTGGCGCTCAATGCCATCACGGTGGCCGTCATGGGCCTGTGCATCTACATGGCCAGCGACGACCAGCTGCGCACCCTGACTTTCTGGACTCTCGGCTCGCTGTCGGCCGGCAGCTGGCGCCAGGTGGCGGCCCTGCTGCTGGTGCTGGCGGGCGCGCTGTGGGCCACGCGCTTCCTGCTGCGTGCATTGAACGCGCTGGCGCTGGGCGAGGCGCAAGCCTTGCACGTGGGCGTCGACGTGGGCCGCCTGCGCACGCAGGTCATCGTGCTGGTGGCCGCGCTGACGGGCTTTGCCGTCGCCTGGTGCGGCGGCATCGGTTTCATCGGCCTGATCGCGCCGCACCTGGTGCGCACATGGCTGGGCGCGGACCAGCGCAAGGTACTGCCGCTGGGGATGCTGATGGGGGGCTTGCTGCTGCTGTTGGCCGATACCCTGGCGCGCACGGTGGCCATTCCGGCGGAAGTCCCCGTCGGCATCTTCACGGCCCTGCTGGGCGGGCCCTTCTTCCTCATGCTGCTGCGGCGCTTCCGCCACGGCACCGCCTAGCAATGACGACCATGACGCCTTTACTGGAATTGAGCTTCGCCACCACAAAATTGGGCCAGCAGTATTTTGGCCCTTTCAACGTGCAGGTGGCGGCGGGCGAGCGCATCGCCATCCTTGGCCCCAGCGGCGCGGGCAAGTCGACCCTGCTGAAACTGATGGCGCGCGAACTGCGCCCGCAGGCGGGCAGGGTGGTCTTCGCCGGGCGCCCGCTGGCGCAGTGGCCGTTGGCGCAGCTGGCCCTGCGCCGCGCCGTGCTGCCGCAAGGCGCGAACGTGGCCTTCGGGCTGCTGTCGGACCTGGTGATCGGCCTGGGCAGGGTGGCGCGCCTGGTCGACCCGCAGCTGGAGCGCATCGTGCAGGAAGCGGCCGCCCTGGCGCACGCCACGCACTTGCTGGGCCGGCGCCTCGATACCATGTCCGGCGGCGAACAGGCGCGGGTGCAGCTGGCGCGCATCTTCGCGCAGATGTGGGATGTGGAAGGCGGCCTGATACTTGTCGATGAGCCGCTGGCGGCGCTCGATCCTGGCCTGCAGTTCGACCTGCTGGAAAGCCTGGAACAGTTCTGCGCCGCGCGCGGCCACGCCGTCATCGCCATCCTGCACGACATCAACCACGCCTTGCTGGGTTTTGACCGGCTGCTGCTGGTGCGTTCGGGCCAGCTGATCGCCGATATTCCCGCCAACGCCGACGCCGTGCCCGCGCTGGCCGCGCTGTATGGCATCGCCCTGACGACGGCGAGCAACAGCGAGGGAGACATCTGCGTCATCCCCGCCAGGAGCGGCGGCGTGGTGCGCCGCCTGCGCGCCTGAAACGTCAGCCCTTCACGTTGCCGCCGCCGCGCGCGGCCGCGCCATCTGGCCGCTGCCCAGCAGCCATACCATCAGCGCGTCCGCCTCGTCGCGCGTGGCGGCCACCTCCTGCACGATGCCGAAGGCTTTCATGGCGCCGGCCGCCATGGCTTGCAGGCGCGCCCGCTCCTCGGCATTGGCCTCGATGGAGACCAGGCCGCGGCAGATGGCGGCCAGCGCCACCTTGTTGTGCTTGAGCCACAGGCCGCGGCGCTTGCGGTCGACGTGCGCCTCGTCGCTGCGTTCCTGCTCGAACAGCATGACGAACGGTTCGCCATGGCGCAGCAGGGCGTCCATGTCGTTTTCCCACAGGGGGGCATAGCCTTCGACGGCCGTTTCGGGACGAAAGCGCACGATGGGAAAATCGCTGACGTCGTGGATGGAAAAGTGCGAGGGAGTCGGTTTCATGGTGTGGTGCCTTGCGTGGTGGGTGAGGGGGATTGCCAGCCGCCGCCCAGCGCCTTGTAGACCTGGACCAGCGACAGCGCAGCGGTGGCGCGGCTGTCGACCAGCGCCGCCTCGTTGTTCAATAAGGTGTTTTGCACATGCAGCACGTTGATCAGGTCCGCGCCGCCCTGGCGGTACTGCAGTTCCGCGCTGCCCAGCGCGCGCCGTCCCTGTTTGACGGCTTCATCGAGGCTGGCGTGGCGGCGGGCGTTCGCCTGGTAGCCGGAGAGCGCGTCTTCCACCTCGTGCCAGGCGGCCAGCACGGTCTGGCGGTAGGCGATGGCCGCTTCCTGCTGCTGCGCCTCGCGCAATTGCAGGTTGCCGCGCAGGCGTCCGCCATCGAACAGGGGCATGCTGAAGCCGGGGCCGAAGGCGAAGCGCCTGGCGTCCCAGCCGATGTCGGACAGCTGCATGGCTTGCAGGCCGACGCTGCCCGACAGGGTGATGCGCGGATAAAAATCGCCGTGCGCCACGCCGACGCTGGCCGTGGCCGCGTGCAGCTGCGCCTCGGCGCGGCGGATGTCGGGACGCCGTTCTGCCAGGCCGCTGGGCACGCCCAGCTGCACCTGCATGGCCACGGCCGGGATGTCCTGGCTGGCCGCCAGTTCCGCCTGCAAGGCTTGCGGCGGCAGGGCCAGCAAGAGGGCGAGGGCATTGCCCAGGCGCGCCACGCGCTGCTGCAGCGGCGGCAGGCGCGCCTCGATGGTGGCCACGTGGGCCGCCGCTTCGGCCACGTCCAGTTCCGTCGTTGCGCCTTCCTGCAGGCGGATGCGCGTCAGCGACAGGGTGTGGCGGGCGATATCGAGCACCTGCTGCGTGATGGCCAGGGTTTGCTGCGCGCCGCGCAATTCGATGTAGTCGCGCGCCGTCTCGGCCAGCACGGCCAGCAGCACGCCGCGCTGCGTTTCCAGCGCCACCTCGACGCGCGCGTCGGCCGCCTCCACTTCGCGCCGCACGCGGCCCCATAAATCGAGTTCCCAGGCCGCATCGAGGTTGGCTTGCCACAGGCCGTAGGCGGACTGGCCGTTCAGGCGCGACGGGTCGCTCAAGCCCTGCGCGCTGTTGCGCGCGCGGCTGGCGTTGCCA
>CAUSDR010000566.1:0-3170 GCA_963530105.1 uncultured Janthinobacterium sp.
CCTTGCGCTCCGGTGGCTTCGCCTCATGATCATGGACTTGTGCTCGGGGTGAGTCCGTTGCGGGTATGCCCCCAGGATTTGATTGGGGGGAGTTTGATTTGAATTCACCCGCCGGACGCCAAACCCAACGGTAAAGACCGGGGTCAGACCCACAGGGTCCGACCCCACCCATCATTGCGCCAAACGCAATCCAGACTTCACCAATTATCAATTTTCATAAGATTTAACGCTACCTATACTGCGTGGACTGATCCTTGTCCACGGAGTTCCCTTTGTCTGCTGTACCCTTTCCCGGCGCCGCCCCCGCGGCCGCGCCATCTCCTTCCGCCGCGCCGCCGGCACCGCCCGTGTTCGGCGTGCGCCTGGCCACCGGCCTGGCCGGCGTGCTGCTGGCCGTGCTGGTGGCTGGCCTGAATGAAAACATCACCAAGATCGCGCTGGCCGACATCCGCGGCGCCATGGGCATTGCGCGCGACGACGCCAGCTGGCTCGTCGCCGTGTACGCGGCCGCCTCGGTGTCGGCCATGGCGTTTGCGCCCTGGTGTTCCGTCACCTTCTCGCTGCGGCGCCTGACGGCGGCCGCCATCGTGACCTGCATGGCGGCCGGCCTGCTGTGCCCCTTCGCGCCAAACCTGCCCGTGCTGGTCATGCTGCGCGTGGTGCAGGGCGCGGCCGGCGGCGCCCTGCCGCCCATGCTGATGACGGTGGCGCTGCGCTTCCTGCCGCCCAACATCAAGCTGTATGGCCTGGGCGGCTACGCGCTGAGCGCCACGTTCGGCCCCAGCCTGGGCACGCCGCTGGCCGCCTTCTGGACCGAGTACCTGGGCTGGCAGTGGGCCTTCTGGCAAGTCATCCCGGGCAGCATCGCCGCCCTGCTGATGGTGTCCTGGGGTTTGCCGCAAGACCCGCTGCGCCTGGAGCGCTTCCGCCAGTTCGACTGGCGCGGCCTGCTGCTTGGCCTGCCCGCCATCAGCATGCTGGTGGTCGGCCTGCTGCAGGGCGACCGCCTGAACTGGTTCCACTCGCCCCTGATCTGCGTGCTGATGGGCGGCGGCGCCGTGCTGCTGGTGCTCTTCCTCGTCAACGAATGGTCGCACCCGCTGCCCTTCTTCAAGCTGCAGCTGCTGTCGCGCCGCAACCTGAGCCACGCCCTGCTGACCCTGGGCGGCGTGCTGTTCGTGCTGCTGGCCGTGATCCTGATCCCCTCGTCCTACCTGGCGCAGGTGCATGGCTACCGCCCCCTGCAAACGGCGCCCGTGATGCTGATGGTGGCGCTGCCGCAGCTGATCGCGCTGCCGCTGGTGGCCGCCCTGTGCAATCTGCGCGCCGTCGACTGCCGCTGGGTACTGGCCATCGGCCTGGGGCTGCTGGCCGTGTCCTGCATGCTGGGCGCGCGCATGTCGCCGGACTGGATCCGCACGCACTTTTACCTGCTGCAAGCCGTGCAGATCTTCGCCCAGCCCATGGCCGTGATTCCCTTGCTGCTGCTGGCCACCACGGGCCTGGCGCCGCAGGATGGCCCGTTCGCGTCGGCCTGGTTCAACACCATCAAGGGCATGTCGGCCGTCGTCGCCGGCGCCGTGCTCGACACGCTGATCACGCGCCGCAACCATTTTCATTCGACGGTGCTCAGCGAGCGCCTCGGCAACCTGCCGGCCGGCGTGGACGTGGCGGGCCTGGGTGCGCGCATGCATGCGCAAGTCGTCACCCTGACCTCGTCCGACCTGTACCTGTGCGTGGCCGCCATCGCGCTGGCCATGATTTTGATCATTCCCGTCATGCCGACGCGCGTCTTTCCGCCGCGCGCAGCCTGATTTTTATTTCACGAAAGAGCTTTACCATGCAAACACCCCTACTGCGCTCGCGCGCATTTCTTCTCGGCCTGGCCCTGCTGGCCTGCGCCCTCGCCTTTGGCGCCTGGCAGCTGATGTTTTCCCGCAGCGCAGAACAAGCCACCGACGACGCCTTTGTCAGCGCCGACTACACCGTGCTCTCCCCCAAGGTGGGCGGCATCGTGCGGGAAGTGCTGGTGGAAGACAACCAGACTGTCAAGGCGGGTCAGCTGCTGGCGCGCATCGACGACCGCGACTACCAGGCCGCCGCCGCCTCGGCCCGCGCCGACGTGGCCGGCGCCGAAGCGCAGCTGGCGAATGCCCGCGCCACCTTGCAGCGCCAGCAGGCAGTGATCGACCAGGCCACCACCCTGGTCGAGGCCAACCAGGCGGAAGACAAACTGGCGCAGCAGGAGCTGGCCCGCTCGACGCACCTGGCTGGCCAGGGCGCGGGCAGCGTGCAGAACGCCCAGCAGGCGCAATCGCGCTTCGACGTGAGCCGCGCGCGCCTGGCGCAAAACCGCGCCGCCCTCGTTGCCACGCGCAAGCAGACGGAAATCCTGCAGGCGCAGCAAGGCGCGGCCGACGCGGCCCTGCTGCGCGCGCAAGCGAGCCTGCGGCGCGCCGACCTTGATCTGTCGCATACGCAGCTGCGCGCCCCCATCGACGGCGTCGTGGGACGCCGCGCCGTGCGCGTCGGCGCCCTGGTGGCGCCCGGTGCCAGCCTGATGGCCGTGGTGCCCTTGAACCGCAGCTTCATCGTCGCCAACCTGCAGGAAACCCAGCTCACGCACGTGCGCCAGGGCCAGCGCGCCAGCATCGCCATCGACGCCTATCCGGGCGCCACCTTGCGCGGCACCGTGCACAGCATCGCTCCCGCCACCGGCGTGACGTTTGCCGCCATCGCGCCGGAAAACGCCACCGGCAATTTCACCAAGGTGGTGCAGCGCATCCCCGTGCGGATCGCGCTCGATCCCGGCCAGGATGGCGAGCAGCGCCTGCGCGTGGGCATGTCGGCCGAAGTGCGCATCGATACGGCCATGCGCCGTCCCGCACTGGCACAGGTGAGCGCGCGATGAAAGCCTGGATACTCTTCACGGCCCTGGGCCTGGCCGGCTGCGGCTGCGTCGGCAGCGATTTCCAGCGTCCGCGCAATGACCTGGCACAGGAATGGCGCGAGGCCAATGATGCCCGTTTCGCCGCAAGCGAGGATGCCGCCATCGAACAGCGCTGGTGGGACAGCTTTGGCGACGCCACCCTGTCGTCCCTCGTGCGGCGCGCCGCCGGCGCCAACCTGGACGTGCTGGCGGCCGGCAGCCGCCTGGAACAAAGCCGTGC
>CAUSDR010000567.1:0-3162 GCA_963530105.1 uncultured Janthinobacterium sp.
GCAGGGCCGCTTCCAGTTAAAACTTCCACGCCAGCAGGCTGCCCGTCACGCCCGCGACGATGAGAAAAACGGCCAACAGCAGGCCGGCGTAGCGGTGCAGGGACGCCAGGGCGGGCCGCATCTGAACCGATGGCATCAGAAGCGGTACATGGCACTGACGTTGGCCGTGCGTTCGGCATTGCGATAGCACAAGCCGGGCAGGTAGCCGCAGTCATACAGCGTCTGCTTGTTGAGCACATTGTTGACGTTGAGGGCAAACTGCCACGGTCCGCGCGACACGCCCAGCGCCGCGTCCCACTGCGTGATGCCGCCATTGCGGATGTTCAGGTTGTCGCCATCGGAATTCGAGCGCATGGCGCCGAGGAAACGCATGCCCAGCGCCGCATAGGCGGGCAGCGCCTGGCCCGCGCTGAACGACTGGCGCGCCCACGCCGAGGCGCTGTGGCGCGGCGCGCCCGGCTGCTGCAAGCCCAGGTCGCCGTTATTGCTGCGCGTGACTTGCGTATCGAGGTAGGTGTACTGGGCGATCAGGCTCAGACGGCTGGCGAACTCCGTGCGCGCTTCCAGTTCCACGCCGCGCGCCTTGACTTGCCCCGTCTGCAGCAGGAAGCCCGGGTTGCCGATGTCGCTGGTCGAGACATTGTCGCGCACCAGGTCGAACACGGCCGCCGTGTAGCTGGCGCGCTGGCCCGCGGGTTCGTAGCGCACGCCCGCTTCCAGCTGCTTGCCGCGCGACGGTTTCAGGGCGCCGCCGCCCATGGTGGTGCCCAGTTCGGGCGAGAACGAGGTGGCATAGCTGACGTAGGGCGCCCAGCCGCCATCGAACAGGTAGACGGCACCCAGGCGGCCCGTGGTGGCTGATGGCGACTGGTGATAATCGGGCTTGACGGCGCCGCTGGCCAGGTCGGTGACGTCGCGCGACTGCGTCGCCTTGTCGCGGCGCAGGCCGGCCGTCACCACCCAGCGCTCCCATTTCAGCTGGTCCTGGGCATACACGCCCAGCTGGCGCGACGGCGCGTCCGCGCGCGTTGGCGCTGCCGATGGCACCAGCGGCTGCTTGCCATACACGGGGTGGTACAGGTCGAGCGGCGCGACGAAGCCTTTCTGGTAGCGGTAGTCGTCCGTGTTGCGGATATTCGCGTAATCGACGCCCAGCAGCACCTGGTGCGCCACGCCGCCCGTGGCGAAGCGCGCCTGCAGCTGCGTGTCGGCGAACAGGCTTTTCGACTGCGTGTCGACGGGCCAGAAATAGCGCTCCACCGTGCCATCGTCATTCAGGCCGCCGGGGAACATGTCCGTGCGGTCGTTGTTCAGGCGCGTGTAGCGCAGGTTCTGGCGCAGCGACCAGGTGGCGTTGAACGCATGCTCGAACTCGTAGCCCAGCATGGTATTGCGGCGCTTGAAGCGGTTGTCGTCGCCCATCAGGTTGACGCCGGGGTCGACCTGCCCGCGCGGCCCCGGTTCCAGCAGCTGGTTGGGAAACGCGTACTGCTGGTTGTCCTGCTCGTGGCGGGCCAGCAACGTCAGACGCGTGGCCGGACCTGCCTGCCAAGTGAGCGACGGGGCCAGGTACAGGCGGTTGTCGCGGTCGCGGTCCAGGCGCGTATGGGCTTCGCGGCCCAGCATGACGAGGCGCCAGGTCCATGCGCCGGGCGCGTCGAGCGCGCCGCCCACGTCGGCTTTCAGCTGGCGGCGCTGGTAGCTGCCGACTTCCACGCCCACTTCGCGCACGGCGTCCGCGCTGGGACGCTTGCTGACGGCGTTGACCATGCCGCCCGGCGGAATCTGCCCGTACAGCACGGACGCGGGGCCGCGCAGCACTTCCAGGCGCTCCAGGCCATACGGCTCGATGGTGGCGCCAAAGGTGCGGCCCGAATTGCGCAAGCCATCCTGCAGGATGCCGTTCGTCTCGATGGTGAAGCCGCGCAGCAGCGAGGAGTCGTCGCTGCCCAGCGGGCGCTGGTTGGGCGTCACGCCGGCCGTGTAGCGCAGGGTTTCATCGAGCGATTCGGCATTGCGGTCGCTGATTTCATCGGCCGTGACGACGGAGACGGACTGCGGATTTTCCTTCAAGGCCGTATCCGTCTTGGTGGCCGAGGCGGCTCGCCGCGCCACGTAGCCGCGCACGGGACCCGTCGCCGTTTCGCGTTCGGCTGTGGCGTTGATGGTGATGGCGGGCAGGGTGGCGCCGATGGCAGCGGCCGGCGCAGTGGCGTTGTCGGCCTGCAGCGCATAGGCGCCGCCGGCGCCGCCCACCACGCGCACGCCCTGGCCGCGCAGCAGTTCCTCGAAGCCCTGGCGCACCGTGTAGCTGCCCGCCAGGCCGCCGCTGCGCTTGCCCTGCAGCAGGGCGGAGTCGGCCGACAGTTCCACGCCGGCCGCGCTGGCGAAGGTAGTCAGGACCCGTTCCAGCGGACCGGCGGGGATCGCGTACTGGCGCTTGGCTTGCGCATGATCAAGCACCTGGGCGCGGGCGGCTGGCGCCGTGATGGCGAGGGTGGCCACGGCGGCGCCGGCCAGGAACAGGGCCTGGATGGCGGCGGCGAGGGGGGACGGGCGCACGTTGCGGGCGCGCGCGGTGGAGCGGAGGGACATGGTGCGTATCCTTGGAAAGTGGAAGGAAAATTTTTGTTCTTCCCGTATTCCGAACGAGCAGCCAAAACCCTCAACGCTTTTTCATTTATTTTGCATTTATTTTTTGCGTGTGCTGTTTTGCGTGTGCTTGTTACATGTGCCATCAGGCCGGGCGCGGCCCCACGCTGACCCAGTAGCGCGTGCGGTAGCGCAGCTGCACGGGCAGGCTGGCGGCCAGGTTGGCCAGCGAGCGGTCCGTGTCGCGCAGGGAGAACACGCCCGTCACGCGCAGCCCGGCAATGGCCGCGTCGCAGCGCAGCACGCCGTGGCGGTAGCGTCCCAGTTCCGCCAGCAGTGCGCCCAGCGGCATGCGCTCGGCCACCAGGCTGCCTTGCGCCCAGGCGGCGGCACTGTCTTCCACGCCCGTCACGCCCTGCACGGCATGGCGCGTGCAGCCGGCGCGCTGGCCCGCCTGCAAGTGCACGGCGTCGGCGCCGTCCTGTGACGGCTGCAGCGCCACCGCGCCCTGAAACACGGCCACGTCGCTGGTGCCGTCATCGAGGCGCACGGAAAAGCGCGTCCCCAGGG
>CAUSDR010000568.1:0-3138 GCA_963530105.1 uncultured Janthinobacterium sp.
CCCTGGGTCATTTTTCGATCGGCACGGTGGGTCAGTATTGGGTCGGCGCCAACACGCCACCTCGGCGGCGCCACGCGCGCTGATGGCCATGCGCCGGCTGGCAAAGAACTCATCCTCGCTCAGGGCACCGCCCTTGCGCCGCGCTTCGTCGAGCTTGGCTTGCTGGTCGTAACCCTGGGCCTTGATGCGCAAGGCGCTTTGAATTGCCTGCAGCTCGCCTGCCAGTACGGCGTCACGCGTGTCGGAACCGGCGGCAGGCGGCGCGGCAGTCCTCGCAGGCCCCGCAAACGAGGCGTGTACGTTTTGCCGCAGTTCTTTTTCCTTCGCTGGCGAGAGGGCAACGCCGCCAGCCTTGGCATTGGCCAGGGTTTCCTCCAGCTTGCTGATCTCCGCTGTTTCACGCTCCGCTCTGGTGACATAGCGCTTCTGCATCTCGTCCAGGTCCTTCACCGCTTGCTTGGCGTCGGCATTGCGTTTCGATTCCGCCTGGTCGGCCTTCGCCTTTGCTTCCCGCTGGGTTTTCTTGTTCGTCGCCACTTCCAAAGCCCTGGCCTGTTCCTGCTCGAACTGCTCCATCTGGGCGCCTGTCAGGCGCGCCGCCGGGTGAGTGCCGGAAACCAGCTGGCCCGTGCGACGCACTTCGGCCGTGCGCTTCTTGATTTTTTCGATCTCGTCTTCCGGCGTCTCTTCGCGTCCGATGGAACGCATGCCGTCCATGAAGCTGGACCAGAGATTCTTGCTGCCTTGCAGCAAAGTACCGATCATGCTGAGCTTTTCAGCCCGTTTTTGCAGTCCTGCGTTGATCAAGTCGCTCGCCAAGACCATGGCTTCCTGCGTCTTGCCTTCCTTTTCCAGGGCGGCAATATGCGCGTACTGCGCACCTGTCAAAATATTGTAATTTTTGTCGTGCGTGTCGACCCAGTTGGTGACGCCATCGGCCATCGTCGCAAAATCGGCCGCCGCGGCGCCTGCCGTCTGGCCAGTCATCTGCGCCATGGTGACGGCGGCCGCGCCCACGGAATTGAGCGCTTCGCTGGTAAACTGTCCCGTTTCCACCAGGGTCTGCAAGGCAACACGGGTATCGCCAAGACCTCCCTGGCTGGACTCTGCTACCGATGCCACCATGGTATTGAACTGCCCTTCCGTGATGCCGGCGGCATTGCCGGTCAATTCCAGGGCGCGCGAAAATTTGTCCGATTCCAGCTGGCCCTGCACGAAGGCGTCAGCCACAAAAGCCGCCAAATCGGCCGCCATCTGCAGCGCCAGCAGCGGCCCCGCGCCCAGGCGTGTCATGGCCAGCTCCGTCAGGCCGGTGGCATTGGCCATTTCTCCCAGGCCATCCTTAATCTTCCCGATGTCGGCATTCAAACCGCCTTCACCGATCTTGGCCGAAGCCTTGGCAAAGCCATTGACTGCCTCGAGTGCCTTGAGCAGCCCGGCGGCGGCGTCGCCAGCACCTGCGCCCAAGGCGATGTTCGCATCGGTTGCCGTAAGTGCCGCTTCGGCCTGCGCGCGCACCCGAGGCGCGAAGTTGTGAAACTTGCCGCTGGCTTCCTCGACTTGATCGCCGGCCTGCTTACTCGCAGCGGCCATGTCATTGACCGCCTGCGTTCCCGCCTTGATCTCCGCCGCATTCACGGCAATTTTTAACTCTGTTATCTCTGGCATGGTTGGCCCATAAAAAAAGCCGCGCATGGCGGCCGGGTTGAAAAATGCGGGTCAGCCCGCCGCGTGCTGGTGCGACAGGAACAGCGCGTCGAGCTGGTCCAGCAGCTGGTGCTCGAACGGTTCGATGGCGATGCCGTGGCGCGCCTGCCAGGCGAGGATTTCCGTGCTGGCGATGGGGTTGACGGCCATGCCGTTCTGCCGCTTGCGGTTCAATTGCGCAAACCATTCCCACACGTGGGCCAGCTCGAACGGCATGCTTGGCGCCTCCGGCTCGGGCGGCGCGCGGTACAGCGGATGGCGCCGGGCAGCGTCGATATGCTCGCCCTTGGCATGGCCATCGGCCGCGCGCGCGCCGCGCTCGAACTGGTGCCCGGCGTAGCGCAGCAGGCTGGCCGTCAGAGTTTCAAAAAATTCGACTCGTTTTCCAGCGCCGTGGTGACTTTTTCCTGCCAGGTCGGATATTTTTCAAAGGCCGCTTCCAGCAGCGCCGCATCGAGCGGCACGGGCGCGCCATTGCTGGTGAAGCCGTACCAGCCGGTGACTACGGCCAGCGCCAGGCGCTTCTGGTTGCCGTCGATGGCTTGCACCAGCAGCTCCGCGCCTTCGTCCGTCGAGGCGTCGATGGCCGTCTTGCGGCGCGCCGACTTCTTGTAGCCTTCGGCGCGCACGGCGTTGTTGGCCACGCGATACTGTTCGCTGTTCTTGCCGACGATGGTGAGACCAGCCACTGCTTCGCCGTCCGCGTCGAAAATGACGGGCACGTCGAAAGTGACGGGGGCGGCCACCGCGTTGAGGTTGCCGATGTCGAAACCCGCCTGGATTTTTTGTGCGTTGTTCATGTGTGCTGCTTTCTGGATGAAGTAATAGTAAAAAAGGCCGCCATCACGGCGGCCCCGGTGCAGATGCTGGCTGTTTACAGCGCGCTGTCCTGGATGGTCAGGGTGGTCGCTTCATGCTGCGCATCCGTGCCCTTGTAGCGCAGGACGTCGAAGGCGCAGGTGACGATCTTGTTTTTCTCGCCGTCGTCGATCTTGGCCGAGGTGATCTTGATGCGGCCCATGGCCAATGCCAGCACGTCGGCTGCCGGCGCCGTGCCCGACGCCATGGCGTAGGCCAGCGGAATTTCCGTCTCGGACTTGAAATAGTCGAGGTAGGCGGCGTCTTGCAGCAGCACCGTGAACTGGCCCGAGCCCATCACCTTGCCGCGCGAGGCGGCCGTGGCGTACTTGGAGCCGATCACCGGGTCGACCTTGACCTGGCCGTCCAGCGAGACGGACATGCCGGTGCAGATCTGCGACGGAATGCCGTTCACCGACAGCATGGCCGTGGCGCCCGAGAATTTGCCGTTGCCCGGCGCGGCCAGCGGCGTGGCGAAGTGCGGCACGGCCGTGGTCGGGCCTTCCGCCTTGCCCATCAGGGTGAAGTCCAGGCTGGTGATGCCGTTCGGCTGCACGGCGATATCCATCTTGC
>CAUSDR010000569.1:0-3119 GCA_963530105.1 uncultured Janthinobacterium sp.
CTGGCGGCGCGCGCGGAAGCACTGGCGCGCGTGGCGCAACGGCCGCTGCTGCCGCCGCATCCCGAATATGATTTATTGTGGTTCATCGCCCGTTACGGGCCGGAGCTGGCCGACTGGGAGCGCGACATCTTTCTTGCCGTACGCGAAGAGTCGTTTTATTTCTACCCTGTCTTTGCCTGCCAGATCATGAACGAAGGCTGGGCCTCGTACTGGCATGCGCGGCTGCTGCGCGAAGCGGACTTTTTGCCGCCAGCGCTGTACCTGTCCGCCATCAAGTCGCATTCGGACGTCGTGCGCCCCTACGCCGGGGAGCATCAACTGGCGCTGGCCGTCAATCCCTACCACCTGGGCTTTTGCATGTGGGAACGCATCATCGAGCGCGAAGGACTGGCGCGGGCGCGCGCAATCTGCCGCGACAATGACGATTTCAGTTTCATCCGCAACTATCTCGATGCGCCGCTGGCCGATCGCCTGGGCCTGTTCGTGCATGAAAGCCGCCGCGACGGCGAGACGCGCCTGGCCAGCCGCGACTTGCCAGCCATCCGCGAAGCCATCCTGGCGCCGAAATACAATTATGGCGCTCCCTGTGTCGCCGCCACCTTGCTCAACGACGACGGCAGCCTCGTACTGCGTCACGATCACCAGCGCGACGGCCGTGGCCTCGACCTGGAACGGGCGGAACAGGTGCTGGCCTACATCGCCCGCGTCTGGCGCCGCCCCGTCACCCTGCATACGGCCGATTTCCGTGGCACGCCCCGTGTCCTCCACAGCAAGAACAATGGCGCGCCGGAACCGCCCACACCGACAGCGGCGCCCGTGCAGCACTGAAGCGGACACATTAAGGCGCGGATAATGGCATGCATCACACAAAAGACGCCAAACGGATTGCGGTACGGGAAACGGAGCTGAGCGAAAAACGAAACCCATACGTATCGGGTAGCTGACCGGAAAAAGAAAGGGAAAAGAGGGAAAATGCAGCGATAACGGCATGAGAAACCAGCCGGCAACGGAACGGGGATCGGCACGAGAAACGAAACCAGCAACGGACCGGGTAACGAACTGGGTAACTGACCGCGCAAATGAATCGGACAAGGAACGGGAAAAGGAAGGGGTAGAGGCATTAGAAACCGAACCGGTAACGGAGCGGGGAACGGGACAGGCACGAGAAACGGAAGCAGATACGGACCAGGTAAAGGGCCGGCAAAAGGAACAAAAAACGCAACGGAAAAACGCAACAGGTGCCGCAAGGGCGAACGGAGCAGCTAACGGGACAAGAAACGGACCGGAAAAGGGCTGAAAATGGAGAGATAACAGAGCGAGAAAAGACGGCGGCCCTGGGTGTGCTCAGGCGCCTGCGGCTTGTGCCAGGTACCAGGCGATGGTTTGGCGCAAGCCTTGCGCCAGGTCGTGCGTGGGAGCGTAACCTAGCAGGCGGGCCGCCTTGGCGATGTCCGCCTGCGAATGGCGCACGTCACCGGGGCGGAAGTCGCCATAGGCAGGTGCCTGCGCCTGGTGGTGCGGATTGGCAGCCAGCAGCATGCGCTGCATGGTGGCATGCAGCTGGGTCAGGCTGGTGCGCGCATTCACGGCCACGTTGTAGACCTGGTTGACGGCCGCCGGGTCGGCGCAGGTGGCGGCAAGGATATTGGCCTGCACGGCATTGCGGACGAAGCAAAAGTCGCGGCTGGTGGCGCCATCGCCATGGATCTGCACGGCCTGGTTGGCCAGCATGGCCGTGATCCAGCGCGGTATGACGGCAGCATACGCGCCCAGGGGGTCTTGCCGGGGGCCAAAGACATTGAAGTAGCGCAAACCCACTGCCTGGGTGGCATAGCAGCGCGCATACACTTGCGCATACAGCTCGTTGACGTATTTGCTCAAGGCATACGGCGACAAGGGCGCGCCGATGTGCTGTTCCACTTTTGGCAAGGCGGGATGGTCGCCATAGGTGGCGCTGGAAGCGGCATAGACGAAGCGTTTCACTCCCGCATCGCGCGCGGCGGCCAGCATGTTGAGGAAGCCGCTGACATTCACGGCATGGCACAGCAGCGGGTCTTCCAGCGAGCGCGAGACGGAACCCAGGGCCGCCTGGTGCAGCACGTAATCAACACCGCCTGCTCCGGCAAGACCGCCATTGCCAGGAGCAGCATCGCCAGGCACACCGCTGGCGTGGCTGTTGCCGTGCATGTTGCCGTCGCTGTTGCCACCACCGTTGCCGAGACTATTGCCATCGTTGTTGCCGTAAACCTTGCCGTGGCTATTGTCGAGAATATCGCCATCGCTTTGCACGTAAACGTTGCCGTCACTGTAGCCGTCACTGTAGCCGTCACTGTTGCCACCGCTGTTGCCATAGACCTTGCCGTGGCTGTTATCCTGCATATCGCCATTGCTATTGCCTTCGACATTGCCGTCGCTCTTGCGGTGAATGTTGCCGTGAGTGCCATCGCTTTTACCATGAGCGTTGCTGTCATCACTGTAGCCGTCGCTGTTGCCACGACTATTGCCACCGTCTTTGCCGAGACTATTGCCACCGCTGTTGCCGTCAACCTTGCTGTGGATGTTGCCAAGACTATTGCCATCGCCGCTGCCGTCGCTGTTGTCGTTGCCTCCACCATGACTATTGCCATCGCGGTTGCCGTAAACTTTGCCGTGGCTGTTATCGTGAGTCTTGCCATCGCTATTGCCGAGAGTATTGCCGTAAGTGCCATTGCTTTTACCGTGAACATTGCCATCATCCCTCTGACCGTCGCTGTTGCCACAGCCATTGCCGAGACTATTGCCATCGCCATCGCCGTCACTATTGCCGAGAATGTTGTTGCGAGTACCATCGCGTTTGCCGTGAACGTTGCCGTCAGCACTGTTGCCGTCGCTGTTGCCTCCGCTGTTGCCGCGACTGTTCCCATCGCCGTCGCCGTAAACTTTGCCGTGGCTGTTGCCGTGAATAGTGCCATCGCCGTCGCCATGAATATGGCCGCGACTATACCCGTCATCATGGCCGCCATCGCTACGCTGGCCGGCGCCATCTGGCCCGTGCGCCTGGCGTGCGCGGTCTGCGTCACGGGGGCCGTGGGACTGGCCCGCGTCAGGTGCGGTGGCGGCATGGCCGGCAGCAGCAGCAG
>CAUSDR010000570.1:0-3115 GCA_963530105.1 uncultured Janthinobacterium sp.
GGCCGAATTTGCCATCGCGATTGCCGGCAAGTGGCTGATCGCCGGGCGTTTGAAGCCGGGCAGCTACCCGCTCTGGGGCGTCACGTACTACCGCTGGTGGCTGGCCGACCGCCTCGTCGAATCGGCGCCCGCCTATCTGCTCAGCGGCTCCTCGCTGAACAGCTGGTGGCTGCGCGCGCTGGGCGCCAAGGTGGGCAAGGAAGTGGTCATCGGCTCGATGACCCTGCGCGCGCCCGACCTGCTGGCCATCGGCGACAACGTCAGCGTGGGCAATGCCATCAACTTTGAAAACGCCAGGGTGGAACGGGGCCGCTTGCTGCTGGGCCAGATCCGCATCGGCGACGATGCCTGCATCAGCTCTTACGCGATTTTGGAAGGCAATACCAGCGTGGGCGCGTTCGGCCACCTGGAGGGGCAATCGGCGCTGGCCGACGGCGCATCGGTGCCGGCCGGCAGGGTCTGGACCGGCTCGCCCGCGCGCGATATCGGCCCGTTCGACGCGGCCGGCCAGCCGCCGCGCCCTGCCGTCTCGCGCCTGCGCCTGACGGGCGAAACCGTGTTCTTCTGCTTTGGCATGGTGCTGATCGCCGTGCTGTTCTTCATGCCCGTCTTCCCCAGCTTCGTGCTGATCGACTGGTTTGACGAGCGCGAAATGATGCCGTGGCTGCAGGGCCGCGACGTGACGACCCAGCTGGCGCGCTACTTCCTGCTGGCCTTCCCCGCCAGCGCCGTGCTGATCGTGCTCACGGCCCTGCTGTCGGCCGCCATCCGCTGGGGCGCGCTGCCGCGCCTCAAGCCGGGCGTCTCGCCCGTGCACAGCAATATCTATTGCGCCAAGTGGCTGGTCAGCCATATCCAGGAATCGAGCCTGAACGTCCTGCACGGCATCTACGCCACCGTGTTCGCGCCCTACTGGTACCGCCTGCTGGGCGCCAAGGTGGGCAAGGGCGCGGAGATTTCCACGGCGCTGGGCGTGGTGCCCGACATGCTGACCCTGGGCGACGACACCTTCATCGCCGACGCCGTCATGCTGGGCGACGAGCAGATCGACGGCGGCTGGATGACCATGCGCCCCACCGTGATCTCGCACCGCAGCTTCGTCGGCAATGGCAGCTACATCCCCGACGGCACGGTGCTGCCCGAGCACGTGCTGATCGGCGTGCACACGCACGCGCCGCGCAATGAACAGATGCACAGCGGCGACACGTGGCTGGGTTCGCCGCCCATGCACCTGCCCGCGCGCGAACAGGTCAGCGGCTTTGCCGAGCACCTGACCTTCAAGCCGTCGCTGCTGCGCCGCCTGGGCCGCAGCCTGATCGAAGCCTTCCGCATCGTCGCGCCGCACGCGGTGGTGATCGCCATCGGCTACACCCTGGTGCTGGACGTGATGCCGATCGCGGGCGCCGGCCGCTGGGGCGAAGTGGTCAGCGACCTGGCGATCGCCGGCATCGCCTACGGCATCGGCAATTTCCTGGTGGTCGTGCTGTTCAAATGGCTGCTGCTGGGACGCTACCGCAAGCACGCGGCGCCCATGTGGACGCCGTTCGTGTGGATCTCGGAAGGCGTGACGAACCTGTACGAAGGCATCGCCGTGCCCAACTTCATGCGCTACCTGCGCGGCACGCCGTGGCTGCCGCTGGCCTTCCGCCTGTTCGGCTGCAAGATCGGCCGCGGCGTCTACATGGACACGACGGACATCACGGAATTCGACTGCGTGCACATCGGCGACTACAGCGAATTGAACGCCCTTACCTGCCCGCAAACGCATCTGTTCGAAGACCGCGTGATGAAGATCGACCACGTGGAGATCGGCCAGCGCGTCTACATGGGCCCGCGCAGCTCCGTGCTGTACAGCGCCAAGGTAGGCGACAACGCCCGCCTGGGTCCCTTGACGCTGGTGATGAAGGGCGAGCACATCCCCGCCGGCAGCAACTGGGCGGGCTGCCCGGCCGCGCCCTTGCGCAGCTGATCGCAGCTGATGGAGCATGCGGTTCTGTTGTCGGGTGATGGCGTGCTGGTGATCGGCATCGCCGCCGTGCTGCCGCGCGCCGAAGCGCGCCTGCGCATCCGCAGCGCCGTGCGCGCGGCGGCGGCGCGCTGGCTGGATGTCAGCAGCGAGGCGATTTCGGTGGAAGCCGCGCCGGGCGCCCCTCCCCGCCTGCTGCTGGCCGGCCGTCCGGCGGGCCTGTCCTTCAGCCATGACGAGGGCATTTCGCTGGCCGCCGTCCACCTGCATGGGGCCATCGGCATCGACGTCATGCGCGTGCAGGACATTGCCGACTGGCAGCAGGTGGCGCGCGATTACCTGGGGCCGCAGGTGGCCGATGCACTGGCGGCGTGCCCTGCCGAGCAGCGCCCCCTGGCCCTGGCCCGCGCATGGACGGCGCGCGAAGCGGCGCTCAAGTGCGCGGGATTGCAGTTGATGGAGTGGGATGGGGTGGCGCCAAATTGCAAGGTACAGCCCATCGCCGTGGAGGAAGGATTTGTCGCGATGCTGGCAACCCCACGCAAAACAACTGGGGTCGGACCCTGAGCGGGAATACGGTTTGATACACCGTATTCCGATTCCAAAGGAACTGACCCCAGCTTTACGCTGTTGGGTTGACGCACTATCAATCCTCTTTACCGTTATCAGCCCCGCCAATCTGGACGAAAATCAGTTTTGCGATAATACTGACGAGCAGTCCCAGCAGCCCGAAAAATTCCAGCATGGTCTTTCCTTTGCAGTAACAGCAGATCAATCCACTGTAGCGCGCTTGCGGGGCCACGGCTAATATCAAATCAGGCAGTCAGCGATCTCGAAAAGGCATACGATTGATTTCTCTCAAACAGTTCAAGTACTTTGTCGAGATTGTCGATGCGGGCAGCTACTCGCGCGCGGCGGAAAAGCTGTACATCGCGCAATCGGCCCTGAGCCGGCAGATCAAGGAGCTGGAAAGCGAAGTGCAGGCGCTGCTGCTCACGCGCGACGCGCGCCATATCGAGCTTACGCCGGCCGGCCAGGTGTTTTATGAGCGGGCCAGGCGCATCCTGGAAGACATCGAGGAAACCGTGCGCCAGAGTAAGCGTAAATCCAGCACCGTCTTGAGCCCGGCAATGAATTAGAAGATGATGG
>CAUSDR010000571.1:0-3108 GCA_963530105.1 uncultured Janthinobacterium sp.
CGCCGTGCCGGCGACGGCCCACAGGCACAGGCGGTGGGCGCTGCGGGCGCGGGCCCGCACGGCCAGGATGGCCCCCAGCAGATAGCCCGCGTAATTGGCCGACGCGGCCAGGCTGCCGTCGCGCAGGGTCAGCACGCCCTCGCCCACCATGTGCGGATAAATGGCCGTGAAGGCGAAGCGGCCAAAGCCCATGCCGATGGCCAGGATCAGCGCCGCCTCGATGGCCGGGCGCAGCCGGACGGCGGCGCTCACGGGGCGTCCTCGCCCAGTTGCGCCTGCAAGTGCCGGAAAGCGGGCAAGTCAAAGCCGGCGCGCCAGACCAGCAAGGTATCGGCCTGGCCCACGGACAGCACGGGCAGCGAGGCGGGCGCGTCGGACAATTCGAGCACGCTGGCCGGCAGCAGGGTGACGCAGGCGCCCGCCGCCACGCAGGCGATCATGCTGTGATATGAGTTCATTTCCTGCACGCGCCAGTCCGTCGATGCGGCGATGCCCAGCGTGTCTTCCGCCATGGCGCGGTAGGTGCAGCCTTGCGGAAACGCCGCCAGCGAGCGCGTGCGTACGTGCGCCGGGTCGCGCGCGGACGCTTCGCTGGCCGGCAGCAGCAGGCACAGCTCTTCGCGCCAGACAGCTTGCGCGGCCAGGCCCAGTTCGTCCAGGGCGGCTGGCCCGGCGAACGCGGGCGGCAAGGCAACGAAGGCGCAATCGAGCAGTCCCGTGCGCACTTGCTCGAGCAGGGGACGCGACGGCCCCGTGCTCAGCACCAGCCGCGTGGCCGGATGGCGCGCGTGATACGCGGCCAGCAGCGGCGGCAAGCGGCTGGCGGCCGTGCTTTCCATGCTGCCGACGCGCAAGGTGCCGCCCTCGGTGCCGCCCGCGACGACGTGGCGCGCCTCTTCTTCCAGCGCCAGCAGGCGCTGCGCATAGTCGAGAAAACGCCCGCCCGCCGCCGACAGGGCCATGCGCTTGTTGGCGCGCACAAACAGTTCGGCGCCGATATCGGCTTCCAGCTGCTGGATGCGCGTGGTCACGCTGGACGGCGCGCGGCCCAGCCGGGTGGCGGCTTGCGTGATGCTCAGTTCGCTGGCCACGCAGCAAAAGATCTTCAGGGAGTCGAGGTCCATCATGTTCTCAATTTCAAAATGATTATGCTATTATATTCTCAAAATCCGAATAGATGACAGCATCCTCAACTTCATGAAGGAAACATCATGAGCACCTCCCAGTCATTCCTCGAGCGCCTCGCCCTGCGCCACCCCATCATCCAGGCGCCGATGGCGGGCGTCTCCACGCCGCGCATGGCGGCGGCCGTCTCGCAGGCAGGCGGCCTGGGCTCGCTGGCTATCGGCGCCGGCACGCTGGCGCAGGCGCGCCAGATGATCGAGGACACGCGCGCGCTGACGGACCGCCCCTTCAATGTCAATGTGTTTTGCCATGCCCCTGCCGTGCGCGATGCGCGGCGCGAAGCGGCCTGGCTGGCCCACCTGGCGCCCCTGTTCGCCGAGCTGGGCGCGGCCGCGCCGGCCGTGCTGGAAGAAATCTACCCCAGCTTTCTTGGCAATGACGCGGCGTATGCGCTGCTGCTGGAACAGCGCCCCGCCGTCGTCAGCTTTCATTTCGGCTTGCCGGCGCAGCAGCAGATCGCCTCCCTGCGCCAGGCCGGCATCTACACCATGGCCACGGCCACCAGCGTGCGCGAAGCGCTGCTGATCGAGCAGGCCGGCGTGGACGCCATCGTCGCGCAAGGCGTGGAAGCAGGCGGCCACCGCGGCGTCTTCGAGCCGCAGGCGCCGGACGAGCGCCACAGCACCACAGTCCTGCTGCGTCTGCTGGCGGGCCGCACCCGCCTGCCCCTCGTCGCGGCCGGCGGCATCATGGATGGCCAGGGCATCCGCGCCGCGCTGGACCTGGGCGCGGCGGCGGCCCAGCTGGGCACGGCCTTCGTGCTGTGCCCGGAATCGTCGGCCCACGCCGGCTACCGCGCCAACCTGCAAAGCGAGCGGGCCGCCCGCACGCGCCTGACGGCCACCCTGTCGGGCCGCCTGGCGCGCGGCATGCTGAACCGCTTCATCGAATACGCGGAAGCGCCAGGCAGCCCCCTGCCCGCCGACTATCCCGTCGCCTACGACGCCGCCAAGCAGCTCCATGCGGCGGCCAGCCGGCACGGCAGCAGCGAATTCGCCGCGCAATGGGCGGGCCAGGGGGCGCCGCTGGCGCGCGCCATGCCGGCCGCGCAGCTGGTCGCCACCCTGGCGGCGGAAATGGCCGCCTGATAGCGCCGGGGCGCGCCACGCTCACGCCGGCTGCTGCTGCGTGGTGCAGTGGATGCCGCCGCCACCGGCCGCGATGGCGTCGATGTTCAGCTGCACGATGTCGCGCCCCGGGAATTGCTCGCGCAGCATGGCTTTTGTGTTGCGGTCGGCGGCGGCGTCGCCGAATTCCGGGCACAGCACGGCGCCGTTGCAGACATAGAAATTGATGTAGCCGGCGGCGAAATCCTTGTTTTCATAGCGCGGCCGCACGCTCCCCGGCCCCGGCAGCACCACTACCTTCAACGGGCGCCCGCGCGCATCCGTGGCCTTGCGCAGGATGTCGAGGTGGCGCTGGGTGACGGCGCGCTCGGGCGAGGACGGGTCGCTTTCAAAACCGGCCGCGACGACGCCGGGCGCGCAGAAGCGGGCATAAAAATCCGTGTGGCCGTCGGTGATGTCCTGGCCGGCGATGCCGGGCAGCCAGATGACTTTCTCGATGCCCAGCAGGCGCCGCAATTCCCGTTCGCATTGCGCCTTGCCGACGCCGGGATTGCGGTTGGCGTTCAGCACGCAGCTTTCCGTGATGATGGCCGTGCCCTGGCCATCGACTTCGATGCCGCCCCCTTCCAGCACCAGGCTGCTTTCCAGCACGGCGACGCCGGCGCGCCCGGCAACGAAGCCGGCCACCAGCGCATCGTCGTCGTAGTCCTGTTTTTCACCCCAGCCATTGAAATTGAAATTCACGCCGGCCAGCGCGCCGCCCGCCTGTTTCACGAAAACGGGGCCCGTGTCGCGCATCCACAGGTCGTCGATGGGCTGCACCAGCAGCCTGACCTTGTTGCCGCACAGGCGCGCG
>CAUSDR010000572.1:0-3104 GCA_963530105.1 uncultured Janthinobacterium sp.
CACCATGGTTACATACAGCACCAGGATGAACAGCAGCAAGACCACCATCGGCTTGTTGATCTGTTCCGGATCGGCCTTGGCAGGGTAGCCCGCTTCCTTGATGCCGGCGCCCAGCTCTTTCTTCAGCGCCGCTTCATGCGCCTTGCTTTCCGCATCGAAATTCAAGCCGTCGGCCGTCATGACGGCGTTGAAGGAATTGAATTCCTTCGTACCGATGCGTACCTTGGCGATGCTGCCTGCCGGTGCGTCTTCCTTCGTGTAGTTCACCGAGCTGTTCGACAGGAAGCCGGTGGCGATGTCGCACGACGACGGGAATTTCTTCGTGCCCGTCATGTTGAACTGGAAGTGGCACGATGCGGGATCGGCCACCACCACCACTGGCGAGTTCTTCAGTGCTGCTTCCAGCTGCGGGTTGGCGAAGTGCGTCAGGCCATTGAAGATCGGGAAGTAGGTGGCCGCGGCGATCAGGCAACCGCCGAGGATGATGTACTTGCGGCCGATGCGGTCGGACAGGCTGCCGAAGAACAGGAAGAACGGCGTGGCCAGCAGCAGGGCGATGGCGACCAGCACGTTGGCCGTTGCCAGGTCCACTTTCAGGGTCTGGATCATGAAGAACAGGGCGTAGAACTGGCCCGTGTACCAGACGACGGCCTGGCCCGCGGTCAGGCCGATCAGGGCCAGGATGACGATCTTCAGGTTTTTCCATTTGCCGAACGCTTCCGTCAGCGGCGCTTTCGACGTCTTGCCTTCGGCTTTCATCTTGGCAAACGCCGGCGATTCATTCATGGCCATGCGGATCCAGACGGAAATACCCAGCAGCACCACGGACAGCAGGAAGGGCACGCGCCAGCCCCACGCTTCGAATGCCTGCTCGCCCGTCGCCAGGCGGGTGCCCAGGATGACCATCAGCGACAGGAAGAAGCCCAGCGTTGCCGTGGTCTGTATCCACGCCGTGAACGCGCCGCGCTTGCCTTCCGGCGCATGTTCCGCCACGTAGGTGGCCGCGCCGCCGTATTCGCCGCCCAGCGCCAGGCCTTGCAGGATGCGCAGGATGACGAGGATGATCGGCGCCGCGATGCCGATCGAGGCATGGCCCGGCAGCAAGCCGACGATGAAGGTGGAACCGCCCATGATGATGATGGTCACCAGGAAGGTGTACTTGCGGCCGATCATGTCGCCCAGGCGGCCGAAGACCAGCGCGCCGAACGGACGCACGATGAAGCCGGCGGCAAAGGCCAGCAGGGCGAAAATGAAGGTGGTGGTGGGGTCGCCGATGAAGAATTGCTTGGCGATGATGGATGCCAGCGAACCGTACAGGTAAAAATCGTACCATTCAAAGACAGTGCCTAGCGAGGACGCAAAGATGACCTTGCGCTCCTCTGGCGTAATCGGCGTTCCCTTGGTGGAAATCTTCCGTACGTCGGCCGAGCCGGATGGTGTTGCCATGGTTTGTCTCCCTATATTTATAGTGAACTGTTGCCGTGGTCTTTTAGACCATTCTTGCACCAGCTGGAGCCGAGTGTGTTCTCCGAACCTTACGTCATGCTTGCTTGAAACTTACACCAAGCTTACAGTGCGCAGCAGTTTGCGCCGGCGAAAAGCGCGCGCAACTTTGCGAACGACCGTACTTAAATGTGCTATTCTGAGCGCAGTGCATACCACATAACATTCCCACAAGGAGACACAGCATGAATGAAGCCGTCATCGTATCGACCGCCCGCACGGGCCTGGCCAAGTCCTGGAAGGGCGCGTTCAACATGACGCATGGCGCCACCCTGGGCGGCCATGTGCTGGCCGCCGCCGTCGAGCGCGCCCGCATCGAGGCGGGTGAAGTCGAGGACGTGCTGGTCGGCTGCGCCTTTCCCGAAGGGGCGACGGGCGGCAATATCGCGCGCCAGGTGGCCTTGCGCGGCGGTTGCCCCGTCACGACGGCCGGCATGACTGTCAACCGTTTCTGTTCCTCGGGCCTGCAGGCGATCGCCCTGGCGGCGCAGCGCATCATCGCCGGCGAAGGCGATATTTATGCGGTGGGCGGCGTGGAATCGATTTCCTGCGTGCAAAATGAAATGAATACGCATATGTACCGGGAGGTCTGGCTGCAGCAGCACAAGCCGGAAGTCTACTGGCCCATGCTGCAGACGGCGGAAACAGTGGCCAAGCGCTACCAGATTTCGCGCGAACGCCAGGATGCATATGGCGCGCAAAGCCAGCAGCGCGCCGCCGCCGCCCAGGCCGCCGGCCTGTTCGACGCGGAAATCGTGCCCATGACCACCATCATGGGCGTGGCCGACAAGGCCAGCGGCATGCTGCTGTCGCGCGAAGTGACGATCGCCGCCGATGAAGGCATCCGCGCCGACACGACCTACGATGCCGTGGCGAAAATCCGCCCGGCCATTCCTGGCGGCGTCATCAGCGCAGGCAATGCCAGCCAGTTTTCCGATGGCGCCTCGATGGCCATCGTCATGAATGCGAAAGTGGCGGAAGCGAAAGGCTTGCAGCCGCTGGGCATCTTCCGCGGCTTTGCCGTGGCTGGCTGCGAACCCGATGAAATGGGCATCGGCCCCGTGTTCGCCATCCCCAAGCTGCTGAAAAAGGCGGGCTTGACGGTGGCCGACATCGGCCTGTGGGAACTCAATGAAGCATTCGCCGTGCAAGTGCTGTACTGCGCCGATACCCTGGGCATTCCCCTGGACCGCCTGAACGTGAACGGCGGCGCCATCGCCGTCGGCCACCCGTATGGCGTCTCGGGCGCGCGCCTGACGGGCCACGCCTTGATCGAAGGCAAGCGCCGCGGCGTCAAATACGTGGTGGTGACCATGTGCATCGGCGGCGGGCAGGGCGCGGCCGGGCTGTTTGAAGTGCTGTAATTAGTGCTGTAATTAGTACTGTGATGCGTGATATGTGCAGTGATGCGTGCTGTACAAGTGCGATGCTGCGTGCCGTGATGCGTGCTGCACTGCCACGGTGACAGCCGGTCTGCGGGCGGCCTTCGGGCCGCCCGTTTATATTCCGCCCCCTGTTCCTGCAGAGCGCGCCGATAGCGGTTACAGTAATGCTTCATTGATAAACAACCAGCCTGCCACCAAGATAAACCACAAAGTTTT
>CAUSDR010000573.1:0-3099 GCA_963530105.1 uncultured Janthinobacterium sp.
CCCGTGCGAGGCGGCCAGGCGCGGCACGGCATATGCGGCCAGCTTCGGGTCGCGCGTGGCCAGCGTGCTGGCCAGGCTGCCCCTGCCGCGCGCGGCCAGCGCCAGCGCTTCCTCCACGTCCGCATACGGCATCAGCGCGCAGACGGGGCCGAAGGCTTCGATTTCATGCACGGCGTCGCCGCGCGCGCCGCCGCGGCACAGCAGCAGGGTGGGCGCGGCAAAGGCGCCATGGCGCACGCCGTCGCCGGATGGCGCATAGCCGTCCACCTGGCCGCAGACGATGTCGCTTTCCTTGGCCAGGGCGCGCACGCGGTCGCCCAGCTGGCTGCGCTGTTCCTGCGAGGCCAGCGGCCCCATGTGCACGCCCGCCTGCGCCGGGTCGCCGATGACCACGGCCGCCAGGCGCTCGCGCAGGCGCGCCGTCAGCGCTTCGATCTGCCCGTGCGGCACCATCACGCGGCGGATGGCGGCGCCGTCCTGGCCCGCCTTGACGGTCATCGAGCGCACGATGGCGTCGGCCAGCAGCTCGAATTCCGGCTCGCCGCTGCGCACGTCCGGCCCCAGGATGGCGCAATTGAGCGACGCCGCGCCCAGGCTGACCTGCACCGAGCGCGCCAGCAGGTTGGGATGGTTGCGCAGGGTCGTGGCGGTGGCGTCCGAGCCGGTGAAGCTGACGGCGTCGTTGTCCTGCAGGCGCGCCAGCAAGGCATCGGCGGGGCCGATGGCCAGCTGCAGCGCGCCTTTCGGCAGCAGGCCGGAAGCGTCGATCAGGCGCACCAGCGCTTCGGCCAGGTAGCTGGTGCAGGTGGCCGGCTTGACGATGCAGGGCATGGCGGCCAGGAAGCTGGCGGCGAATTTTTCCAGCAGCGACCAGACGGGCAGGTTGAACGGATTGATATGCAGGGCCACGCCGCCGCGCGGCACCATGATGTGCGTGCCGGCCGCGCCGCCGCGCCGGCACAGCGACATGGCGGGCGCTTCGTGCAGCACATTGCCGGAAGGCAGGCCGCTGGCCGCGATGCCGGCATACGAATTGAGCACGCCGATGCCGGCGCAGATATCCTGCTTGCTGTCGGCGCGCGTGGCGCCGCTCTGGTAGGCGATCGTGTACAGCGCTTCGCGGTGCTGCTGGATGTGCGACGCCAGCGCCCGCAGGCAGGCCGCCCGCTGCTGGAAGTCCAGCGCCATCAGGGCCGGCACGCCGGTGCGGCGCGCATAGTCGAGCGCCTGCTGCGCGTCGACCGCTTCGGCGTGCGTGTGATAGATCAGCGCATTGTCGATGGCGCTGTGCAGCGACAGGCCCGCTTCGCTGCCCATCCAGCGTCCGCCTATCCAGCTTTGCAGTGTGCTTACCTTGCTCATGCCTGCTCCCCGTGCGTATGCGCGAGCGATGCCGCCGCTTCCAGCGCATCGATGAACATGCCCGCCACGTCGAACCCCGTCTGCTGCATGATTTCGCGGAAGCAGGTGGGGCTGGTGACGTTGATTTCCGTCAGATGCGCGCCGATGACGTCCAGCCCGACGAGCAGCAGGCCGCGTGCCGCCAGCACCGGCGCCAGCGTGTCCGCGATTTCGCGGTCGCGCGCCGTCAGCATGCGCGCTTCGCCGCGCCCGCCGGCGGCCAGGTTGCCGCGCACTTCGCCCGCCTGGGGGATGCGCGCCAGAGCATGCGGCACCGGCTTGCCGCCGATCAGCAGGATGCGCTTGTCGCCCTCGCTGATGGCGGGAATGTAGCGCTGCGCCATGATGGTGACGGCGCCGTCGCGCGTCAGCATCTCGACGGTGGCGCCCAGGTTCATGCCATCCTCGCGCACGCGGAAAATGCCGGTGCCGCCCATGCCGTCGAGCGGCTTGAAGATCACGTCGCCATGTTCGGCATGGAAGGCGCGCAGGCGGGCCGGTTCGCGGCTGACCAGGGTGGGCGCGCAGAACGCCGCGAATTCCAGGATCGCCAGTTTCTCGTTGTGCCTGCGCACGGCCGATGGCTGGTTGAAGACGCGCGCACCCTGGCGCTGCGCCATGTCCAGCAGGTGGGTGCTGTACAGGTATTCCATGTCGAAGGGCGGATCCTTGCGCACCAGGACCGCATCGAATTGCGCCAGCGGCAAGGTCGCCGCCGCCTCGCGGCGGAACCATGCGCCGGCCTCGTCGACCAGCCGCACGCACGCCGCATGGGCGCTGACCACGCCGCCTTCGCAGTGCAGGTGCTGCTGCTCGAATACATGCAGTGCGTGGCCGCGCGCGGCCGCTTCCTGCATCATCGCGTAGGTCGAATCTTTCTTGATGTTGAGCAGTTCGAGGCGGTCAGCCAGGATCGCGATTTTCATCGATGCGCCTTTCTTTCAATAGGGTGGGGTAGAGGGAAAATGCCTGGCCGCGCCGGTGCGCGCGGCGCCCGCGGCGCCATGCGCCGCATCGTTGTTGCCGGAATAGTTCTGCAGCGATGGTAGCGCAACAGGCGCCATTCGGCTCCTCAGATATTTGGACGTCCCCCCTCAGTTATTGCGTCTTGTGAGGTACCCGCCATCGGTCTTAGCATCATTGGCGAAATGTCACTACCCAAGCCGGCCTGACCGGATATAACCGCCACATGAGGACACAATGATGCGCCGCTCTTTCAAGACCAATCTCGACATCCGTTACCGCGACACCGACTCGATGGGCCACGTCAGCAGCCCCGTGTACTACGAGTACATGCAGACGGCTTATCTCGAATACATGCACAGCATCCTGGAAATCCCGAAGAGCGAAAAGCTGCCGCACATCATGGTGAAAACCGCGTGCGAATACATCGCCCAGGCCAAGTACGGCGACAAGGTGCTGGTGCTCAGCCACGTCTCCAAGTTCGGCGGCAAGAGCTTTGAAATGGAGCACATCATGCACATCGGCGACGAGCAGGGCGTGGTGATGGCCAAGGCCATTTCCGTGCACGTCATGTACGACTACGACAAGCAGGCCACGCAAGCCGTGCCCGAGTCGTTCAAGCAGACCGTGCTGGCCTACCAGGGCAGCTTGTAAGATGGCGCGCCTGGCAACCCTGCAAGCGCTTGGCGCGCTGGCAATGCTCTCCGGCGCTGCGGCGCCGCTGGCCGCCAGCGC
>CAUSDR010000574.1:0-3099 GCA_963530105.1 uncultured Janthinobacterium sp.
CGCAAGACATGCACGTGGCCAGCTACGCGCTGGTGTGCCGGCCCCGCTGGAAGGCGCAGTTGCTGGTGCTGAATGACGCGGCGCATGCGGCCCTGGCCTTGCTGCAGCAGGGGCAGCCGTTCGGCGCCGCGCTCGATGCGGCGTTTGAACGCGACGAGGCGTTTGACCTGGCCGGACAGTTGCGGCTGTGGCTGGAACATGCGGTGCTGGTGCCAGCCTTGCCCGACTAGCGTGTCCGGCTAGTCGAAGGCGCGCAGTAGGCGCGCTTCCCCCGTCTGGTCGCAGTACAGCGCGTTGGCGGCCAGGGTGGCGTCCATCATGCGCGTGACTTGCTCTTCCTCGAAGCGGGCCAGTTCGGCGGTGGCCGCGACGAGGGCCAGTTCCAGCCTGGCGCGCGCGCTCTGGTAGAGGGTACTCGTGTATTTGTCTGTGTTGCGGAGCAATTCTTCCGCATTCTCGATGACCTGGCGCAAGTCGCCGATCAGGCGCTCCTGGCTGCGCGTACCTTGTTCGGGATGGTCCATGGCGCTTCCCTTCCGCAATCGATATTCAATGACACAACGCTGGCTATGACGCTGGCAATAACGACATGTTGCAGCCTGATCCAGGCAGCCGGACCGACGGGGGCGGACAATGTGCATGGGGCCGCTCGCGCGCCCCATGCGGGATCATGCCGGGCCGACGACCGTGATGCGGATATCGCCCACGCTGACGACCTGGCCGGCGCGGATCTTGGCCGTCTTGCGCAATTCCTTCTTGCCATCGACCTTCACCACGCCGCTATCGACCATGACCTTGCCTGCGCCACCGCTGTCGCACAGGCCGACCAGCTTCAAAAGCTGGTTCAGCTCGACGAACTCGGATGTTAAATCAAAGCTTACTTTTTGCATTGTATCCCTTATTGCAATGATGTGTTTTAAACACTTGATGACGGCGTCAACCAAGTTGTTAGTTTACATGAAGCCGTCCGGGATGCAGGCAGAGCCTCAGCTTTTGTTGGGGCGCGTCATCTCCAGGGGCACGATCCAGGCACTGAATTGCTCTTCAGTAACAAAACCCAGCCCCAGCGCCGCTTCCTTCAAGGTCGTGCCTTCGTGCTGGGCCTGCTTGGCGATTTGCGCCGCCTTGTCGTAGCCGATGTGCGGCGCCAGGGCCGTCACCAGCATCAGGGAGCGCTCCATCAGCTCGGCGATGCGTTCGCGGTTCGGCGCGATGCCGTGCGCGCAATGCTCGTCGAAACTGCGCATGCCGTCGCCCAGCAGGCGCGCGCTTTGCAGGAAGTTGTGCGCGATCAGGGGCTTGAAGACATTCAATTCAAAATTGCCCGAGGCGCCGCCCACGGTGATGGCGACGTCGTTGCCGAAGACCTGGCAGCACAGCATGGTCAGCGCTTCGCACTGGGTGGGATTGACCTTGCCCGGCATGATGGAACTGCCCGGCTCGTTTTCGGGAATGGTGATTTCTCCGAGGCCCGAGCGGGGGCCGGACGCCATCCAGCGCACGTCGTTGGCGATTTTCATCAGGGCCGTGGCCAGGGTTTTCAGCGCGCCATGGGCGGCGACCAGCGCATCGTGGGCGGCCAGCGCGGCAAACTTGTTGCTGGCCGTTTCGAAAGGCTGCTTGGTCAGCCGTGCCAGTTCGGCGGCGATGCGGCCGGCAAATTCCACGTGGGCATTCAAGCCCGTGCCTACGGCCGTGCCGCCGGCGGCCAGCTGCAGCAGTGGCGGCAGCGACGCCGTGATGATGTGTTCGGCGAAGTCCAGCTGCGCCACGTAGCCGGAAAATTCCTGGCCCAGGGTCAGCGGCGTTGCATCCTGCAAGTGGGTGCGGCCGATCTTGACGATGTCGGCAAATGCCGCGGCTTTCGCGTCCAGCGTGGCGCGCAGCTGGCGCAGCGGCGGCAGGACGGTGTGGGCGACGGCCAGGGCCGCCGCCACGTGGATGGCGGTGGGAAAGATATCGTTCGAGGACTGGCCCAGGTTGACGTCGTCGTTCGGGTGCAGCAGGCGCTCGGCGCCCCGCAAGCCGCCGATCAGCTCGGAACCGCGGTTGGCCAGCACTTCATTCATGTTCATATTGCTTTGCGTGCCAGAGCCCGTCTGCCAGACGGCCAGCGGGAATTCGCCGTCATGCTTGCCGGCCAGCACTTCGTCGGCTGCCTGCGTGATGGCCACGGCCTTCTTGCCATCCAGTAATCCCAAGTCCAGGTTGACGTGGGCGGCCGCGCGTTTCACGGTGGCCAGGGCGGCGATCAGTTCGGGCGGCATTTTTTCCGTGGAGATATGGAAGTGCTCGAGCGAGCGCTGTGTTTGCGCTCCCCACAGCCGGTCGGCGGGTACGTCGATCGGGCCGAAACTGTCGCGTTCGATTCTGCTACTCATGGCATCCCTTTCATCGATGGAGGTGGATCGAGTGTACTCCAGACGCCAAAAAGGCACAGGATGATGCTGTATTGCATGATTTCTCCGGCATCCGCTCTATATTTTTAAGCTTTCCTGCCGTTAAAGATGAGCGAGTCCCGTTTATTTACCCTGTTATCAAAGCGACCAGTCCATGCCCCGTAGCGCCTTTTCCCGTTGGTCCCTGATCGCCTGCGCCGCCGCCAGCCTGGCCTTGCCGCCCGCCATGGCGGCCGAACTGGGCGAGATGACGGTGCAGTCGCACGTGGGCCAGCCCTTGCAAGCCGAGATCGAGCTGACGGCGCTGGCGCCCGAAGAAGCCAATGGCGTGGCCGTGCGCCTGGCTTCGCCCGATGTGTACCGGGGCGGCGGCATCGGCATGGACCCGGCCCTGCAAGGCTTGAGCATCACGCCGCTGGAACGGGGCGGGCGCCGTTACGTGCGCGTGGCTACGCAGCAAGCCATCCGCGCGGGCCATGTGCACCTGTATTTATTGCTGGGCAATGGCAGCGGCGCCATCGTGCGCCTGGCCACGGTCTGGCTGACGCCGGCGCCGCCCGCCGTTGCCGAACCGCTCAAGCCAGCCATGCCTGCCATGCCAGCGCTTGCGCCTACGCCAGTTTCCGTGCCGCCACGCGCCGCGCCAGCCGTGCCGGCACCTGATGCGGCCGCTTTGGCGGCCCGCGCCCGCGCCGAAGGC
>CAUSDR010000575.1:0-3083 GCA_963530105.1 uncultured Janthinobacterium sp.
GCACGGCCACGGCGCGCGCGCTGTCGAACAGGCCCGGCATCCAGTTGCGCACGACTACGACCAGGGCCGGGCCCATCAGGGCGGAAAAGAGAATGGTGACGAAGAAGCGCACGCCCGCTTCTTTGGCGGTTTTTGGCCACATGAACATAAATCCCAGTGAGGTTGCGGCCGCGCCGGCAAGGACCGGGAAGCCGAAAATTTTAATCAGTGCGCCGCCGGCGGCGGTAGTTTCGATGGCCATGATTTCTTTCTAGTGACAGAGGAGGAGAGGGGAGGCGGTGATGCTGACAATACGTGCGTGGGTGTCTCATTTCTAGGGAAAAGTGAGACAGTATTTCCCCTAGTAAAAATGAAAAAACCCGCCGAAGCGGGTCTGTGGTGGAGCCTGGAATGGTTATGCAACTTCGAGCGCCGCCAGCCGCGCCTCCTGGCCGGCGGCGATGAACATGGCCAGCTCGTCATAGCGAAAAGCGTAGCGGTCGCCCGCTTCCAGCGTGACCTCTGTGTAGGCTGCACGCGCATCGACGGCTGGGAGACCAGGGCTTGCTACCACGGCGGGCGTGACGACGTTGCCGAGCGAATCCAGCACCGCGGGCACTGCTTCGCTAGATGGCACGGCAGGCCGCGCCTTAATGGCCGGATGCTCGACGGTTTGCTGTTCCCATTCGTCGTGACAGATAAAGCCGTAGTTGAACGGCTCCAGGCCATGCGCCTGCATAATCTCGATAGCGCGCTGTACAGTGGGGCCGATATGTTCGCGTGCGCCGTCTCCCTTGCATTCGACGGCATCGCGCCAGCGGTAGACGCCAATAGCACGGGCCAGATCGCGGGCAGCGGCGATTTCAGCCGGGGCCAAATCGCGGAAATTAGTTTTGAGGCGGGCGTCCGAGGTATTGATGGTGCCGGTGCGGGCATACAGAGTTGAGTATGCCTTCGCGGCCGTGCCGATCGTACGCCCATTATCCAGATCCGGAACCACATTGGCGGCCTTGATTGATCCGGCCACATAAAATTCCCCAGTGCCTGAAATGCTCAAAAGCATCCCGGTATCTGCGCTGCTTTCTATGTCGCGTGCGTACAGGCTCATGGTGTAGCCAGCGGCGAAAACACTGGCGCCGCCGCAGCGGGTCTGCCACGTAAAATTCCCGGGGTAGCCGGCGCCTAGTACCCCGGGAACGCCTATGCGCAGGATGTCATACGCCACGCCAGGCTCCCCTTGTATGGGCGGTGCAATGATAGATGTTTGGCAATACGACTGCGGGTCACCGGCGGTGAATGAATTGCCAGAGTAGGATGAAGTGGATTTAACCGGCCCACTTAACATCCCTCCCGTCAGCGGCAGCGCGTTGTACGGCCCCGCAGCAAATGCGTTGTACAGCTGATTCAGCCGTTCGTTGACGTTCGGCATGCCATCATAGAAATAATTTGCCATTTAAATTCCCTCGATCTGAAGTGGTGCTGAATAAGTGTCGTAATACGGCGTGGCCACCGCATCGATATTGCTGGCCTTGCCATATAGCATGTGGTCCTGCTCCAGCAGCGGGTCCGGGTTTTCTGGGAACAGACTAAACAGCATCGCCTTGCCCTTGCCGTTCTCGCGCAGGATGCGCATGAGGCGGGCACGGTCCATGGGCGTCAAGTGGGCCAGGTTGATGCTCAGCTTGTCGCTGGTCGAACCCATCGCAGTTTTCAGGTCGCCGGCGGCCGTGCGGTAATCTTCGCTGCCATCCTGCAGCTGCAGCTGGGCGCCGTACTCGGCGTTGTATTCGGGCGACCAGTAATTGCCCGCCACCAGGCGCGAGATTTCCAGGTAGCCGTCGGGACTTTGCGGCGACCACACGTCGATCACCAGCTGGCGCACGCGCACGGGCGGGAACCAGGCCACGCCGTCGGCGCCGCCGCCGCGCGCCCAGGTGTTCACGCCGCCCCCGTTATAGGCGTTCCAGCCCCGCGGCAGCACGCCCCCGGGGAAAGAACCGTGCACGGCCGCCGGGCACGGGAAAACGTTGCCCGTATCCAGTACTGGCACGGGGTCGCCTGGCTGCGCATAGCCGCGCACGCGCATGCCCGCGCTGCTCGTCATGTTGGTAAAGATCAGCGCCACGCAGGCGATGGCCTCCTGCGTGGGCCAAGTGGCGGTGATGGTCTGTTCCGTGCCGCCGGCGCGCAGCACGGCGTTCTTGCTGTCATGCTGCAGGTTGGCCGGCCCCAGCGCGCCGGCCTGGCTTGATGCGGTCAGCACCGCGCGGTCGGCGGCGTTGTCGTGGATGATGCGTAGATTTTGCATAGTCAGGGGAATTGAGAGTTGTCGATCACCGACAGGCGCGAATACACGGTCTGGCAGCGAGAATTATCGATAATCAGCGAGCCGCTCACGTCCACCTCATCTGCGCTGGCCGCAATGCGGCGTATCTGCAGCTGATTGCCGCTGGCCCAGTACATGGATTCAAAATGCAGCACCGCATAGCGGTTCATGGTCCGGCCGTCGTCATCGTACGAATACAGGTAGTACGGCATCGACACCAGGCCACGGGCTGTCGCACAGATCGACTTGCCTTGCATGCTGAACGGCAAATTGACCGCAGTGTCCTGGCCATTGACTGGCGCGCTGTCACTGGGCGGTACCGGCCAGGGAAGCGTCAATTCCACATCGTAGGTGTCGCCTGCCAAGCGCAACATCCGCTTTCCGCTGAGAAACACCAGCGCCTGATCCTCCAACGTGCGCACCAGCAGGCCATAGCCATATGGGGGTGCTGGCGGATTCAGATCGAGGCGACCGAATACCCGCAAGAACAGTGCTAGGGGCGGACCGTTGAAATTGTTGATGGCCATGGTCGCGCGCCATCGATCTCCGCCCAGCGACTCGAGCTTGCGCAGGCACATGCCAGTGCGCGAACGGAAGGCATCGAGGCCAGTGGTGCCCACGTCCTGCGCGGTGATGTTGTAAGGCACGTCGAAATACAGCTGGGGCATGCCCTTGCACTGAAATTCAACCGTTGGATAGGTGCCGATCTGGCTGGGAATCGCATACTTCCCAAGGTACACGTACGCACGCAGGCTGGAATCGATGGTGATATTGCCCT
>CAUSDR010000576.1:0-3058 GCA_963530105.1 uncultured Janthinobacterium sp.
GGTATCACGGGCGTGCACGGGCCATCGAAGGGCACGAGCATCTTGTTGGCGCGCGCCTGCGCCAGCGGCAGGATGGGCAGGGCCTTCTTGTTGGCGTGCTGTTCGCGGATGCGCGCGTAGTCGAGTTCGATGTCTTCCACGTACTTGTCGCGCTGCTCCGGCGTCAGCAAGGATTGCGCCACGGACACGGAACGCGAGGCGTCCGGCACGTAGATGACAGGACCTTCGTAGTTGTGGGCAATCTTCACTGCCGTGTGGGCGCGGCTGGTGGTGGCGCCGCCGATCAGCAGCGGGATCTTCAGCATGCGGAAGTGCTCGTCGCGCTGCATTTCCTTGGCGACATAGGCCATTTCTTCCAGCGACGGCGTGATCAAGCCCGAGAGGCCGATGATGTCGGCGTTTTCCACCTTGGCGCGGGCCAGGATTTCCGAGCACGGCACCATCACGCCCATGTTGACCACTTCGAAGTTATTGCATTGCAGAACCACCGTGACGATGTTCTTGCCGATGTCATGCACGTCGCCTTTCACGGTCGCCATGATGATCTTGCCTTTCGGCTTGGCGACGATACCCGTGCGCTTTTCTTCCAGCAGCTTTTCTTCCTCGATAAACGGAATCAGGTGGGCCACGGCCTGCTTCATGACGCGCGCCGATTTCACCACTTGCGGCAGGAACATCTTGCCCTGGCCAAACAAGTCGCCCACCACGTCCATGCCGGCCATCAGCGGGCCTTCGATCACGTGGATGGGGCGTCCGCCATTGTGCAGCAGCTCCTGGCGCGCCTCTTCCGTGTCTTCCACGATGAATTGCGTGATGCCGTGCACCAGCGCGTGCGACAGGCGCTGCTGGACGGTACCTTCGCGCCAGGCCAGGGTTTGCGCCTCGGCCTTGCCGCCCGCCTTCAGGGTGCCGGCAAATTCGATCATGCGTTCGGTCGAGTCTTCGCGGCGGTTCAGCACCACGTCTTCCACGCGTTCGCGCAATTCCGGGTCCAGGTTGTCGTACACGCCCACCATGCCGGCGTTGACGATGCCCATGGTCATGCCGGCCTTGATGGCGTGGTACAGGAAGACGGTGTGGATGGCTTCGCGGGCCGGATCGTTGCCGCGGAAACTGAAGGACACGTTCGACACGCCGCCCGAGATCTTCGCGTATGGCAAGTTTTCCTTGATCCAGCGCGTGGCGTTGATGAAGTCGACGGCGTAGTTGTTGTGCTCTTCAATGCCGGTGGCGACGGCAAAGATGTTCGGATCGAAAATGATGTCTTCCGGCGGGAAGTCCAGGGCATCGATCAGCAGGTGATATGCGCGCGCGCAAATCTCGATCTTGCGCTCGAAGGTGTCGGCTTGCCCCTTTTCATCGAAAGCCATGACGATGACGGCGGCGCCATAGCGGCGGCACAGCCTGGCCTGGCGCAGGAATTCCTCTTCGCCTTCCTTCATGGAAATGGAGTTGACGATGGCCTTGCCCTGCACGCATTTCAGGCCCGCCTCGATGACCGACCATTTTGACGAGTCGACCATGATGGGCACGCGGGAAATATCGGGTTCCGAGGCGATCAGGTTTAAAAAGCGCGTCATGGCCGCCAGCGAATCGAGCATCGCCTCGTCCATGTTGATATCGATCACTTGCGCGCCATTTTCCACTTGCTGGCGCGCCACGGACAGGGCTTCGTCGTATTGCTCGTTGAGAATCATGCGCGCAAACGCCTTCGAGCCCGTGACGTTGGTACGCTCGCCCACGTTGACGAACAGCGACTCGTCATTGACGACGAACGGTTCCAGGCCGGCCAGGCGCAAGTCGTGCGATGGCGGCGGCACGGTGCGCGGCAAGTTTTTTGCCAGCAATTCGCCGATGGCGGCGATGTGCTCGGGCGTGGTGCCGCAGCAGCCGCCGGCCATGTTCAAAAAGCCCGCATCGGCGAATTCGCGCAGCAGGGCCGAGGTGTCGGCTGGCAACTCGTCGAAGCCCGTGTCGCTCATGGGGTTGGGCAAGCCCGCGTTCGGGTAGATGCAGACGAAGGTGTCGGCGATCTTCGCCAGCTCTTCCGCGTACGGACGCATCAGGGCGGCGCCCAGCGCGCAGTTCAAGCCGATGGTCAGCGGTTTCGCGTGGCGCACGGAATTCCAGAAGGCCGGCACGGTCTGGCCCGACAGGATGCGGCCCGACGCATCGGTGACGGTGCCGGAAATCATCAAAGGCAGGCGCACGACGCCAGGGTTTTGCTCGTAGTACAGGTCGATGGCGAACAGCGCCGCCTTGCAATTGAGGGTGTCGAAAATGGTTTCCACCAGCAGCACGTCGGCGCCGCCTTCCACCAGGCCCTGCGTCTGCTGCAGGTAGGCCGCCACCAGCTGGTCGAAGGTGACGTTGCGCGCGGCCGGGTCGTTGACGTCCGGCGAGATCGAGGCCGTCTTCGGCGTGGGCCCGAGGGCGCCGGCGACGAAGCGCGGCTTGTCCGGCGTGGAATATTTGTCGCAGGCGGCACGCGCCAGTTTGGCGGCCTGCACGTTCATTTCATAGGCCAGGTGGGCCATGTGGTAGTCGTCTTGCGCGATCGTCGTGGCGCCGAAGGTATTCGTTTCGATCAGGTCGGCGCCCGCCGCCAGGTAGCGCTCGTGGATTTCCTGGATGATGTGCGGCTGCGTCAGGGTCAGCAATTCGTTGTTGCCCTTGACGAACAGTTCGCGCGCGCCGCTGTCGGCCGGCGCGGCGAAATCGATGAAGCGGCCAGCGGGGCCGCCACGATAGGCTTCTTCGTCGAGCTTGTATTGCTGGATGATCGTGCCCATCGCGCCGTCGAGGATCATGATCCGCTGCGCCAGGATGGCGCGCAAGGTGGCTTCGGTCGGGGACATGGCGGGGATCACGGTATCGTTCATTTCATGCTTTCAATAGGCAAACGGGCGGCGGCGCGGCGGCAAGGCGGTTGCGGGCCAGCAGGATCCGCTGACGGAGAGTGCCGGCCGGGTAGGGCAGGCAGAAGGTGGCAATCGCCGGAATCACCGGGTCTAAAATTATACGGCATCAGGCTGCTTTGGTTTTGGGCAAAAGCGGC
>CAUSDR010000577.1:0-3045 GCA_963530105.1 uncultured Janthinobacterium sp.
CCCGCTCAGCATTCCCGTGCTGGTGGCCTGATCTGGCTGTTGCGCCACGCACAAAGCCATAAATGCCGCGCTGCACGAAATTTAGGTATTATTCTTGTTAGTATTGGTAATCAATGCCGACAGGGATAGTTCCTAGCGCCCCAGCCAGACAGGACCAAGGTGACTGCCCGTAATAATGCCTCGCATGCTAACGAGTATGGATAGGAGGGCGCGTCATGACACAGGCATGGTTCATTCTGACTCGGGCCGATGGGCGCGATATCTGCGCGCCTTCGCCTTCCCAGCTGGCCGAAGCGCTGGCCGAGGTCTACCGGGGCACCGCCGTCGCGCCCGATGGCAGCCCGGCCGCCGTCCTGTTGCGTTTTGGTTACGACGATGGCTTGATGTACCAGGTGGAAGTCGCTAGCGGAGGCGAAGTCACTTTCGAGGAATGGTCGGACCGCGATTGCGAAATCGCGCTGGCCAGCCCGCGCCGCATGTCGGCCCTGCCGCAGGTCGATGCGCTGCAGCTGTGGCAATGTCTGGCGCAGCGCCAGGTGGCGAAGATCCGCAGCCAGCCGTGGCAGGGCGGCTAGGCGACCCTGCCCGGCGGACGCGGGCGCTAGTGCGCCATCAGCACGGGGATCGTCATGCTCTGCAATATCGTGCGCGTGACGCCGCCCAGGATGGTTTCGCGCAGGCGCGAATGCCCGTACGCCCCCATCACCAGCAAATCGGCCGACAGGTCGGCCGCCTGCGACAGCAGCGCCTCGCCGATATCGCCGCGCCGCACGCCGCCGCCGTCGAGCAAATGCACGCGCGCATCGACGCCGTGGCGCGCCAGGTAGTGCAGCAGTTCCGCGCCCGGCTGCTCGCCGTGTTCGGCCGCATGCACCTGCGCATCGAAGATGGCCACGTGGACATGCTCGGCGCGCTGCAGCAGGGGCAGGGCGGCGCTGACGGCGCGGCTCGCTTCCTTGCTGGCATTCCATGAAATGAGCACATTGCGCGCCGCGGCCGGCGGCGCCAGCAGCGGCAGCGGCGGCGCATAGGGCACGATCAGCACGGGCCGGCCCGAATGCAGCAGCACATACGCGGGGAAGTCGCGCATCACGGAGGGCGATTTATCCTTGGCATTGTATTGGCTGATGACCACCAGGTCCGCATAGCGGGCCAGCAGGCTCATGCCGCCCGCCGCCTCGTCGTCGACCACGCGCTGCTCGAACGAGGCGACGCCCGCCGCGCGCACTTGCGCCTCGAAACCATCGAGCGCGTGCGCGGCCCGTTCACGCAGGAAATTCAGGTGCAGCGCCAGGTTCGGGTCGGCGTCGAGGTCGGGCTGGTTCTGGTACAGCAGGCGCGATACGCCCGTCAGGGCCACGCCCGTCAGGTGGCCGCCGCACGCTTGCGCGATGCTGGCGGCCGCATCGATGCGTGCGCCGCGGCTGGCGCTGTCGTCGACGTGCAGCAGCACGGTTTTATAGGTCATGGCGGTGCCTCTCGCTGTGGAGTGAGCCTTATTCTGGCACAGTCCGGGGCGCCAGCCGCGCACGACTGCGGCTGGCGCGCGCCTCAGCTCATGGCGATGATGATGATGTCGGCGTCGCAGTTGCGGTAGTGAATCACGATGACGATGACGATGACACGCCGCAGTTGCGCCGCCTTTTGCGCCACTGCCAGCATGGCGCGGTCGGCGCGGTTTTTCATGGTCACCTGCACTTGCGAGGCGTCGCTGACGGGAATGCCCATGGCCTTCAGCGCCGCTTTCGGGTTGGCCATCAGGGCCAGCGCGTGCTGTGGGTCAAGTTCCGCCTGATGCACCGATTCCACGTCGCTCATGCCGGGATTGATGTCGTTGAACAAGTCCCGCAATGCTTCTGTGTCGTCCTGGATTTCCATCGCGTTCTCCATATGGTGGCTGCCGTCAGGCAAGGATTGCATGACGTGCCCGCCGAGGTGCATGCACCTCATGGATGAGTATATTTTTGATCATGTTGCACGCTTGGATACAGCGCAGGAAGGGGATGCCCTGTGCAAGCTGAGCCTTTGATCTGGCGCAAGGTCGCTTTCAAAAGTGCCCCCTACACTTGATCCCACGCAGAACAACCATAACAAGCGGGGAGAGACAAGCATGGCTGAAGCAAGCGCATCAAACAGGGCGGAAAAAAGAGTGGCCCTCGTCACGGGCGGCATGGGTGGCCTGGGCACGGCCTTGTGCCGTCGCCTGCATGCGGCCGGATTCACGGTGGTGGCGGCGCATACGCCGGGCAATGCGCGCGTGGAAAACTGGCTCGATGAGCAGCATGCGCAAGAGTATTACTTTCATCCGCTGGCCATCGACGTGACCGATTTCGCCGCCTGCAGCGCAGCCGTGGGCCGCGTTCTGGCGCAGTTCGGCAGCGTCGACGTGCTGGTGAACAACGCCGGCATCACGCGCGACCAGAGCATGCGCAAGATGGAGTTGCCGCACTGGTCCGACGTCATGCGCACCAATCTCGACAGCCTGTTCAACATGAGCAAGCAGGTGCTGGAACCCATGCTGCACAAGCGCTGGGGCCGCATCATCAATATTTCGTCCGTCAATGGCCAGAAGGGCGCCTTTGGCCAGTGCAACTATGCGGCCGCGAAGGCGGGCGTGCACGGCTTCAGCAAGGCGCTGGCGCTGGAAGTGGCGCGCCACGGCATCACCGTCAACACGGTGTCGCCCGGCTATTTGCGCACGCAGATGGTGATGGACGTGCCCGCCGACATCATGGCCAGCAAGATCCTGCCGCAGATTCCCCTCGGCCGCCTGGGCGAGCCGGACGAGGTGGCGGCGCTGGTGGCTTACCTGGCGTCGGACGAGGCAGCCTTTGTCACGGGCGCCAACATCGCCATCAATGGCGGACAGCACATGAGTTGATGGACTGGCCGCCGGCGACAGGCGGCTTGCACAGGGCAATGGCAGTGGAGGAGACTCGCCTGCCCAGCTGGCACGCACGATGCCGGCGGGCGGCGGCGCGCAGTGCGGCGGCACAGGCAGCACAAGTGACACAGGTGGCACAGGTGGCACAAGTGGCACAGGCA
>CAUSDR010000578.1:0-3042 GCA_963530105.1 uncultured Janthinobacterium sp.
GAACAGGACCATGCCCAGCACGTCGACGAGGAAGATGGCATCCGTGGTGGCGTCGATGGCGCCGCGGAAGCGCTGCAATTCCGCCGTGCGCTGCCCCACCGTGCGTTCGAGCAGGGCGTTGTACTGGCGCGCGGCGCGGTGCAGCAGCCGCACTTCGAGCATGTTGCGGATGCGCGTGAGCACTTCCAGCGCATCGAAGGGCTTGCTGATGAAATCGCGCGCGCCCGCCTCCAGCGCGGCCAGCTTGGCGTCCGGATCGGCGGCGATCACCAGCACCGGCAGATAGCCTTCCAGTTCCAGCGGGCGCAGCGCATCCATCACGGCGTAGCCGCTCATGGCGGGCATCACCAGGTCGAGGATGATCAAGTCATACTGGTGGCGCTGGTGCAGTCCCGCCACGGCGCGCGCGTCGAGCGTGCTGCTGATGGCCGTGTAGCCGCCGCTTTGCAGCAGGTGTTCGAGCAGGCGCAGATTGACGTCCTGGTCGTCGACGATGAGGATTTTTGCGCCGTAAATGTCGGCCTGGCTGATCATGGCGCGCCCGCGCCTTTCTGCCGCCGCTGCTGCGCCACGTAGGCCAGGGTGCTGTTGATCGCCTCGGTGAATTCCTCGAGGTTGATCGGCTTCGTCAGGTAGCGGTAAAAGCCCAGCGCCATGCTGCGTTCGACCTCGCCCGGCATGGCGTTGGCCGTCAGGGCGATGACGGGGATGTGCGCCGTGCGCGGGTCGGCGCGCAGCAGTTTCAGGGCGTCGGTGCCGTTGATGTGCGGCAGATTGATATCCATCAAGATCAGCTGCGGCATGTGCGTGAGGGCCATGTCCACGCCCAGGCGGCCATCCTTGGCCGTCAGCAGCCGCAATTGCGGGCAGTAGCGCACGATTTCCTCGACCAGGGTCAGGTTGGCGGGATTGTCTTCCACGTACAGCAAGGTGACGGGGGCGCTGTTGTCGAGCAGCGCGCCGGCCAGGTCCGGGCGCGGCAAGGCCGGCGGCGCGGGGTCGGGCAAGCGATCGGCCAGGCGCAGTTCGATCCAGAAGGTGCTGCCCACGCCCGCCTCGCTGCTCACGCCGATGTGGCCATCCATCAGCTCCACCAGGCGCTTGGTGACCACCAGGCCGATGCCGCTGCCCTCTTCCGTGCCGCCTTCCTGGCCCAGGCGGTTGAAGGGCTGGAACAGCAGCGCCACCTGTTCGGCATCGAGGCCGACGCCCGTGTCGCGCACGCTGATGCGCGCCCGTCCGCCCGGCTGCGGCGCGCAGTCGATGCTGACCGCGCCATGCTCGCGGTTGTACTTGAGCGCATTCGACAGCAGGTTCAGCAGTATCTGCTTGAGGCGCGTGCGGTCGGCCAGCACGTTCAGCGGGCAGCCGTCGGGAAAAGTCATGCCGATGCCGCGCTGGCTGGCCAGCGGCGCGATCATGTCGCGGCATTCCTGCAGGATGGCGTCCAGCGCCACCGGCTCCAGCGACAGGCTGACGGTACCCGATTCGACCTTCGCCAGGTCGAGGATTTCATTGATCAAGGTCAACAGATGTCGTCCCGATTTCAGGATGTGGCCGGCGAATTCCTTCTTTTGCGCCAGGGTCGACGGCAGGCGGTCGGAACTGAGGATTTGCGCGAAGCCCAGGATGGCATTCAGGGGCGTGCGCAATTCATGGCTCATCGACGACAGGAAGGCCGACTTGGCATAGTTGGCGCTGCGCGCCTCTTCCATCGCCATGGCCAGCTCGCCGTTCGTCATTTCCAGCTGCACCGTGCGCTCATGCACGCGCACTTCCAGTTCCTGGTTCAGGCGCATGACTTCCTGCTGCGCCTGGGCGCGCTGCTCGGCCTCGCGCGCCAGCTCGCCGTTCGAGCGTTCCAGCGCCTGCGTGCGCAGTTCGATCTCGGCCAGCATCTTGTTGAAGGAATCGACCAGCTGCGCCACTTCATCGGCGCTGAGCTTGCGCGCGCGGCGCGAATAGTCGCCCGTCTCGATCACTTCGCGGGCGACGTCGGCGATATCGAGGATGGGCTGGGTGATCACGTGGTCGAGGCGGCGCAGCAGCAGCAAGGCCACCAGCAGCGCCAGCACCGTCACGCCCAGGGCGATGGCCAGATAATCCACCGTGCGGCCCGCCAATTCATAGTCGGCGCGCAGGTAGACGGTGCCCAGCAGTTCGCCATTGTCGACGATGGGCTTGAACAATTCCACCGACTTGCCGGCGATGTTTTCGCCTTCCTTGCCCACCTGCGCCGGCAGCGGGTCCGTCTGCGTGTTGGCGCGGTAGCTGGCAAACAGGCTGCCATCGGCCTTGTACAGGGCGCCGGCCGTCACGCGCGGGCGGATGCGCATCAGGTTGAGGTTTTCCAGCGCCAGGCGTTCATCGTCGAAGGCCAGCGCGGCCGAGCTCATGTGTCCCAGCAGCTCGGCCTGGGTACTGATGTCGGCCACCAGGTTGCGGTGGTAGGCGCGCAAGTCGTAGATGACGATGGTGCCCAGCGAGATGACGAGCGCCACCAGGGTGGTCAGCAAGACCACCGACATCAGCTTGCGGCGGATGGAACGCAGCCGTATCATCTATGCGCCTCCCGTCTGCACGCGATAGGCCGCCAGCAGCATGCGCGCACTGATGCGGATATGCGCCTGCGCCACGGGTTTCAGGGCCACGTCGAAACGCACCTTGTCATCGGCCATCACAAAATTGATCATGCTGCCCATCGCATAGACCTCATCCGAATCGGATACCGTCAGCAATGCCAGGCCACGGCTGGCGGCCAGCATTTCCTGCAGCGCCGCCTTGTCCAGCGCGCCCAGGTACAGCACGTGCAAGCCGGCCAGCGGTTCGCCGCGCCGCACTTTTTTCACCTGCACGCTGCGCCCGCTGACGCTGTGGCCGGCCACGCTCAGTTCCAGCTGCTCGGCCAGCGCATCGGCGCCGGCCACGCCGATCACCAGCGGTGAGTCGGGGCGGGCAAAGCTGCCCTCGGGCCACTCGACAAACCCGGCGAACTTGTACAGATACGCGGCCTTCACCTGGCTTTCCAGCTCCCCCGCCACC
>CAUSDR010000579.1:0-3013 GCA_963530105.1 uncultured Janthinobacterium sp.
CGGGAAGTCCCCGTGCGGCCACACCTTCGTCAGGTCGAACGGGTTCCAGCCCGTGCGCTGCTCCCATGCATCCAATTGTTCCTGCGTCGCCACCTGCAGCTTGACATCCCACTGGGGGAACTCGCCCCGCTCGATGGCGCCGAACAGGTCGCGCTGGGCGTAGTCGGGATCGGCGCCGGCCAGGCGGCCCGCTTCCGCGGCGGACAGGTTCTTGATGCCCTGGCGCGTCTTGAAGTGCCATTTCACGTACACGCGCTGGCCATCCGCATTGATCAGGCTATACGTGTGGCTGCCGAAGCCGTCCATGTGGCGGTAGCCGTCCGGCGTGCCGCGGTCCGAGAACAGCATGGTCACCTGGTGCAGGCTTTCCGGCGCATGGCTCCAGAAGTCGAACATCATTTCCGCCGATTTCAGGTTGCTTTGCGGATCGCGCTTTTGCGTGTGGATGAAATCGGGGAACTTGATCGGGTCCTTGATGAAGAACATGGGCGTGTTGTTGCCGACCAGGTCCCAGTTGCCCTCTTCCGTATAGAAGCGCAGGGCGAAACCGCGCGGATCGCGTTCCGTGTCGGCACTGCCGCGCTCGCCGCCCACGGTGGAAAAGCGGGCGAAGGTCGCCGTCTGCTTGCCCACGGCTGAAAACAGCGTGGCCTTGGTGTAGCGCGAGATATCGTGCGTGACGGTAAAGGTGCCGTAGGCGCCCGAACCCTTGGCGTGGACGACGCGCTCGGGAATGCGCTCGCGGTTGAAATGCTGGAGTTTTTCGATCAGGTGGAAGTCTTGCAGCAGCAAGGGGCCGCGGGGGCCGGCGCTGATGGAATTCTGGTTGTCGGCGACGGGAATGCCCGACGCGGTGCTCAATGGCGGCTGTTGACTCATGGCTGCTTTTCCTTCGTTGTTGACTGATGCAAACAGTGTAACGAGCGCAACAACAAAGGAAAAGCTAATTGATTTTATCGTTCCGATAGATATTTACAATAACACCTTACACGGCGCAGCCAGCGGCGCCACAGACGCTGCCCAGCCTGGCTTGCAGCCTGGCCGGCTGGCCCAGGAACTCGCCGATATCGATGACGGACAGGCCGCCCGCGCCATCGTCGAGCACGAACGTGGGGAAGCCCTGGCCGCCCACCTGCGCCAGCAAGGCGCGGCTGGCGGCGATGTGCTGTTGCGTGGCCGCGCCCGCCTGCTGCGCATACGCCGCCTCGAAGGCGGCGCCGTCCAGGCCCAGCTGCCGCGCCAGTTCCACCAGCACGGGCAGGTCGGCGATGCGCAATCCTTCCACGTAATGGGCGCGCTGCAGGCGGGGCAGCATGTCCAGGCCCTTGCCCGCCAAGGCTTCGGCCGCCAGGATGGCCGTGATCGGCGGCTCGGAATCCATCATGGCCGTGGTGTCGTTCAGCAAGCCGTTCAGGTAGGCGTCGCCAAACGGCTGGCCCGACAATTGCTCGATGCGCCGGTCATGCGGCAGCACATAGCCGCGCCAGGCGGGCGTCACCTGGCGGCGATTGCTGCCCGTCATCATGCCGCCGCCGTGGAAGGCCACGCGCAGGCCGGGCACGGCGCGCGCCGCCTCGACCAGCGGCGCGGCGCCGTAGCACCAGCCGCACAGGGGATCGAAAATGTAGTGCAGTGTGGGCATGCCCTTATCCTTTATCAAACTGAACCAGATGAGTTGAAAAATTGTAGCGAGCGGCGCTGGTGCCGGCTGGCAAGCGCCACTGTGCTGGAGCGCAGTGCGCATCGCCGGCCGGCAATCGCGTCGCGCAGCAGGCATTTACCATTGCATTTCGCCCTTGGCCACTTTCGCGCTCGTTTCCAGGGCGCCGTCCAGGCCCAGGCTCGGGTAATGCTGCTTCATCGCCTCGATCAGGGCGGCCGAATTGGCGGCCTTGGCCGTTTCCGCCTCGAACGTCACCAGGTAGTCGCGCGTAAAGCCGATGCTGTCCGGCGTCAGGGGCGACTCCACCTTGAAGTGGCCGGGCACGACGGTGACGGGTTTCAGGGCGGCGATGCCGTCCAGGGTCTTGAGCCAGTCCTGGCGCGATTGCGCGCTTTGCGTATCGGCCGTCCACACGTGCAAGTTACTGAACAGCACGACGCCGCCCACCACCGCCTTGATCGACGGAATCCACACATAGGTGCGCGATGGCGTCGGGCCCGAGATCGTCAGCGACTGGCCTTCCAGGGTGATGCGCTGGCCCTTCAGGGCTTGCGGAATGACGATGCCGTGCGGCGCATTGTCTTTCAGGATCGGCCCCCAGTAGGCCACCTTGGCGTCCGCCTTGCGGCGGATTTCCGCCACCGTCTCTGGCGTGGCGACAATTTTGGCGTGCGGGAAAGCCGCCTTGATCACGTCGAGGCCGAAATAAAAATCCGGGTCGCTGTGGCTGATGTATACCGTCGTCAGTTTCTTGCCGCTGGCGCGGATCTTTTCCACCAGTTTTTGCGCTTCGGCGCGCGAAAATTGCGCGTCGATCAGCACGGCGTCATGCTGGCCCGCCACCAATACGGAAGCGACGGGGAAGATGGCCGCCTCGCCCGGATTGAATACCTCCAGGGTCAGGGGAGCGGCAGCGGCGGCCGAGGCGGCGCCGGCGGCAAACAGGCTGGCGACGAGAACACGGGGAATGGTTGCAGAGAACATGGTGCGCCTTCATGGAATGATTGGGATGCATGCATCTTACGTTGCTCAATCCGGCAGAAAAACCCATCAAAACGCAATAGTTTGTTGCTTAATCCGATGTAATTGACAGGTGACGCACCAATCCATGCAGCCATTGCCCCGCCAGCGCGCCATCCCACACCAGCAGCACCTGTTCCTGGCAATCGACGCCGTCGGCCAAGTCCAGTTGCAGCAGGCCGTGCGCGCGCACGGCGAAATCGGGCAGGTAGGCCAGCGCGCGGCCGGACTGCACATAGCCCAGCAGCAACTGCACATCGTCGCTCCAGTAGCGGATGGAACGCGCCGCCGCGCCGCGCCAGCCATCGGCATGGCGGCCCCGCTCCTCGC
>CAUSDR010000580.1:0-2986 GCA_963530105.1 uncultured Janthinobacterium sp.
GTGCTGCTGCGCGCGGGCCGCGCCACCCCCGCCCTGCTGGACACGGCCGTCGCCACGGCCTCGGACCAGGGCTGGCGCCGCCCGCTGCTGGCGTGGCTGGGCGTGCAGCGCCTGCGCGCCGAACAGGCGGGCGACACGCAGGAAGCGCAGCGCATAGCACGGCGCATGGATATCGTGGAAAAGAGCGGCAAGCCGCTGCAGTAGGCGGCGGAAAGGCGGCGCAATTCGGCGCCAGCAGCGGCAACCGGCCAACACAGCAGTTTGCGGGAGCATGGCAATCCACGGTGGAGATGCCATCCAGGCATGGTCGGCGAATGGCATGACGCTCGTCCGCTGGCTCTCGCCTGGCAGCCATCTCGCCGCTTGTCCCGATGAGCATGGCCGTTTGGCGGCACGTATCATTGATAATGGCAAGCTCCCTGGGGCAGCTGCGAAGTTACTTCAACGGCGCGGTCAAATCCACGGCACGCAAGCTGCATGGCGGTGCCATCCTCAGGTGGCGTCCCCTGTCAATCGCGGCATCCGCCTGAGGCAGCCATTCGGCATGATGGGTGCAACAGTAGTGAATTGAATTTTTCAGGAATAAATAAAATGAAACGATTGTCCGTATTGCTGCTTACCCTGTTGGCCTGCAAGGCGTGTCTTGCCGGGGCTTGGGGAGTGGGCAGTTTTGATAATGATGATGCCCTGGATTGGTCGCAATTATGCATCGAATCAAAAGGGCATGCGGTCATTGCATCAACGCTGCAAGCGGCACTGCAACCCGGCACCATCGAGGCACCGGAGGGTGCGATGGCGATAGCCGCGGCGGAAGTGATAGCGGCCTCGAAAGGGCGTCCGAACAAGGCGCTGCCCAAGGAGCTGGCCCATTGGCTCAGTCGTCAGCCCAGGCGGGAGATGGCGAAACTGGTGCCGGCGGCACGCAAGGCCCTTGTGAGAGTCAAGGTTTCCCAGGATTCCGAGCTACGTCAACTCTGGGCGGAATCGAAAAACAGGCAATGGATCAAGGCGATTGCGGAACTTGATGCACGGTTGCAATAACCCGCAACGACAACGCGTGGCCCGCCCGCTTGCATGGCATGTTTGCATGGCCCCGCATGGCGTGCCGCCTGACTGTGGCCGCAGCGGAGCCGTCCCAGTGCGTCATCCGCGGATGGCGTCATCGCTTCCGCAGACGCTGCATGTCACCGCGAGCGGCACCGGCACGCCCCGGGTGCGCCTTCGTACCTGCCCGCGCATCCGCCGAAGGCAGGTCGCGCTGTGTTGTCAGCTGTTCCTGCCTGCCGGGCACGGCATGTCGCGGTAGAAAAGGAAGCCGCCCAGGCCGATCGCGTCCGTATCGGCCTTGACGCCATACACCAGGGTGTTGTTGGGTCCGTCGATGCGCAGCAGGTTCTTGTGCAGGACGATCTGTGCGTGCGACAGCTCCAGCGATGGCGTGGGCGCCAGCTGCAGGCTCAATTCGGCCGTGGCGGGATCGTAGGTCCAGCGGCCCGGATTGAAGAAGGCGAAGCCGCCATCGAAGCGCAGGCTGCCATCCTTGAACTGGGTCAGGCAAATGCCGGGAAATTCGCTGGGCGGGTTGTACCAGGTGGCGGCCACGGCCGCATTGGCCGGCGCCTTGCCCGGCATCTGCATGCCGGCGCCAGCGTTTTTTCCGCCGGACTTGTCACCGTTGCCACCGTTGCCGCCCATGCCGGCGCAGCCGGCCAGCGCCAGCGCGCACGCCAGGATGCTGGCGCGTGTGATGAATGTCATGTGCATACCGTCCCCTTGCCTTATAGAAACACCATCTTAAAGGGGGACGGCTGGCCGTTCAAGCGGCCAGCGCACATAAGGACGATTTAGTTGTCGCCGCTGCCCTCGGCAGCGCTGGCCGCCCGGGCTGCCGCTTCGCGCAATTTGTCCTTCTTGCTCTTGCGCGCGCCCTTCACGCCGCCGTTCACCGTATCCGTCACGGTGCTCACGAGCGTGGGCAGTTCCGTCGGCTCGAAGCCGGCCACCACTTCGCGCACGATGCGCAGGTCGTTGCGGTTTTCGATCAGGCGGAAATGCGCTTCCGTATCGGCCGTTACAAAACTCACGGCCGTGCCGCTCTCGCCGGCGCGGCCCGTGCGGCCGATGCGGTGCGTGTAGTCGACGGCGGAACGGGGCAAGTCGTAGTTGACGACGGCCGGCAGGCCGGCGATGTCGATGCCGCGCGCCGCCACGTCGGTGGCCACCAGCACTTGCAGGCGTCCCGCCTTGAAGTCGGCCAGCAGCTGGCTGCGCGTGCCTTGGCTGAATTCACCGTGGAAGGCGCCCACGTGCAGGCCGGCGCGCTGCAATTTGTCGGCCACGTGTTCGGCCGCATACTTGGTGGCGACGAACACCAGCACGCGCTCCCACTGGTGCTGCAGGATCAGATAGCGCAGCAGCTGCGTGCGGCGCGGCACGTCGACCGTGATGGCGCGCTGCACGATGTCGGGCTTGTCCTGCGGCTCGGACGCCACTTCGATGCGCACGGGGTCCATCAGCAGGCTGTCGGCCAGCGCCTGCACGCTGTCGGGGAAGGTGGCCGAGAAGAACAGGTTTTGCCGCTGCTTGGGCAGCAGCGCCAGGATGGCGTTGATTTCTTCGCTGAAGCCCATGTCGAGCAGGCGGTCCGCTTCGTCGAGCACGAACAGCGACACGCCGCCCAGTTTCACGGCGTTGTGCTTGACCAGGTCCAGCAGACGGCCCGGCGTGGCGACGACGATGTCGGCGCCGCCGCGCAAGTCCATCATCTGCGGATTGATCGACACGCCGCCGAACAGCACGGAGATTTTCAGCTTGACGGGCAGCGGCTTGGCCAGCGCGTGCACCGTCTGCCCCACCTGCGCCGCCAGTTCGCGCGTGGGCACGAGGATCAGCGCGCGCACCTGGCGCGGGCCGGCGGCGGGCGCCATCAGCGCCTGCAGCAGCGGCAGCGCGTAGGCCGCCGTCTTGCCGGAGCCCGTCTGCGCGG
>CAUSDR010000581.1:0-2972 GCA_963530105.1 uncultured Janthinobacterium sp.
CGTGCCAGCAGCGCGCCGGAGGCGTCCGCCGCAATCGCTGATCGCCCCCCGCGCATCAATCGCGCATCACTCGGGGATCACTGGATCGCCAGCTGCCGCCCGCCCGTGCCGGCTTTTTTCGGCAAGTCCAGCAACAGCACGCCATCCTGATAGCGGGCCTGGGCGCCCGCCTCGTCCACTTCATGCGGCAGCACGAAGCTGCGGTAGTGCTGGCCATATTCGCGCTCGCTGCGCACCACCTTGCCGCCATCGTCGCGCGTCACGCGCTCATCCTTGAGTTCGGCGCTGATGGACACCCGGTTGCCATCGATGGATACCTTGATGTCCTCCTTGCTGACGCCGGGCAGGTCGGCTTGCACCAGGTAGCTTTGCGCGGTTTCGGAAATATCCACGCGGATGCGCGGCGCGCTGGCTTCGCGCAGGCGCAAGGCCGGCGCGAAGAAATCATTCATCAGTTCCTGCATGTCATTGAAGGGGTCAAAGTGCCCCAGCGGATGGCGCGGATCGCGGTGGATCAGGTGATTGGCCATGGTGTCCTCCAAGCTAGCCTGTTGACTCAGCGGCCAGTTACCCCAAGCACGGCGCCCAAAGCACGGCGGCAAGTGGCGCAACGGCCTGCACCCTTTGCATCTTAAGCCGCGAAATCATGGGTATCTTGATATATCTCAATACTGAATGTCTTGACTTTCCAGTCTTTGTGCGATGGCTCTCATTTAGATGGCGCACGGGGCCGCAATGGGCGGCAAGGCTGCTATGCTAGCGCACGCCACGCTAGGCACCCAGATTGACTTGCAATTCAGTTAAAATTGATTTTTTGTGACAGCCCCCTCCACCACGGACATGATGAATACCAAGACACCGATCGACTCCTTCAGTTTCCGCCGCATCCTGGCGCGCAATGTCACCTTGCCGCTGGTCATCGGGGTTGTCACCGCCCTGGTCTTCGTCGGCCTGATCGCCTACCTGCTCTCCGCCCTGCGTTCGGTCGAGCATTCCGAGCGGGTCATCGGCAACGCCAATGAAGTCATGAAGCTGTCCGTGGACCTGGAAACGGGCATGCGCGGCTACTTGCTGACGGGCGATGAAACTTTCCTGGCGCCTTATAAATCAGGCAAGGCGAAGATCAGCGTTGAAATGAACACCCTGCTGGAACTGGTGCAGGATAGCCCCATCCAGGTGGACCGCCTGCGCCGCATCCGCGCGCTGCAGGGCCAGTGGATGGAATACGCGGAAAGCGTGATCGCGCAGCGCCGCAACAACCAGGAATTCCTCGCGCGGGTGCGCCAGGGCGAAGGCAAGCTGGAGTTTGATGAAATCCGCCGCGAATTCCTCACCTTTTTGTCCATGGAGCAGCGTTTGCGCCAGGAACGGGCCGACACGGCGGAAGGCCGCACCATGCTGGCCGTGGTGGTCTTCCTGATCCTCAGCCTGGGGCTGTCCGGCATGCTGGCCTACCTGGGCCGGCGCGAACTGCTGCGCCTGTCAGACATTTACAATGAAGCGCTGGAGCAGCGCGGCAAGGACAACGACGTATTGCAGGAGCAAGCGTGGCTGCGCACGGGGCAGACGGAACTGGCCGCGCACACGAGCGGCCAGCTGGCCTTGCCGCAGCTGGGACGGCAAGTGCTCGATTTCCTTGCCAACCGCCTGGACGTGGCCGTCGCCACCCTGTACGTGACCGATGACGACGGCAGCCTGCGCCGCACGGCCGTGTACGGCTTCAGCGAGGACGGCGTGAAGGACAAGCAGGTATTCAAGCTGGGCGAAGGCCTGGTGGGCGAAACGGCGCGCGAGAAAAAACTCAAGCATGTGACGCAAGTGCCCGAGAATTACCTGACTGTGACGTCGAGCCTGGGCCGCGGCACGCCGCTGGAACTGGTCTTGACGCCGGTCAACAACGAAGGCGAAGTCAATGGCGTGATCGAGCTGGGCTTTACGCACCCCGTCAGCCAGCGCGCCAAGGAAATGCTGAACCTGATCGCCGCCAACGTCGGCACTTCGCTGGAAGCGGCCCTGTACCGCCAGCGCCTGCAAAACGTGCTGGAAGAAACGCAGCAATTGAATGAAGAGCTGGAAGTGCAGCAGGAAGAATTGCGCACGGCCAATGAGGAACTGGGCGAGCAGTCGCGCGTGCTGGAACAGTCGCAAGCCCACCTGGAAGAGCAAAAAGCGGCGCTGGAGCAGTCGAACGAGCAGTTGGCCGTGCAGGCGCTGTCGCTGGACCAGAAGAACATGGCCATCGGCCAGGCGCACGCCCAGCTGGAAGCCCGTGCCGAAGAGCTGCAGCGGGCCAGCCGCTATAAATCCGAATTCCTGGCGAACATGTCGCACGAGCTGCGCACGCCCTTGAACAGCTCGCTGATCCTGTCCAAGCTGCTGTCGGACAATAGCAGCGGCAACCTGACGCCCGAGCAAGTGACGTTTGCGCAAACCATTTATTCGGCCGGCAACGACTTATTGACCCTCATCAACGATATCCTCGATATATCCAAGGTCGAAGCGGGCAAGCTGGAACTGAATCCGGAAGCCGTGCCATTTGACGAATTGCTGAGCAGCATGAAGATGCTGTTCGGCCCGCAGGCGCAGCAAAAGAAACTGGCCTTTACCGTCAGCGTGGCGCCGGGCGCGCCCGCCTCGTTTGTCAGCGACCGCCAGCGCCTGGAGCAAATCCTGAAAAACCTGCTGTCGAACGCCATCAAGTTTACCGATGCGGGCACGGTGGCCCTGCATGTCGACACGGATGACGCCGGCAACGTGCGCTTCCAAGTGCAGGATTCCGGCATCGGCATCGCCGATGACCAGCAGCAAAAAGTCTTCGACGCCTTCCACCAGGCCGATGGCACGACCAGCCGCCGCTATGGCGGCACGGGCCTGGGCCTGTCGATTTCGCGCGACCTGGCGGCCTTGCTCGGTGGCACCATTGAACTGTCCAGCACGCCTGGCCAGGGCAGCACCTTCACCCTGGTACTGCC
>CAUSDR010000582.1:0-2947 GCA_963530105.1 uncultured Janthinobacterium sp.
CGCTTGCAGCGCGGCCGCCACGGCGTCGCCGGCCGCCCGGTCGTGCTCGGCATCGGGGCCGCGGCTGTCCAGCTCCACCAGCAGCTCGCCCGCCTTGACGGCCTGCCCTTCGCGCACGTGCAGGGCGCGCACGGCCGCCACGTCGACGCAAGCGATGGTCTTGCTGTTGCCGGATGGAATGATCTTGCCGGCCGCGTTGACGATGATGTCGACCTGGCCAAAGATGGCCCACAGCAGCACGCAGGCGACCAGCAGCATCAGCACGCGCGCCGTGACGCGCAAGGTGGGCGAGACGGGCCGCTCCTGCAGCGCCAGGGCGGCGGGCAGGAAGGCTGCCTCGTCCTCGCCCAGCACGGGGCCGCTCAAGGCGGCGCGCTGGCGCCAGCTGTGGCGCAGCACGTCGCCATAGCGCTGGCACAGCGCGGCATACGCCGCCAGGCGGTGGCCGGCGCTCATGCGGCGCTCCCGCTGCTGCCCTGCTGCAAGCCGTGCAGGTGGGCGTAGATGCCGCCCGGCAGCGCCAGCAGCGCCGCGTGGCTGCCCAGCTCGGCCACTTGCCCCCGCTCCATGACGACGATGCGGTGCGCTTCGCGCACGGCCGACAGGCGGTGGGCGATGATCAGCACCGTGCGCCCCGCGCAGATGCCGCGCATATTGTCCTGGATAATCTTTTCCGACTCGTAATCGAGCGCGCTCGTCGCTTCATCGAAGATCAGGATGCGCGGGTCGCCGACGAGGGCGCGGGCGATGGCGATGCGCTGGCGCTGGCCGCCCGACAGGCCCGTGCCGTGCTCGCCCACCATGGTGTCGTAGCCTTCCGGTAATTCACAGATAAAATCGTGGGCGCCCGCCAGTTTCGCCACGGCGATGACGGCGTCGATGGGCAGCGCCGGGTCGCTGAGGGCGATGTTGTCGCGCACGGAGCGGTTGAAGAGGATGTTTTCCTGCAGCACCACGCCGATCTGGCGCCGCAGCGAAGCCGTGTCGATGACGGCGATGTCCTGCCCGTCGATCAGCACCTTGCCCCGCTCGGGGATGTACAGGCGCTGCGCCAGCCGCGTCAGGGTGCTCTTGCCGGAGCCGGAACGCCCGACGATGCCGATCACTTCTCCCGGCGCGATGGCGATCGACACATCGCGCAGCACTTCGGCCGCGTCGGGCCGGTAGCGGAAGCCCACTTGCTGGAAGGCGATGGCGCCCGCGATGCGCGGCAGGCGCGCCTTCCGGCTGCTCCCGCCCTGGCTGCCCGGTTCCGTCCTGGCGTTGAGGATATCGCCCAGCCGGCTCATGGAGATGCCCACTTGCTGGAAATCGTTCCACAGCTGCGCCAGGCGCAGGATGGGCGTCGCCACCTGGCCGGCCAGCATGTTGAAGGCCACCAGCTCGCCCACCGTCATTTTGCCGTCGATGACGAGGGTGGCGCCCCACCACATGATGGCGGCCGTCACCAGCTTGCTGACGAGCGTGACGCCGCCGCTGGCCAGCATGCCGATATTGTTCGCCGACAAGCCCGCCGACACATAGCCGGCCAGCTGCCTTTCCCACTGCTGCTGCCAGCGCGGTTCCACGGCCATGGCCTTGAGCGTGTCGACGCCGCTGATGGTTTCCACCAGAAAAGACTGGTTTTCCGCGCTGCGGTTGAATTTCTCGTTCAGCCGGCCCCGCAGCACGGGCGTGAGCAGCATCGACAGGGCCGCGTAGACGGGAATGGAGGCCAGCACGACGATGCTCAGGGCGGCGCTGTACCACAGCATGGCGGCGATGAAGATAAAGGAAAACAGCAAGTCCAGCACCAGGGTCATGGCGTTGCCGGTCAGAAAGGAGCGGATATTTTCCAGTTCATGGATGCGCGCCACGGAATCGCCCACGCGGCGCGCCTGGAAATACGCGACCGGCAAGGCCAGCAGGTGGCGGAACAGGCGCGCGCCCAGTTCCACGTCGATCTTGCTGCTGGTGCGCGCGAAAACATAAGTGCGTATCTGGCCCAGCACGGCTTCGAAGACGATGGCGCAGACGAGGCCGATGGCCACCACGTTCAAGGTCCGCATGGCGTGGTTGACCAGCACCTTGTCCATCACCACCTGGAAAAACAGCGGCGTGGCCAGGCCGATCAGCTGCAGCACGAAGGAAATCAGCAGCACTTCGCCAAGCAGGCGGCGGTACTTGACGACGGCGGGAATGAACCAGCTGAAGTCGAAGCGCGCCGTCTCGCCCGCGAAGCTGGCCTTGCTGGTAAAAAAGATCAATTCGCCCGTCCAGGCGGCCAGGAAGGCGTCGCGACCGAGGATTTGCGGCGGCTGGCCCGGATGCTGGATCAGCACCTTGCCCACGCCGCCATCGGCCGTGTCGACCTTGCCCAGGATAAAGAAGCGGCCATCCACGCCGGTGGCGATGGCCGGCAGCGGCGCCTGCGCCAGCCTTGCAGGGGCCTGGCGCACCAGCTTGGCCGTCAAGCCCAGCTGTTTTGCGGCCAGCAGGACGGTTTGCCGCGTGAACACGGCCTGGCCGAAAGCGTGCCTGAGCTGGGCGCCATCGGCGGCGATGCCATGCAGGCTGGCCATCAGTAACAGCGACAGCAAGCCCGTGTCGGGCGGCGTTTTTTCAAGGGGCGGCGGATCGTTGCTGTATGGAAGTGCGGTCATCGGATCATGTCAAATATTTAATGACGCAGCCGGGCCGGCGCGAACGGCCCCGGCCCGGCTGCGTGCGGGTGAAACTACGAGTTCACAGGGTCAGTGCGCAGGCAGTCAGTGCGCGGCCACCAGCTGGATGTGCGACGCCGGCCCGCCATGGGCCGACCACGGCGCCGATGCCGCCGCCGGCACGGCAAAGCCGGCCATGGCTTGCACCAGCTGTGCCGGATCGGCTTGCCAACTGCCGCTGCCCGCCTGGCTGGCGGCGCCGAAGGCCTGGCGTTCGCACAGGCCCAGGCACGCGGCTTCCTTGA
>CAUSDR010000583.1:0-2931 GCA_963530105.1 uncultured Janthinobacterium sp.
GGCATCACAGGCATGTCAGTGCAGGATGTGCACGGCCTTGCCATCCCATTGCAGCAGGAATACGTCCTTGCTGGCGGCGCCGCCGTCGAGTTCGCCGCCGATGACCAGCACGCCGTCGTCGAGCTGGATGCCGGTGCCGTAGCCCATGCCCGCCGGCAGCTTGCCCACGTGCGACCACTTGCCGTCGCGGCGCGCATAGATGTCATCGCGCCACGTCTTCTTCAAGCCCTTGTGCGCATAGTTCTGGCCAGCATCGAACTGCTGCCAGGCGCCGGGGAAGTTGGCGCCGCCCGCCACCAGCAGCACCTTGCCGCTGTAGCCGGCGAACGATCCCGCCACGCCTTCCTGGCGCGGGGCGCCCGGCGGCGCGGGCAGCTTGCCGCCTTGCTTCCACGTCAGCTTGTCGCCGGCGATGGCCACTTCCTTGACGTTCGGCGAGCGCAGGCCCGGCTTGATTTCCCCATTCACCATGGTGAGCACCTTGCCGTGCACGGCCACGCCCGCGCCCACGGTGGGCAGCTGCGGGTCCGCGCCCAGGTTGCGCCACTGGTTCGTTTGCGGGTTGTAGCTCATCACTTGCGCCGTCCACAGATAATCCTGCGGGCGCTGGTCAAAATAATGGCCGGCCACCACCGCCTGGCGCTCCTTGCTGTCGGCCGCGCCCACGGCGTAGTCCTGGAAATAGCCGTCGAAGATGGCCTTGTTGACGCCGCCAAAGAAGACGATGTTCTGCTGGTCGACGGACACCACGCTGGCCGTGAAGATGCCCAGCGGCGCGCGCGTGGGCAGCTGGCGCCAGGTATTGGCGGCCGGATCGTAGACGTAGGCCGTGTCGAACACGGTCAGGGCCTTGTCGTCCGGGGCGTTCTTGCCGGAGCCGCCGAAGACGTAGACCAGGCCCTGGATGGCGACGGCATTGGCGGCGTCGCGCGCCGCGTCGGGAAACGGCGCCAGCGCCACCCATGGCGCGCCAGGCTTGCTGGTGTCGAGCGCATACCAGGCCTTGCCGGCCGAGCCCAAGCCCGCATACACGGTGGCGCCGATGCGCGCGCCGGCGCCATTCTTGATGGGGGCCGGGAAGTCGGCCCAGCGTGGGGCGGGGTCAGCGGCCTGGACGGAGGAAAACGCGCAGCACAGCAGCAATGCACAGCTCAGTTTTTTCATGATGGATAGTGTGTAAGGTAAGGTGAGAGATGGGAGCGGCTTAGAAATTGGTCGTGAAGCCGGCGCGCAATTCCGTAAACTTGTTGCCGCTGGTATCCCACTTGCGGTAGGTCGGGCGGAACCAGAACGACGTCGACCCGCGCGCCAGGCCGATATTCATCTTGTAGGCCAGTTCCACGCGCAGCTGCTTGTAGTCGTTGGCGTCGTTCGGCACCGTGTCGACCTTGTGGATCATGAACACGGGCCGCAGGTGGAAGTTCGGCGTGACGCTGTACTGGCCGCCCAGGATGAGTTCGTTATCCTTGATGCTGCTGCCGTTCGGCCGCTGCGTCTTGTCCTGCACCAGCAGCGCGCGCACGGAATGGGCGCCGAGCGGCACGATGCCGCCCACCATGATTTGCGTCGTGTCATACACGCCGTCGGCCAGCGGGCTGTTGTCGCTGGTGGCCAGCGCGTTCTTCAGGTTCTGCTTTTGCGAGCCGTAGTTCAAGTCAATGCGCACGGCCGGGTAGTCGATGCGCGCGCCCAGAATGTAGCCGTTGGCCGCCTTGGTGTTGGGGGCGATGTTGGGCGCCGTGGCCGAGACCAGTTTTTCATCCGTGAAGCTGCTGCCATTCCAGTAGAACTGCGCGCGCAAGGTGGCCATGCCCGCCAGCTTCGGGCTCGTGTAGGTGAGCGAATTGTCGGCCCAGATGGCGTTCGAGATGCGCGTCAGCCCGGCCGGATAACCCTTGCCGGCGCCCGTGCCCAGTTCGCTCATTTCGCCGATGTTGCCGCCCGATGCATACGGATCGAGCACGTTGATGTAGCTGTCGAGCCATTGGCGGCCGAAGCGCACCGAGCCGTACTGGCTGTTGATGCCGCCCCACGCTTCGCGGTTGCCGAAGGAATTGCTCCAGGCGGGGGTGGCGTCGCCCGTCGTCAGCTTGGTCGAGACGAACAGTTCGGCGCTCAGGCCCGAATTGTCGAGCGGCAGCACGCTGCCGAAGGCCAGCAGCACGCCCGGATGGCTGCGCTGGCGGTGCTCGTTGTCGCCTTGCTCCGTCAAGCCCTTGCGATCGCTGATCGAATACTCGAACTGACCACTGATGTTGATGGGCGGCAGTGTCACCTGCGCCGAGGCGGAAATGGTGCAGGCCGCCAGTGGGACAGCGATGAGCAGGGTGCGCTTAACTTTCATTGACTTCTCCAGTTGTTTGAGACTTGTTTTTGTTGGAAAGAATTTCAATACATGAGCATTTGGGTGGGTTGCTGCTTGGCTCGAAAATCAGTGTAAAGATATATGATATCTAATGTCAAACAACTTATAAGCTTGTTGCTTTTTTGTTGGATCGGGCCGATTGCAGCGTTCGGGCGAACGCGTGCAGCCCGCATGGCGCGGGCGTTTGCTGCCATTTCATGCGGCTCAGGCCGGGCAGGCGGCCGCTCCCAGCAAGCCCGCATCCGCGCCCAGCCGGGCCGCGCCCAGCGATGGCGGGCACGGCAGGGGCAGTCCCGCCAGGGCGGTGCTGATGCGTTGCAGCATGCCCGGCGCCAGGCCCACGCTGCCGCCGAGGACGACGGCATCGAGGTCGATGCTCATGTGCAGGCCGGCGATGGCTTCGGCCACGGCCAGGGCCGCGTTGTCGAGGATGGCGGCGGCGCGCGGCTCGCTGGCCGCCAGCGCGAACAGGGCCGCGCTGTCCAGCGGCGACTGGAACACGGCGCTGGCCTGGCGCGCCAGCGCCGTGCCGGACGCCAGCATTTCCAGGCAGCCCAGCCTGCCGC
>CAUSDR010000584.1:0-2926 GCA_963530105.1 uncultured Janthinobacterium sp.
CAGCAGGGCATGGGCGGGCGGCGCGCGGTGATAGCGGCGCTGGCTATCCGCGCCGCTGGCCAGCACATGCACGGCTTGCAAGCCGCGCAGCCACAGCGCGCGCACGCAGGCGGCCGCCAGTTCCTGTTCGCTCCAGTCAGGGCGGGCCTGGCGCAGCGCGTCCGCGGCCGCGCTGGCGGCCAGCTGGCCCACTTGCCGGTAGCGCAACTGCTCCGACTCCAGCAACACCAGCCGCTCTTCGCGCAGCACCACGGGCAGGCTGCGCTCATGCAGGCCCGGCCGGTCCGACAGGACGGCGGCGCCGCCGGCCGCATGCTGCACGAAATGCTCGCGCAATTCATACAGCTGCGGCTGCATCCAGGGCGACACTTGCCACGTCCACGGCCCGCGCACTTCTTCCTCGCGCATGCGCATGGCTTCCGCTTCGTCGGTGAGGATGTAGGCAGCGTCGCGCGTGACCAGCACTTCCGCGCAGCCACACTCGGCCGTATGGCAATGGCTGTTCGACGCGCCCGCCGTGGCCCAGGCAAACCAGTCCACGCCACGCAAGCGGATGGCGCCGGCCCGCTCCCGCTCCAGCCAGCCACGCATCTGCGCCAGCTTGTGCGCCACTTCCAGTTCCAGCGGCCAGTTCATGACGGCACTTCCATCCGCCACCTCGTCCCTGACCGCGCCCGCGACCACACCATGTGCTTTTTTTGATGCATGACTGCCCCCTTGCGTCCATGGAGACGTAAGACCCGCACCCGCCAAAAAAGTTCAGCCTTTTCGTCCCAGGCTTGCAGTCTATGACTTCCGCTTGGTTTTTCAAGCGCCCATTTCAAGCGCCGGTTCATTTCAAGCCGCTATTTTCAAGCGTCACTTTCAAGCGTCACTTCCAAGCGCCTATTTGGCCAGTTCGATCAGCACGGCCGTGTACATCTGCAAGTTCAGCAGCAGCTGCTTTTCCGTGATGAATTCATGCTCGGAATGCCCCGTGTACACTGTGTGCGGCATGGCCGGGCCAAAGCTGACGGCGTTCGGAAACAGCCGCGAATTGGTGCCGCCGCCGATGGCCACCGGCCGCGGATCGGCGATGCCCGTGTAATGTTCGAAGACGGACAGCAGGGTGGGAATCTGCGGCGCCGCCGTCTGCAGCCACGGCTCGCCGATCTGCACCTGCAAGGCGGCAGGCACCTGGCGCCACGCCTTCCAGCCGTCGAACGCGGCCACCACTTGCTGGCGCAACAACTCGGCCGTCTTGCCTTGCGGGCGGCGCAGGTTGATGTTCAGCTCCAGCTCGCCGCCATGCGTCTTGAGCACGGTGGGCGCCACCGTCATCGGTCCCATGAAGCCATCGCGGTAGGCGATCTGGCCAAAACGCTCGCCATGGATGCCCGTGCCCACCAGTTCATTCAGGAACGACCACATGTCGGCCGCCTGCGTGCCCTGCCATGGCTGCACGGCCAGCGCGTCGGCCAGCATGCTGATGGCGTTGACGCCGTCTTCCGGCTTCGACGAGTGGGCCGACACGCCCAGCGCCGTCACCGTCAGGCTGTCGCCGTCGCGCGCATAGCTGTAGCGCACGCCCTGCTGCCGCGATGCCCGGGCGCGGATGGCCGCTTCCAGCGCCGCTGGCGCATGCTTGATGACGGCCTTGGCGTCTTCCGGGATCTGGCTGGCAAAAAAACCGCCCGTCAGGCTCGTCAGCACCGGGCCGCCCGCCGCTGGCATGGCCGTGCGCGGCGGCAAGGCCAGCTTGATGGAACCGTAGCCCTTCTCGGCCGTCACCACCGGGTATTCCGCATCGATGGTGATGTTCACCTGCGGCGGCGTATGCGTCTTGAGAAATTGCTTCAGCGGTTCCCAGTCCGATTCCTCCGCCATGTAGACGTAGAGCTCGATGCGCTTGCTCAGCGGCACTTTTTGATCCTGGATGGCTTTCATGGCGTACAGGGCCGTGGCGATGGGGCCCTTGTCGTCTTCCGTGCCCCGCCCCAGCAGCTTGCCCGGCTCGCTGGTACGGTCCAGCTCGAACGGCGAACGGGCCCATTTGGCGGGATTGACGGGCTGCACGTCGCCATGCGTGATCACGCCCACGCGCTCGCTGCCGCCGCCCATGCCGATGATCAGCACGTGGCCATGGTCCTGAAAGTCAAAGCCCAGGCGCTGCGCCTCTTGCGCCAGGTAGCGCTTGAAGCCCGTGTGCTGCGGGTTGTCGGCGAATGGCACGGCCGGGTCGGCCACGGTATTGAAGCTGACCATTCTGGCCAGGCTGGCGATCAGCGGTTCGGGATACGTGGCCAGCGCGTAGCGGGCCGTTTCCTGCGCCTGCGGGCTGACAGGGGCGGCGTGGGCGGAGAAAGCGGAGGAAGTCAGCAAGCTGAGCAGAGACAGGCGGGCAAGTTTCTTGAACATGGGGCGGCACGGGGAAGAGGGACGCCCACTCTAGCATTCCCCTGCCCGCTTTCCAATCAACACGAGTTTTTTACCGATCAGTACGCGCAATCCCGATTCGCCTTATCATGTGCCCAGGCTGTCTTCCCTGCCATGGCTGACCCTGCTGCCATGAGGGGATAGACAAATCGTCCATTGTGATTTTCCACCACGTCCCGATATCGCTATCATGATCCCATTTTCCATACTCGACCTGGCGCCCATCGCCGAAGGCAGCGACGCCAGCCAGTCGTTCAAGAACACGCTTGACCTGGCGCAGCACGGCGAACGCTGGGGCTACAACCGCTACTGGCTGGCCGAACACCACGGCATGCCCGGCATCGCCAGCGCCGCCACGGCCGTGGTGATCGCCCACGTGGCGGCCGGCACCCGGACCATCCGCGTGGGCGCGGGCGGCGTCATGCTGCCGAACCATTCGCCGCTGGTCATCGCGGAACAGTTCGGCACCCTGGAAGCGCTGCATCCGGGACGCATCGACCTGGGCCTGGGA
>CAUSDR010000585.1:0-2923 GCA_963530105.1 uncultured Janthinobacterium sp.
ATGTCTGATGTGTGGCCGAGAAATCGTCCATGACGGCGTTTCAGCGCCTTGGCGTACTGGCGTACTGCCTGCGGCGCTGCGCCTTGCCCTGAACGTTTTTCGGGCACTCTTCAAGCCAGGATGTCGTCGCTGGCTTTGCAAGAACCTTACTGCACCGTCAGCGCTTCATAGCGCGCCACGGGCACGCCATCTTTCAGCAGCAGCAGTTCCTGGTCGGCGTAGCGGTAGCCGTTGACTTCGCCGAGGGTGGTGAGCAGCTCGCGCTCCAGTTCCATGTCCTGCGGCTGGCACATCATCATGGTGCCGGCCAGCTGCGAAAAGCTCAGGGTGCTGACGCCATCGCTGGTGTAGCCGCCCATCATCTGGTTGCAGCCGCTATGGCCGCTGGCGCGGCCGTCGGCCAGCAGCAGCGTCACCTCGCGCTGTTCCGGCGCCGAGCGCACGACTTTCTTGCCCTTCAATTCCTTCAGCTTCCACTGCGTTTGCGTCAGCTTCGGCGCCGGCTTGGCGGGCGAGGTGGCGCCTGGCGCGGCGGCGGCCGCATCGGAACGCACGGGCGTTTGCGCGCAGCCAGCCGTGATGGCGACGATGGCGGCGAAGGGAATCAGTCTGGCGAGTTTGAACATGGCATTTCCTTGTTGAAGTGATAGCCCCCAGAGTAGCAGATACGCGCCGCGCCAGCGTGCACGGTTGACAAGCCTACTGCGCCTGCTGCGCTTGCGTCTCCTGCTCCAGGCGCGCGTCGAGCAGGGTGCGCGCCGCCGCCACGTAGGCGCGGCAGGCTTGCGGGTCGACGAAAGCCTCGCTGCCGGCGCTGGCACTCGCTTCCAGCCGCTCCCATAATTGCGACGCTTCCGGGTGGGCCGAGATCAGCACGTCGCAGGGCAGCTTTTCCAGCGTCTCGAAGCTGCGGCGCAAGTCCGCCAGCGCTGCCGGGTATTCGCTGCTGGCGCTGAACTTGAAGCCGGGGCGCGAGACGGCATTGATGCTGTCCGCATACACCATGTTCAGGCAGCGGGGGCCGTCGCACGACTGCCAGGTCCAGCTCAGTCCTCCGGGCGTGTGGCCCGGCGTGGCGTGCGCCGTCAGGGCGATGGGGCCGACGTTGAAATGGCTGCCGTCGCGCGCCAGGCGCATGTCTTTCACGGGCGGATACTTGGGCAGTGCGTGGTATTGCGGATCGTCCGGCCCCACTTCGCCCGACGCCAGGTCCAGCGCGGCCGACGGGCTGGCGGCCACCAGCGCGTTGCTGCGCCGCTGCAGTTCGGCCAGGCCGCCCGCGTGGTCGATATGGCCGTGCGAATTGAGTATCAGCTTGACATCCTCGATGCGAAAACCCAGCGCGCTGATATTGGCGATGATTTTCTGCGCCGATTCCGGCAAGCCGCCGTCGATCAGCACATGGCCTTGCGGCGACGTGATGAGCACTGAACTGAGACCCTTAACGCCCACATAATAGGTGTTGCCGAAGATGCGGAACGGCGTCTGGTCGGCATTCCAGGCGGCGCAGACTTCGCAGTCCGGCGTGGGCGGCGTGGCGGGCGCCAGCGCCAGCGCCAGGGAGCCGTGGCCGGCCAACAGCAGGGCCAGCGCCAGCGCGCGTGTAAGAGTGGGGGGCATTGCAGTCCTTGTCCGTGTTGCCAGGGTTAGCTATGCTGACATGGAACGGGGCAAGACGCAAACGCCTGCGGCGCGGCGCGCGGCAAGATGCCGACGAGGCTGCGTATCCGGAACGGTGTCTTTCCTGGCAATCGCAATCGTTACCTGGCATGGCAGGCGCAAGTCGCCCAGGCGGCGGGCAAGGTTGCAGGCGGCTTGCCTGGGGCGCGACGGCGGATGCACCGGGCCGCCTGTGTTTTCAACATGGCAAGGCTTGTCACGGGCGCCGCCGCGCCGGCATCAGATCGCGTGCGCGGCGTGCAGTTCGCCGAGGATGGCTTGCTTCAGCCCCGCTTGCGCCGCCGGCGTGCGCGCGCGGGGACGCGGCAGGTCCACCTCGTAGTGCGCGCGCGGCGGGCCGGCGCGCGTGTCGAGCATGACGATGCGGTCGCTCAGGTACAGCGCTTCATCGATATCGTGCGTCACCAGCAGCACGCTCAGGCCGTGCGACGCGGCGACGGTCGCCAGCAAGTCTTGCAGCTTCATGCGCGTAAACGCGTCGACGGCGGAAAACGGTTCGTCCAGCAGCAGGATGCGGGGCTGGCCAAACAGGCCGCGGGCTATCGCCGCGCGCTGCGCCTGGCCGCCGGACAGCTGCTTGGGCAGGCTGTGCGCCAGGCCGTGCAAGCCCGTTTCCTCCAGCAGCCGCGCGACCCTGGGGTCGTGTTCCCCCCTGGCGCCCAGGCCAAAGGCGATGTTTTGCGCCACCGTCAGCCAAGGGAAGAGGCGCGGTTCCTGGAAAATCAGGCCGATGTCGGCGTGCACCCCTGCCAGCGGCTTGCCGTCCAGGCGCAGGGCGCCGCGAAAGTCCGTATCGAGGCCCGCCACGATGGACAGCAGGGTGCTCTTGCCGCAACCGCTGGCGCCGAGCAGGCTGACGATCTCGCCCTGGCGCAGCTGCAGCTGCAGCTTGTGCAGCACGGTGCGGGCGCCGTAGGTTTTTTCATGGATGGCGATGTCGAGCAATGGCGTCATGGCGAGTCCTGGTCAGGCATGCGTGTAGCTGTCGCGCCAGGCGAGCAGCCGGGTTTCCAGGCGCAGCATCAGGCTGTCGCTGGCCTTGCCCAGCACGGCCAGCAGCACGATGGCGGCCAGCACGATGTCGGCGCGGCTGGTTTCGCGTCCGTCGCTGAGCAGATAACCGAGGCCCTGGCTGGCGGCGATCAGCTCTGCCGCCACCATGAACATCCACGCCAGGCTCAAGCCGTTGCGCATGCCCGTGAAGATGGCTGGCAGGGCGGCCGGCAGCAGCACGCGCCGCGCC
>CAUSDR010000586.1:0-2917 GCA_963530105.1 uncultured Janthinobacterium sp.
GGACGATCCCACGCGCCCGCCCGCCGCCCTGTGGGCGCCCGCCAGCGCCGCGCCCGCCGGCCCCGTGCGGCCACGGCTGCAATCCGTGCTCGTTTCCAGCAAGCCGGGCGGGCGCCGCGTGGCCGTCATCGATGGCCAGGTGGTGCGCGTTGGCAGCAAGGTGGGCGACGCCGTGGTGACGGAGATCCGCGACACGGCCGTCCTGTTGCGGCGTGGCAAGACGCTGGAAACCTTCACGCTGTATCCGGACAGCAAGACCGAAAACAAGTCCAAGACCGACCGCAAGCAGGAGTAGACGAAGTGGCCAAGCAATTCAATCAACACAAGGCGAGCATGTTCAAGATCAGTACGATGGCGGCAGTCATCAGCGTCAGCCTGGGCCTGGGCGGCTGCAATGTCGCACCCGTCAAGCGCGACACCTACAATGCCATTAGCGATGCCGTGAAAGGCGCGGCGGCCACCACCACGCCGGCGGCCCAGCCCGATGCCGTGGAAGCGGCGCTGCTGCCGCCCGTGGCGGCCCTGGCGCAGCAGTTGCCGAAGGCCCGCGCCGCGCTCGACGAGCGTTTCAACGTGGCCTTCAACAATGTGCCGGCGCGCCAGTTCTTCACCTCCATCGTGGCCGGCACGCGCTACAACATGCTGGTCCATCCCGACATCGGCGGCACGATTTCCGCGAACCTGAAGGACGTGACCCTGTTCCAGGCGCTCGACGCCGTGCGCGAACTGTATGGCTACGACTACAAGGTGGAAGGCACGCAGATCTTCATCAAGCCCCTGACCATGCAGACGCGCTTGTTCCACGTCAATTACCTGACGGGCGCGCGCAAGGGCACGTCGAACCTGCGCGTTTCGTCGACCTCCGTGTCGTCCGTGGGCGCAACTACCTCTGGCGGCTCGGGTAACAATGGTTCGACCAACAACACGCAAAGCTCGGGCAGCCTGGTGCCGGGCGAAGACAGCAGCAACTTGACCACCACCTCGAACGCGGACTTCTGGCGCGAGCTGAAACTGTCGCTGGAAGCCATCGTCGGCAGCACCGAAGGGGGGCGCCAGGTGGTGCTCAGCCCGCAGTCGGGCGTGATCGTCATCCGCGCCATGCCGGAAGAGCTGCGCAATGTCGACATGTACCTGAAGGCCACGCAGTTGTCCGTCGACCGCCAGGTGATCCTGGAAGCGAAAATCCTCGAAGTCGAGCTCAACAACAACACGCAGACGGGCATCAACTGGGCTTCGTTTGCCTCGATCAAGAGCGGCCACACGAACCGCGTCTCCACCGGCTTCATCCAGCCGGGCGGCACCCTGGCGCCGCTGCCGTTCAATGGTGGCCAGCCGCCGAACATGACCAATGGCAACGGCCTGACGGCCAGCAGCGGCTTCGGCCTCAGTTCGGCGGCCACGTCGGCCGGTTCCATGTTCGGCCTGGCGTTCCAGACGGCGAACTTTGCCGCCATGATTTCCTTCCTGGAGTCACAGGGTTCCGTGCACGTGCTGTCGAGTCCGCGCATCGCCACCATGAACAACCAGAAAGCCGTGCTGAAAATCGGCACGGACGAGTTTTACGTGACGGGCGTGTCGACCACGACGAACACGACGGCCAGCGGCGCCACCACCAGCCCCAACGTGACCTTGCAACCCTTCTTTTCCGGCGTAGTGCTGGACGTGACGCCGCAGATCGATGCGGACGGCAACATCATCCTGCACGTGCACCCGTCCGTCAGCCAGGTGTCGACCATCAGCAAGGAAATCGACCTGGGCAGCGCCGGCTCGCTGAAGCTGCCGCTGGCCGCGTCCAGCACGTCCGAGATGGACAGCATGGTGCGCAGCCAGGATGGACGCATCGTCGCCATCGGCGGCCTGATGCGCCAGGCCACGACGGCGGACCGCTCGCAGGTGCCGGGCGCGGGCGACATTCCCGTGCTGGGCGCGCTGTTCCGCAACACGGGGCAGGTGATCCAGAAGCGCGAACTGGTGGTGCTGATCAAGCCCACCATCGTCGATGGCGCCAACAGCTGGAATGAAGACTTGCTCGAATCGGGCAAGCGCATCGAGGCGCTCGACCCGCGCCGTCCGTCGGAGCGGCGCTAAATGTACCAGGCCCATTTCGGCTTGCGCGAGGCGCCGTTCGGCCTCACGCCCGATACCAGTTTCTTTTTTAATGGCCCGCAGTCGCAAAAGGCGCTCAACACCCTGCTGGTGGCGGCGCGCAATGGCGAGGGCTTCATCAAGATCACTGGCGAAGTGGGTACCGGCAAGACTTTCCTGTGCCGCAAGTTCATGCAGTCCTTGGGGCCGGATTTCGTCACGGCCTATATCCCCAACCCGAACTTGCCGCCGCGTTCGCTGATCCTGGCCCTGGCCGAAGACCTGGATGTCTTGCTGGAAAAGGATATTGAACAGCATCAGTTGCTGAAAGCCATCAACCTGCGCCTGCTGAACCTGGCGGCGCAGGGCCGGCGCGTACTGCTGTGCCTGGACGAGGCGCAGGCGATTCCCGTCGACAGCCTGGAAGCGCTGCGCCTGCTGACCAACCTGGAAACGGAAAAGCGCAAGCTGCTGCAAATCGTGCTGTTCGGCCAGCCGGAACTGGATGTCAAGCTGGCCCTGCCGGAAATTCGCCAGCTGGCGCAGCGCATCACCTTTCATTACCACCTGGGGCCGCTCTCGCGCGACGACGTGGAATTTTATGTGGCGCACCGCCTGCGCGTGGCCGGCTTCGACGGCGCGCGCCTGTTCAGCCGCAGCGGCGTGGCGCGCCTGTACAAGGCGTCCGGCGGCATCCCGCGTTTGATCAATATCATGGCGCACAAGGCGCTGATGGTGGCGTATGGCGAAGGCCGGCAGCAGGTCAGCGGGCGCCACGTGGCGCTGGCCGCCAGCGATACCCTGGCCAGCAGGCGGCGCGCCTGGGCGCGGC
>CAUSDR010000587.1:0-2907 GCA_963530105.1 uncultured Janthinobacterium sp.
GTCCTGCATGACGATGGTCAGGACGGAAGGATAATCAAAGCCGGCGCCCGTGTTGCGGTCGACGAAATAACCGACGCCCAGGGTCAGGATGACATTGCCCCAGACGCTGCCATTGAGCTTGGGATCGATGTGGTCATCCGTCGCGACGGCGGGCGAGCCGTGCTTCCGGCAGTCGACTTTCAGCGGTTCCTGGCTCTTGCGGATGGTGATGCGCCCCGGCGTGGTGACGAACCACTTGCCCACGTCATTGCTGAGGATGCAGCCGGCGCCCGTCAGTTCGCGGTTGTCCTGGATGGTTTGCACCAGCACCATCTGGTCGGTATTGCCCGTCAGGGTGGCGCAGCCGCCCAGGCCAATCAGCAGCAGCGCCTTGGCGGCAAGAGCGGCAGACGAAGGTCCACGCATGGGAACTCGCTTAACGGACGGGAATCGGCTGCTCGCCAGGCACGGCGACGGCAGTGACGCTGTTCTTTGGACTGCCTTCGATCAGGCGGTCGGAGTACACCAGGTAGACCAACGCATTGCGCTTGCTGTCGACCATGCGCACCACGCGCACGTGCTTGAAGAAGATCGAGGCGCGCTCGGTGAACACTTCTTCCTGGCGTGGCAGCTTGCCCTTGAACTGCAGCGGCCCCACCTGGCGGCAGGCGACGGCGGCATCGGCCTTGTCTTCGGCCAGGCCGACGGCGCCCTTGATGCCGCCCGTCTTGGCGCGCGACAGGTAGCAGCTGACGCCGCCGACGCGCGGATCGTCATAGGCTTCCACGACGATCTTGTGGTCGGGGCCGATCAGCTTGAACACGGTATCGACGGAGCCGATGGTTTCGGCCTGCGCCGCGGCGCACGCGGCGCCCAGCAGCAGTGTAGCGGCCAGCAATTTATGCATCGAGTGACTCATAGAAGTAGACCCGCGGCAGCAGATCCGCGAGGTAAGCCTGCAGGCGCGCGGGCACGGCCATCAGTTGATGGGAGCAAAACGCTGCACCATGACGCCTTCGACCTCGATCAGCTGAAAGAACACGTCTTTCGGCCGGGTCCAGATCGAACCGTCAGCGGCGCGATAGACGATCATCGGCGTCAGGTCCGATTCCAGCGTGGCTTCGCACACCAGTTCGTAAATGCCGCCCTTGTAGTGCCGATAACGCATCGCCGTCCCCTCAAGCCGTGGAATCTTCGCTCTTGTCGTCGGCCAGTGCCTTCTGTTTCATCTTCAGGCCCTGGATCACTTTCAAAATGCCTTCCATGCCGGCGGCGCCATCGGCGCCACTGAAGGCGTCGAGCACCTCGTTGAGCACCTTGTTGCGCACGGTCGCCTCATCGGAGGACATTTCCAGGGCGCGCTGCGCCTTGGCTGCCTTTTCGGCCGCGCTCACCCGCGGCTTGGTGGCCGTCTTGCCATGCGTCAGAGCTGCCTGCCAGATGACCCAGCGGCGCTGGGTCTCGAAAATCAGGTACTCGTCCGGTTTGTCTTCTCTTCGCCGCACAATGTGGCCATCACGCTGCGCCCACGCTTCAAATGCAGTTCGCATTTTCTTCCTTTGCAAATGCTACGCGCAAGTCTCACTATTAAAACTGCAACATTTCAAAATAGTACCATCTATTGATGTCGCAAAACAGTCTCATAGATATAGTACTGCAATTTATATAACAAGTCTGGCGGCGCCCGGGGAGGAATTGTCATTCCGCCCCCGGGCACAGTGGTCATGTAAGTCGGAATAGCAATTACAACTAATTACAACTGCTTCCTGTCTGGGTGTTAACTTGGCTGTAACAAAGCCGTGTGACACAGTTGTTACATTGTGCCATTTTAGTAGTTTTTATCGCGTTTTAGCGAGAAACTTTACACCTTTGTCGTGTTAAATGGCCATACGCAGCAAGCCGCGCGAGCCACTTATGCCAAATCAATCATAGTGGTTGATCAATCATACACAAAAACATAATATTCATGCGCCACGATTGGTTAAAAATAAATACTTTTTTCATACTCTTTTTCCTGCCAAGCAAATAAAGCAGGCGCTCGGCAAGCCGGAAAGGACGCCAGCGGCAGGCATGCGGTAAGATTCGCGCCTATCGACACGCAATCAACACTCCGGCCATCGCCGCAGTCTTTATCTATCAAGCAAGGATTTTTCCCATGAAACTCGCCACCTGGAACGTCAATTCGCTCAAAGTGCGCCTGCCGCAAGTGCTGCAGTGGCTGGCCGACAACCCGGTCGACATACTCTGCCTGCAAGAGACCAAGCTGACGGACGACAAGTTCCCCGTCGCCGACATCGAGGCGGCCGGCTACCAGGTGGTCTTCAGCGGCCAGAAAACCTACAACGGCGTGGCCATCCTGTCGAAGCTGCCCATCACCGACGTCGTCAAGAACAACCCGCGCTACGACGATGCGCAGCAGCGCATCCTGGCCGCCACCATTGGCGGCGTGCGCGTCGTCTGCGCCTACGTGCCCAATGGCCAGAGCGTCGATTCGGACAAGTATGAATACAAGCTAGCCTGGCTGGCCGCCCTGCACGACTGGCTGGCCGAGGAAGCGCAGCAGCACCCGCAGCTGGCCGTCGTCGGCGACTACAATATCGCGCCCGACGACCGCGACGTGCATGACCCGGTCGCCTGGGAAGGCCAGGTGCTGGTCTCGGACAAGGAGCGCGCCGCCCTGCAGCGCCTGCTCGACATCGGCCTGACGGACGCCTTCCGCCTGTTCGAGCAGGCGGAAAAATCGTTCAGCTGGTGGGATTACCGCCAGCTGGGCTTCCGCCTGAACAAGGGCTTGCGCATCGACCATATCCTGCTCTCGCCCGCCCTCGCCGCCCGCTGCACGGCCTGCATCATCGACCGCGCACCTCGCAAATGGGAACAGCCATCCGACCATGCACCCGTCGTGGCCACCATCGACTAGACCAGGCG
>CAUSDR010000588.1:0-2898 GCA_963530105.1 uncultured Janthinobacterium sp.
GCAGGCCTGGCGGCCCTGGAAAGTGCCGAGCTGGCCCTGCACCATGCGCGCCAGCAAAGCGAACCGGAAGACGCCACCTCGCGCAAGCGCCTGCTGGAGCTGCTGGGCCTGCTGGCCCGCGATGCCGACGCGCACGAACTGGAAGTGCCGCTCAAGCAAGATCCATCGCTCAGCTATCATTTGTTGAAACTGGTTAATTCGGCTGCCTTTGGCTACACGGCGCCGATCACCAGCTTCAGCCAGGCCATCACCTTGCTGGGCCGGCGCCAGCTGCAGCGCTGGCTGCAACTGCTGCTGTATGCGCGCCAGCAGGACGATGGCAAGATCCACGCGCTGCTGCCGCTGGCGGCCGTGCGCGCGGCGCAGATGGAAGCGCTGTGCCAGTTGCGCGGTGGCGACCGCGACGCGCAGGACCTGGCCTTCATGGCGGGTGTGTTTTCCCTGCTGGATATATTGCTGGGCATGTCCATGCCGGACATCATCGCCACCCTGAACCTGGCGCCCGAGGTCAGCGCCGCCCTGCTGGCGCGCAGTGGCGAGCTGGGCACCTTGCTGGCGCTGGTGGAAAGCAGCGCGCCGCCCCCTGAAGGCTTGCGCCGCGCCGGCATCGATGGAGAAACTTATTGGCGCAGCCTGCTACAGGCTTACCAGTGGGCCATCCAGGTCAGCCGGAATCTGTAGCATGACCTTGCTGCCGGTGTCGGATTACCTCAGTGATAGCGCCGCCTTGTGCGACGCCGTCGTGCGCTTGCGTGGCCCGGCACTGATGGCCGAGCTGGGCCGCATCGCCTGCGCCGTGATGGCCAGCCCGTATTGCCAGTTCCTGCCGGCGGCCAGCGCCGACGCCACCGCGCCGCCCGCGCCGTTTGCCCGCGACACGCCCGCCTTGCTGCAGGAAGTCAGTTTCGACGGCCATTGCTACGGCCACTACGCCGTCGCTGGCCGCAGGCTGTACAACGACGCCGACCGCCGCCACCTGGCCAGCCTGGCTTCCCTGACGGCCGGCGTGCTGCAAGTGCATTCGCTGGCGCAGCGCTCGACGCATGCCTACGCGCAAGTTGAAGCCTTGCTGGCGCAGCAGACGCAAATCCTCGACCAGTTGCACGAATCCGTGCTGACGATGGACTTGACCGGTTACATCACCAGCTGGAACAAGGGCGCCGAACGCCTGTTCGGCTACACCTCGGTGGAAGCCGTGGGGCGCAACATCCTGTTCCTGTACGACGATGAAGACACGGGCTTCCACGACGCCTTCCTGGAGCAGGGCGGGCGCCTGATGGAGGTGCGGCGCCGCAAGAAGTCCGGCGAGATCTTCTGGGCCAGCCTGTCGCTGTCGCCGCTGCAGGACATGGACGGCAAGCCCATCGGCCTGATCGCCTACCTGACGGACATCACGGAGCGCAAGCTGGCCGAAGAGCGCCTGCATCACCTGGCGTATTACGACCCGCTGACCAGCCTGCCCAACCGCACCCTGCTGGCCAAGCTGGTGGACCAGGCCCTTTCCGTGGCGCAGCGCAGCAAGATGCTCGGCTGCGTGCTGTTCATCGACCTGAACCGTTTCAAGCTGATCAACGACACCCTGGGCCGGCGCATCGGCGACGAATTGCTGCGGCAAGTTTCCCTGCGTTTCCGCCAGGCCTTGCGCGACCAGGACCTGGTGGCGCGCCTGGGCGGCGACGAGTTCGCCGTCGGCCTGTTCGACATCGGCCAGCATTTCGAGGCGAGCATGGTGTCGCAGAAACTGCTGGCCTCGCTGGTGGAACCGTTTCTGATCGAAGGCCACGACCTGCGCGTGGGCGCCAGCATCGGCATCAGCGTCTACCCGCAGGACGGGCAAGACGCGGAAACCCTGCTGCGCCTGGCCGACATCGCCATGTACCGCGCCAAGCAGGACAGCGGCGGCGAAGCGGAAAGCGTGGCCTTCTACAGCCAGGACATGAACCTGGGCATGCAGGCGCGCATGCGCCTGGAAACGGGATTGCGCCAGGCGTTGTCCGAGCAGCAACTGCTGCTGCACTACCAGCCGAAATACGCGCTGGCCAGCGGCCGCATCATCGGCGCGGAAGCGCTGGTGCGCTGGCACCACCCGCAGCACGGCATGATCCCGCCCGCCGAATTCATCCCGCTGGCCGAATCGACGGGCCTGGTGGTGCAAGTGGGCGAATGGGTGCTGGAAGCGGCCTGTGCCCAGGCGCAAGCGTGGAAACAGGCCGGCCTGCCGCCGATCCGCCTGGCCGTGAACGTCTCGGCCCGCGAATTCACGGCGGCCCTGCCTGCCAGGGTGGCGGCCACCCTGGCCCGCTACGGCCTGGAAGCGGACTGGCTGGAGCTGGAAATCACGGAAAGCACGCTGATGCACAACATCGAAAGGGTGATCGGCATCATGGACCGCATCACGGCGCTGGGCGTGGCGCTGTCGCTGGACGACTTCGGCACCGGCTATTCCAGCCTGTCCTACTTGAAACGTTTCCCCATCGACACCCTGAAGATCGACCGTTCCTTCACCACCGGCATCCCCAGCGACGCCAGCGACTGCGCCATCGCCAGCACCATCATCAGCATCGCCCAGCAGCTGCACCATAAAGTGATCGCGGAAGGCGTGGAAACAGCGGAGCAGCTGGCCTTTCTGAAAAGCTCGGGCTGCGACGAAGTGCAGGGCTATCTGTTCTCGCGCCCCCTGCCAGCGCGGGAATTCGAAAAGGCGCTGCGAGCGAACTGGGGCGTGTAAGGCTTGGGGTTGGTACTGGCGCAGGCATGGAGTCCACCGGCCAAGAGCCGGGGGCAGACCCGCCGGAAAAGAGCCCAGCGCTTGCCTTGGGACTTAAATGTGCGGCACCGACGACGCGCCATTGGTAAGCCACTGACCTTTATGTATAATGCTGCCATCTGGAAGCGTGG
>CAUSDR010000589.1:0-2892 GCA_963530105.1 uncultured Janthinobacterium sp.
GGTCCGTGCCGTCGCCATTGCTGCTGAAGGTGCGGCCGAAGTCCGACGCCGTAAACGTCGTCACCTGGCGCCGCACGTCGGCCCCCTGCAGCGATGCCAGGGTGCTGTCGAAATACGCCAGCGCATGGGCCAGGCGCGCCATCAGGTCGGCATGCAGCACTTTTTGCCGGTCATGCGTGTCGAAGCTGCCCAATGTTACGTAAAACACTTGCCGTTTCGCCCCCAGGGCGCCGCGTCCGCCGATGATGCGCGCCACCGTCTGCAGTTGCACGGCCAGCGGATTGACGCCTGCCACGCCCGTGTTCGGGTTGATGTAGGGCGGGGGATTGGGCACGCCGCCCGGGCCGGCCGCCAGCATGGCGCCGCTCAGTACGCTCTGGCTGGAGATGGCGCGCTGGACCGTGGCCGCATGTTCCTGCTCGATCAAGTCACCGCCCGCATCGTTGATGATGGCTTGCAGGGCGCCGGCGCCAGCGGTACTGCCGAACAGGTTGCCGCTCAGGCCACGGATGGGCACGGCGCCCGCCTGGCCCACCTGGAACTGGCGAATCTGGCGGCCGCTGAGAAAGATGGAGTTGCCGGCCGCCGAGATGGCCGTGAAGGTGGCATTGCCGTTGCCGGCGCCAGCCACGTCGCCGATGCGCCCGCCCCAGCCCGTGCTGGCGCCTTCCGGCGCTCCCGATTGCCACGTCGATTGCTGGTCATTATGCGAAAACAACTTGGGCGGCAAGGCAACGCTGCCCGCCTTGTATTGCGCCAGGGTGGCGGGCTGGATCAGGGTACCCACATTGGCCACGATGGCGGCGCGGCCATTGTCGAACAGGTCTTTTAGTGGTCCCAGCTGGGGATGCAGGGCAAAGGCGCGCCCTGCCTGCGCCGTGGCGGGCGTGACAGGCAGCACGCCGCCCGTTTCATTCAGGCCCGGCAAGTGGATGGAATCGGCCGTTCCTGTATTGCGCAGGCGCAGGTACTCATTCCAGGACGGGGTGTCCGTGGCCAGCACTGTATTGAAGGCATCGTTGCCACCGGCCATGAACAGGCACACCATGGCCTTGTAGTCGCCCGCCGATTGCGCGGCGGCATTGCTCATGGCAGCCAGGTTGAGGGCGAACGGCGCGGCAGTGGTGCCGGCCAGGCTCAGCATGGAGCCGAGGAACCGGCGGCGGGAAAATGGGAAGTTTTGCATGATTTAACTTATTTTTGCACCAGGTAGGCGGGCGAGGCCATGGTCAGGAAAATGGCCAGCTTGACGCGGTTGGCCTTGGCGGTGGCGACTTGCGCGGCATTGCTGGCCGTGGCCGCCGGGATGGCAATGCCGTTGACGGCCGTGGTGATCTGGCCGCGCAGCCTGGCGGGCATGCTGCCATGCATCAGCAGCAGGTCAACACGGTCGAGCAGGGCGCCCGTGTCGGCGGCCAGCGCCAGTTCGCGCGTGTAATCCGCCTTGACCTCGCGCGACTCGCCCACGCCGGTATTGATGGCTTCCTGCATGAAGTTCAGATAGCCTGTCACCGATGGTTCGGCCGTGATTTGCAGCTCGGGCGCCACCAGGCCCGCGCTGGCCAGGGCGGAATTTGGCGGCATGTAGGCGGGGCGGAAAAAGCTGAACACGGAAGACGGGTTCAAGGGGCTTTGCCCCAGGCCGCTCAAGGGATCATCCAGGTAATAGATGGTGTAGCGGCCGCTTGCTGGCCGGGCGTCGAAGGCGCGCATCCAGTTTGCCAGGCGCTGCAGCGGTTCGCGTAACTTGCCTGTACGCAAGGCCGTGCCGGCTGGCGCCAATGCTTCCGGATCGAGCAGCACGGCGCGGATGACGGCCTGCATGTCGCCGCGCACGCCGCTGCCATTGTTGGCGAAGGCGGCCGCCACCCGGCCGACATAGGCGGGGCTGGGGTTGCTGCTGACCAGGCGCTGGATCAGCTGGCGGCCAAAGAACGGTCCCGCGTTCGGATGGTTGAATAGCGTATCGAGCGCCAGTTTCGCATCTGCCTGGCCGCCGGTCGCACCGGAAATGACCTTGCCCAGGAAGCGTTTTTCGCTGCTGGAGTGATACGCCGCATAGTTCTGCATCGGCTGCCAGTCGCGGTCGGGATCGGGAATGTTGCCGTAGTAGCGCAAGGCGTTCTGGTCCGGTCCGGCCCAGCTCCAGCCGGTAAACACCCGCGCCAGTCCCGCCACGTCGTCGCGCGTGTAGGTATCGATAGGTTTGCCGCCAGACAATTTCAAGCTGCCATCCGGGTTCAGCTGGTACAGGCCGATGGTGAACAGCTGCATCACTTCGCGGGCGAAGTTCTCGTCTGGCGTGCGCGTGGCCGATTCCTTCTGGTTGCGCAAGTGCGACAGGTACAGCCCCATCATGGGATGCAGGGCCACGCCCTCCAGCAAGTCGCGGAAATTGCCAAAGGCGCGCTGGCCCAGCATGTCGTAGTAGCTGGCCACGCCACGCACTTGCGGGCGCACGGACTCGTTTTGCATGGAAATGACAAAGATCTCGGACAGGGCAAAGGCCATGCGCTGGCGCAGCTGGTCGTCGCCGCGTACACCTTGTTGCCAAAAGGTCTCATAGACCCCCGTAAACCCCACTTTTTGACCACCGGCGGCCTGGTTCGCCAGCAAGTTGTCGATATATTTCCGATGCAAGGTCTGCGGCTTGGAAAACTGCGCCTTGAACCAGGCATCGCTGTCGCTGGCGGCCAGCGCATCGATGGCGGCCATGTTGGGGCCAAAGGTGGCGCGGCCCAGGAAGCGCGATGCTTCCTGCCGCGTGAAGGTCACGGCTTGCCCTGCCGGCGGCGTCGTCAGGGGCGGCGGCGGGAGCGTATCGCCGGGGACGGTGCCGGGCGTGCCGGGCGCGGCCGGATCGGCGGGCGCCACGCTCGCTGGCGGCACGGC
>CAUSDR010000590.1:0-2863 GCA_963530105.1 uncultured Janthinobacterium sp.
CCGGCGCGCATTCGGCAAGTGGCTGGTGTCGACCAGCGCCTGGATTTCCACCAGCAGGGGGCGCGTGCCTTCCTGCGTCACCATCACGCAGGAACCGGGCACCTGGTTGTCGTGCTGCGACAGGAACAGGGCGGACGGATTGGACACGCCCTTCAAGCCCTTTTCCGTCATGGCGAACACGCCCAGTTCGTTGACGGCGCCGAAACGGTTCTTGATGGCGCGCACCAGGCGGAAACTGGAATGGGCGTCGCCCTCGAAATACAGCACCGTGTCGACGATGTGTTCCAGCACGCGGGGCCCGGCCAGCGCGCCCTCCTTCGTCACGTGGCCCACCAGGATGATGGTCACGCCCGTCTGCTTGGCCGCGCGCGTCAGCTGCGCCGCGCATTCGCGCACTTGCGCCACGGAACCGGGCGCCGAGCTGAGGGCGTCCGAATACACGGTCTGGATGGAGTCGATCACCACCACTTCGGGCTTTAAATCGGCCAGGGTGGCGAGAATCTTTTCCAGCTGGATCTCCGCCTGCAGCTTGAGTTCCTTGGCGTCGATGACGAGGCGCTTGGCGCGCAGGGCGATCTGCGCGCCCGATTCCTCGCCGCTCACGTACAGCACGCGCTTGTGGTGCGACATATTGGCCAGCGCCTGCAGCAGCAGGGTCGACTTGCCGATGCCGGGGTCGCCGCCGATCAGCACGACGCCGCCGGCCACCATGCCGCCGCCCAGCACGCGGTCGAATTCCTCGATGCCCGTGCCGAAACGGGGCACGTCGATGGCGTCGATATCGTCGAGCGACAGCACGGGCGCCGTCTGCGCCAGCGACATGTGCTGCGGATTCGAATAGCGGTTGTTGCCGCCCGTCTCGGGCAAGCTTTCCACCATGGTATTCCACTGGTTGCACGAGGCGCATTGCCCCATCCATTTATTGCTGACGGCGCCGCAATCGCTGCAGGTGTAGACGGTCTTGACTTTTGCCATGGTGTACTTTGCCCGGGTAAGGAATAATGCTGTTTATATATACAGTAGATTCACAGTATATACAAAGCGCGCTCGCGCGTCACCTAGGCTTCGATGACGGGCACGCGCGGCGCCAGTGCGCACATCAGCTCGTAGCCGATGGTGCCGGCGGCCAGCGCCACCTCGTCGATCGGCATGCCCTGGCCCCACAGGGTCACGCTGCTGCCGACGCTGGCGCCGGGCACGTGCGTCAAGTCCACCATCAGCATGTCCATCGAGACCCGGCCGATCAGCCCCGTGCGCACGCCGTCGACCACCACGGGCGTGCCTTCGGGCGCGTGGCGCGGGTAGCCGTCCGCGTAGCCGCAGGCCACCACGCCCACCTTGACGTTGCCGGCCGCCGCATAGCGGCTGCCGTAGCCCACCACGTCGCCGGCGGCGATGTCCTGGATGCCGATGATGCTGCTGCGCAAGGTCATGGTGGGCAGCAAGTCGAAAGCCTGCGCCGACGTGCCGCCCGGGGCGCCGCTGGGCGTGCCGCCATACAGCATGATGCCGGGGCGTACCCAGTCACTGTCCAGCTGGTGCAGCAGCAAGCCGGCCGAATTGCACAGGCTGCGCGGCAGCGGCGTACCGATGCTGGCGGCGCCCGCCTCGAAGCGCAGCATCTGCTGGGCCAGGGGCAGGCGCGTGGGCGCCGCCTCGTCGGCATTGGCGAAATGCGTCATCAGGGTGATCGTGCCGACATGGGGAATGGCGCGCAGGCGGGCATAGGCGGCGGCCACGGCGTCCGGCGTGAAGCCCAGGCGGTTCATGCCCGTGTTCATTTTCAGGTGCACATCCATACTGTGCGGCAGGCGCGCCGCTTCCAGCATGGCGATCTGTTCAAGGCAATGCACGCTGCCGTTCAAGCCATGCTGCGCCATGACGGGCAAGTCGCTGGCGTCGAAAAAGCCTTCCAGCAGCAGGATGGGCTTGGTCCAGCCCAGTTCGCGCAAGCGCACGGCATAATCGACTTCGACCAGCGCCAGGCCGTCGGCCGCGGCAAAACCGCGCATGGCGCGTTCCAGGCCGTGGCCATAGGCATTGGCCTTGACGACGGCCCACACGCGGGCGCCGCGCGCGCAGGCACGGGCGCGCGCCAGATTATGTTGCATGGCATCGAGATGGATGGTGGCGATGAGGGGCCTGGGCATGAGCGTGGTTCACGGCGGGTGGGAAAGCCGTATTTTACCGGATGCGCGGGACGCGGACGCGGCAGCCGGGCGCGGTCGTGTCCACATGACAGCATTTATAAAATGTTCACATGTATGTGTATTTTTCTACGGCAGAAAAATTAAGCTCCGCTTAGGCAAGAGGATGCAAAGCAGGCCCGTCCAAACTTGGGGTTTGTCGTTTTTTCGTGGTATAAAGCAAGCCAGATATGATTTCAGGCACTCAAGAATGAATCGTGGTTTTTATACCATCATGGCGGCGCAGTTCTTTTCCTCGCTGGCCGATACCGCCCTCTTTTTCGTCGCCGTCGATTTATTGGTGTCCATGAATTCCCCGGCGTGGATCACGCCGCTGTTAAAACTGTCATTCGTGCTGTTTTACGTGCTGTTGGCCGCTTTTGTCGGCGCCTTCGCCGACTCCATGCCTAAAGGCAAGGTCATGTTCATTGGCAACATGATCAAAATCTTCGGCTGCGTTCTCGTCTTCTTCCACGTGCACCCCCTGCTGGCCTACGCCATCGTCGGCTTCGGCGCGGCCGTGTATTCGCCCGCCAAGTACGGCATCCTGACGGAATTGCTGCCGCCGGAAAAACTGGTGGCGGCGAATGGCTGGATCGAAGGCTTGACGGTCAGTTCCATCATCCTCGGCACGGTGATGGGCGGCGCGCTCGTCAGCGGCCACGTCTCCGCCATGC
>CAUSDR010000591.1:0-2862 GCA_963530105.1 uncultured Janthinobacterium sp.
CGAGCACGCGGCCCAGCAGCTGCGGCCCGACCGGCAGGTGGCGCGCGCGGTCGCTGGGACGGCGGCGCGGATGCGCCACGCTGCCGGGACGGGGAATGGCCGGTTCGACGGAAAACACGCGCGTGCCGGGCACGATGCCCTCGACGTCGCTTTGCGGCATCAAAAACAGGCGGTCGCCTTCGAAGCCCACCACTTCCGCCTCGACCCGGCCGCCATTCGGCAGCGGCACGGTGCAGGCGGCGCCCACGGCCAGGCGCAAGCCCACGGCTTCCATTACCAGCCCGGCCACGCGCGTGACCCGGCCCGATACCTGCATCGGCTCCACGAAGCCGACCACGGCCGAGCAGTCGCTCAGGTAGGCGCGCCAGCGCGCCGCGTGGGCCTTCGGGCCTTTGACGGGCTCGCTCACGGCGCCAGCCAGTCCAGGTCCTTGCCCAGCGCATGCGTCAGGCGCTGCCAGCGGGTCGACGTCTGGGCGTCGATCTGGTTGCTGGCCGTATCGATCTTGCAACCGCCGCGTTCCACGCTGGGGTCTTCGATGACGCGCCAGCCGCCCTTGTCGAGCTCATCGCCGATGCCGTCGCGCACCACTTGCGCGTCTTCCGGGTTGAGCATCAGCAAGGCAGGTTGTTGTAAAACAGGTAAATATTCGATGGCTTCGCGCACCATCGGCAGCATCAGTTCCGGGCGCACGGGCAAGGCTGTCTTGAGCATGCCCTTGGCCAGCTGCAAGGCCAGTTCCATGACGTCATTGGCGATCAGTTCATCGGCCTGGTGCACGGCGCTGCCGAAATCGACGGCGATGGTTTGCAGGTGCGCCAGTTCCACGCCGGAGGCCGCCTTGCCTTCCGCGTATGCCTGCGCGTGGCCGTCGGCATGCCCGGCCGCGTGGCCCTGCGCATAGCCTTCGGCGCGGCCTTCATCGAAGGCGCTGGCGCGCGCTTCCTCGCGGATGGCGTCCAGCTCTTCCTGCGTCGGGTATTCCAGCGGCGGCGCCAGCTCTTCCTCGTGCAGTTCGGCAAATGGGTCCGGCTCCGGCTCGGGCTCCGGTTCCAGCAGCTTGCGCGCCGCCACCACGCTGGGGCGCTCGTCGCCAAACGAGGTCATTTCCCAGCGCTGGTAGGCGGTTTGCTGCTCTTTGGGAATCAGATTAGACAAACGAATCCTCGCCTTTTCCGCCTAAGACAATTTGCCCTTCGTCCGCCAGGCGGCGCACGATCTGCAGGATCTGCTTCTGCTGCGATTCCACTTCCGACAGGCGCACGGGGCCTTTCGATTCCAGGTCTTCGCGCATCATTTCGCCGGCGCGCTGCGACATGTTCTTGAAGATCTTGTCGCGCAGCTCCTGCGAGGCGCCTTTCAGGGCGATGATCAGCATTTCCGACTGCACTTCGCGCAGCAGCAATTGAATGCCGCGGTCGTCGATGTCGATCACGTTGTCGAACACGAACATTTCGTCCATGATCTTTTGCGCCATGTCATTGTCGTAGTTCTTGATATTGTCCATGACGGAGCCTTCCTGCTCGCCGCTCATGAAGTTCAGGATCTCGGCCGCGGCGCGCACGCCGCCCAGCGACGATTTCTTGATGTTTTCGTTACCCGACAGCAGTTTCGTCAACACGTCGTTGAGTTCGCGCAAGGCGGCCGGCTGCACGCCGTCCAGGGTGGCGATGCGCAACACCACGTCGTTGCGCAGGCGGTCCGTGAAGTGGCCGAGGATTTCGCAGGCCTGGTCGCGCTCCAGGTGCACGAGGATGGTGGCGATGATCTGCGGGTGCTCGTTGCGGATCAGTTCGGACACGGATTGCGAATCCATCCACTTCAGCGATTCGATGCCGGACGCGTCCTTGCCGCCCAGGATGCGCGACAGCAGCACGGACGCCTTGTCGTCGCCCAGCGCCTTGGTCAGGACCTGGCGGATGTATTCGTCCGAATCGAGGCCGACGGTGGAATTGAGCTCCGTCTGCGAGCGGAAGTCGTCCAGCACCTCGACCACCTGGTCGTGCGCGATGCCTTTCATGGTGGCCATGGCGGCGCCCAGTTTCAGCACTTCGCGCGGTCCCAGGAATTTCATCACTTCGGCCGCTTCGCTTTCGCCCAGGGCCAGCATGAGGATGGCCGCTTTTTGCAGTCCCGTTGTTTCAGTCATTATTGCCTACCCATGCTTTGATCACGTTGGCCACGACGCGCGGATCTTCCTGCGCCAGTTTCTTGGCCATCGCCAGGTTTTCGCGGTAACCGCGCGCCGTGTCTTCTTCCAGTTCTTCCAGCTCCGCTTCGCTGAGCAGGACGTCGTTTTCTTCGTCCGTCTTCGCCAGTTCCGGCTCGACGGCGGGCGGCGGGGCGCCGAAATCGTCGATCTTGCGCATCACGGGGCGCAGCATCGGGCGCACGATCTTGATGAAGATATACAGCAAGATCAGCGCCGTGATGAGGAATTTCGCCAGTTCCTTGGCCAGCGGCAAGTTGGCGGGGTCGCGCCACCACTCCAGCTTGCCTTCCGGCGCGCGGTCGATGCCGTCGAAGGGCGAGTTGGCGACGCTGAAGCTGTCGCCGCGCTCCTTGTTGTAGCCCATCGCTTCCTTGACCAGATTGTTGATCTGCACCATTTCAGCCGGGGAAATCGGCTTCACCGTGACCTTGCCATCCTTGTCGAAGCTGCGGCGGTAGTTGACGACCACGGCCACGGACAGGCGGCGCAGGCCGCCCATCGACTTCTGTTCATAGCGCACGGTCTTATCAACTTCATAATTCGTCGTTGATTCCTTCTGCGTCGGCGGCGTCGGCGCGCCCGGCGCCGCGCCCGGTGCGTCGGCCGTCAGCGGCGCCGTCGCCACGCCCGGCGGCTGGTTCGACAGCGCG
>CAUSDR010000592.1:0-2835 GCA_963530105.1 uncultured Janthinobacterium sp.
CGCTGCACCACGACGGGCGCGTGACGCCCAGCTTCGACGGGCGCCGGATCGTGCAGCTGGGCGTCCAGACCAGCGACTTCTACGTGAAGGAAGCCGCGCAGTTCATTGAATTTTTGTATGCCTTCGGTGCCGCGCGCGGCGTCGTGTTCTCAGAATAAGGAAGCGCCATGTTTTTCAAGAATTTGCAGATTTACCGCTTGCCCGCCGCTTGGGCCATGACGGCCGCAGTGCTCGAGCAGGCGCTGGCGCCGCAGCAGTTCACGCCCGCCACAAGCATGGATCTTGTGCGCCAGGGCTGGGCCGCACCGCGCGGCGCCGGCGCACCGTTGGTGCACGCCGTGGGCGGCCAGTTCCTGCTGCAGCTGAAAACCGAGAAAAAGCTGCTGCCGTCGACCGTGGTCAACCAGGTGGCCGCCGCCCGCGCGCTGGAAATGGAAGAAGCCCAGGGCTTCGCGCCCGGCAAGAAGGCCATGAAGGAACTCAAGGAACGCGTCACCGACGAGCTGTTGCCGCGCGCCTTCGCCATTCTCAGCACCACGGCCGTGTGGATCGACCCGATCAATGGCTGGCTGGTGGTGGACGCAGCAAGCCCGGCCAAGGCCGACGAAGTGGTCAAGCTGCTGCTGAAATCCGTCGACAAGTTGCCGCTGGAAAGCCTGCGCGTGCAGCGCTCACCGGTGGCCATGATGACGGGTTGGCTGCAGGCGGACGAATCCCCTGTCGGCTTCACGGTCGACCAGGACGCGATCATGCGGGCCACAGGCGAGAGCAAGGCCCAGGTGGCATACAAGCGCCATACGCTGGAAGCGGACGATATCCGCCGCCACATCGCCGCCGGCAAGCAGTGCACGCGCTTGGCCATGACCTGGAACGACAAGATTTCCTTCGTGCTGGACGAGAGCCTGGCCATTAAGAGCGTCAAGGCGCTGGACATACTGCGGGAATGCGCGATTGGCGAGGCGGCCGACGAGCGCTTCGACAGCGACTTCACCTTAATGACCGGCGAGCTGGCCAAGATGCTGGCCGACCTGGTAGAGGCGCTGGGCGGCGAAGCCGAGGTAGATGCGCGGCCGCCGGACCCAGCCGTCGACGCGGCGCCGGCTAAAGGCCATGAACCAGTGCGCAAGCAACGTGTGGTGCTGGAGTTGAACGGCCAGGCGCCCAGCACCGTGCCGCCAGGCGACGGCAGCGCGAGCGACCCGCTGTATAGCCAAGCCGTCGAGGTCGTGCGCACGCAGCGCCGCGCATCGGTATCACTGGTGCAGCGCCACTTACGTGTCGGCTTCAACCGGGCAGGCAACCTCCTGGAAGCCATGGAGGCGCTGGGTGTGGTGAGCGGCATCGCATCGAACGGCAATCGCACGGTGCTGGCTGCGCCAGGAGCGGCAGCATGAGCGCGCGCACCCCTGGCATGCTGATGGTCGGAGAAACGCCCCTCGACAACGATGGCGTGCCCGAAACCGTCATCGGCGGTACCGGCCAATTTGAAAATCACGCTATTGCAGTGGCCATCGACTTCAAGAACGCGCCTGGTATGCGCGAGGCCAACGCCCGGCGCATGGTCGCCTGCTGGAATGCGCTCGACGGCTTGCATGACGATGCACTTGGCGGCGGCTGGACGGCGGCCGGCATGAATGCCTATGCGAAAGGATTGGAAGAAAAGCTGCGCACGGCGAGCGCCCTGCTCCTGGCGATCAAGAAGCTCGACGACAGCGACAGCATCGCCGATCACGACGAAGGCATGCCGTGCACGTCGGCCGAGTTCGATGAGGTGATGGTCGGCGTGCGCGAAGTCTTGAAAGGCGGGACCACATGATCAACCGCCTTTACACCGTCAGCGTCACCCTGACGGCCGTCATCATGGCCACCAGCGAGCGCGAAGCCGAAATCCGCTTTAAGTCGGACTTTGGCGAGATCAAAGACCAGCCCATCGACGCGGTGGCCGATGGAGAAATCCGGACCGAGGCCGACCTTCCGGACGACTGGACCGTCGACTGTCTGCCGTATGGCCCACGCGACAACGCGCTGACCATCGGCGAATTCCTGGACGTGCTGCCGCCGCCGGTGGTGCGCGACACCAAAACCGTCGATATGTTTGCGGCCGCGCCTGCCTCTGGAGAAAAAGCATGAAAGAGCACCCTATCCTCATGAACGCCGCCATGGTGCGCGCCGTGCTCGACGGCAGCAAGACGCAGACGCGGCGTGCACTGAAGCGGCAGCCAGACTACCCGATCATCATCGCCACCGAACCGCACACGAACCGCTATCAGATCGGCGAGCGTGAGCCAGTTACTGAGGCAGCGCTGCTGCGCGCCAGCCCGTATGGCCAGCCCGGCGACCGCCTGTGGGTGCGCGAAACGTTCGGCTACGTCTCCCCCCGACGAGCAACAGCGCCCCACAGCGAATGCAAGATCGAATATCGCGCCGACCTGGCGCCAGGCTGCACGGATCGCCCGGGCCAATGGCCGATTGACGAATGCAAGGGCGACCCGGAGCGCCCGCGCTGGCGCCCGAGCATCCACATGCCGCGCGCGGCCAGCCGCATCCTGCTGGAGATCGTGTCGGTGCGCGTCGAGCGCCTGCAGGACATCAGCGACGCTGATATCGAGGCCGAGGGCATCGACATGGACGCACTGGCCGAGGCGCAGGACCGCTACGACACCATTGCAAAGGATGGCAACGCATCCGGACGCGCGACCCTGCGCATGGCCTGGCGCGAGCTGTGGGAATCGACCGGCGGCGACTGGGATGCCAACGAATGGCTGTGGGTCATTGAATTTAAGCGGGTGATGCCATGAAGCGCCTGAAAGCCTACACCGTGCACGACGGCGGCGA
>CAUSDR010000593.1:0-2828 GCA_963530105.1 uncultured Janthinobacterium sp.
GGCCGGCGCCGCCATCGATGGCGGCCATGGCGCCGGCCTGGGAGCGGGCACGGGCTTGCTGTTTGGCGCGCTGGCGGGCACGGGCGCGGCGGACACGTCATCGTACGGCATGCAGCGCCGCTACGATAATGCCTACCAGAAATGCATGTACGCGAGCGGCCACAAGGTGCCCGTCGCCGGGCAGATGCTGGGCAGCGTGCCGGCGAACGCCGCCACGCCGCCGCCCGGGACGCCGCCGCCCCGTTATTGACGCTTAGAAGCGCGAGGTCAGGCCGACGAACATGCGCCGTCCCGGCACGTAGTAGTCGACCTTGCCGTCGGCCAGCGGGCCTTTCTTGAACAGGTTTTCCACGCCGCCGCGCAGCGTCCACTGCGGCGTGACCTTGTACGAGACGACCGTGTCGACGATGGTGTAAGCCTTGTTGGCCGCCTGGCCCGCATCGAGTTCCTTGCCCGTGTACTGGGCCGACACTTCGCCGAACAGCTGGTCGTTCACTTGCCAGCCCAGCGCCGAGTACCACGACAGCTTTGGCGTCGACAGCAGGTTGGCGCCCGTCGTCAGGTTTTTCGCCTCGGCCATGTAGGTGACGTTGTTACGCCAGTTCAGGTTTTTCGTCAGCGGGATGGTGGCTGTCGCTTCCACGCCGCTGGTGCGCGCTTTCTGGATATTCGTCATCTTGGTCCACCACTGCTTCTGGAAAAAGCCCAGCGGCGCGTAGTCGATCTTGTTCTTGAAATCCGTGTGGAAGTACGTCACGCCCACGTCCCAGCCATTCTGTTCCCACGCCACGCCGATTTCGCCGGCCGTGCTGGTTTCCGGCTTCAGGTCCGCATTGCCGGCCATGTAGCAGCCGCCCGTGATGTAGCCCAGCGGTTTCAAACTGCCGCAACCGCGTCCACCCGACTGCGTGGCCGCCGCCGGCGAGTTTTCCTTCAGGCTGGGCGCGCGGAAGCCTTGCGACAGGCCGCCCTTGATGGTCCAGGCAGGAAGCGGGTGGTACACCAGGTACAGGCGCGGGCTGTAGTGGTTGCCGAACTTGCTGTGGTGGTCCAGGCGCAGCCCGGCCGTGGCCGTCAGGTTCTCGCGCAGGAACAATTGATCTTCCGCAAACAGGGCCGAGGTGGTGCCGGACAGGGTGGCGCCGCTGACCGGGTTGCCCAGGTAATCGGTGGGGATGGTGCCGATGGTGTCCGTGTTCGTCAATTCCTGGTGCTTCCACTGGCCGCCCATCACCAGCATCTGTTCGATGCCGCCCCAGCCGATGCGTTTTTCCAGGCTGGCGTCGAGCGTGCTGTCTTTCGACTTGGCCACCGTGCCAACCACTTCATTGTCGAAATCGTTGTGGTACAGGTTGACCATGGCCTTGCCGAAGTCCCAGCGGCCTTCGTAGCCGACGCTGACGCTCTTGCGCACCAGCTTGCTCGCGCCCCAGGCGCCGAACACCGGGTAGCCGTCTCCATCGAGGGTGGTCGAATCCGTGGCTTCCTACTTGCCGTAGCTGGCGTCCAGCGACAGATTCTGCTTCTTGCCCACGGCCCAGTTCAACTGGCCCGTGACAGTCTGGTTGCGTTCGCCGCCGATGCCGCCCGACTTGCCGATGACCTTTTCATCGGCGTTCTGCCGCGTCTGGCCCACGCCCAGGCGCATGCCCACCGTGTCCGACAGCGGGCCGGCCAGGTTCACGCCCAGCTGATGCGCCGTGCCGCGGCCGCTGTCCTGCGGCTGCGTGTAGTTGGCCGTCGCCGAGCCGTTCCACTTGCCCGGCACCTTGCGCGTGATGATGTTGATCACGCCGCCCATGGCATCCGAACCGTACAGCGAGGACATGGGTCCGCGCACCACTTCGATGCGCTCGATCATGTCGGGCGAGATCCAGTTCAAGTCCTGGCGCCCCAAGTCGGGGCGGTAAGCCGTGTCGGCCGAGCTGCCCACGCGCTTGCCGTCGACGAGGATCAGCGTGTATTTGTCGGGCAAGCCGCGCAATTTGATCTTCGACTCTTCGCCCACGGGGCTGGTGCCGCCCGTCACGCCGGGGATGCGGCGCAGCAGGGTATTGAGGTCATACACGGGCTGGCGCTCGATTTCCTCGCGCGTGATGACGCTGATGCTGGCTGGCGCATCCTTGATGTCGATGGCCGAGCCCGATGCCGTGACGACGACCGTGTTCATGGTCGGGTCGGCGGCGACATTGCCTTCCGCCCAGGCGCTGCTGACGGCCAGCGACAGCAGGCAGGGCAGGAGCAGGGTGGCGCGGCAAGGGGCGGGGCGGATGGCAAGCGGTGTGGCGAGAACTGGACTGCGGTTGGACATGGTGGGCTTTCCCGAATGTTGTTATTTCCTGGCTGCCTGTCGGGTGGCTTGGGTATGAGTAAATGAAATTGCAAGAAAAATGGGTCGAATTCCGTGAATGAGAATAAGAATCGTTCTTATTGTAATGCCATCCTGGCAAGAAAGAAAGTGCTAGCGGGAAATAAAACGCTGTTACCAGGCGCGCATCCGCCCGTCAGCCAGGCGGCTGGCCGCGCGCCGCAGTGCGGGCAATCGTCACGCGCGCTGGCATCTGGCGCCGTCTGTGACAATAATGCAGCAGACGCTTTTGACAGGAGGGACAGCATGCATACCGCGATTGCCCAACCATGCCGCACCGGCGCCGTGCTGGCGCTGGTGCTTGCCGCAGCCACGCTGGCCGGCGGCGGCGCCGCTGCGACGGAGCCGCCAGCGCCGCAAGACTTGCCTGTCTGCCGTCTCGATCCGCACGACAGCAGCAAGCTGGAAGTCGAGCCGTGCCGTCCCGCGCCGCCCGTGCAGCCGCGCCGCGCCGTGGAAC
>CAUSDR010000594.1:0-2817 GCA_963530105.1 uncultured Janthinobacterium sp.
CTCCTGGGCACTGGCAGCGGGGCAGGTACAGAGGAGCAGCAGCAGGGCGGGGAGCAGTTTCATGCGGGCATTGTCGCCCAAGCCCGCCTGTCCGCACAGGCGCGCACGCGAAAAAAAAGCTGCCCGGGGAAAGGGCAGCTTTGTTGTCAGGCGGCAAGCTGGCGTCAGAAGTCCACGGAGGCCGAGACGACGACGGTGCGCGGCGCGCCCAGCACCAGGTAGCCGGCGCCGGAAGCGCCGCCAGCCGACGCCCAGTAGTTCTTGTCGCTCGCGTTGTCCAGGCGCGCGCGCAAGGTGACGGCGCGGTCGGCGATGGTGGTCAGGTAGCGGGCGCCCAGGTCCAGGCGCGTCCAGGATGGCACTTTCTGCGTATTGGCGCCATCGAGATACTGTTTCGACGTGTACAAGGCGCGCCCCGTCAGGGCCAGGCCGCGTACGCCGGGCACGTCCCATTCCGCGCCGACGTTCAGCTGGGTACCGGGCACGCCGAGGGCGTCCTTGCCCACGTTGGCCGGATCCTTGGCGCTGATTTGCTTCGTGTCGAGCAGGGTCAGGCCGCCCAGCAGGCGCAGGCCGCGCGCCGGCGTGCCGAAGACGGATAGCTCGATGCCGCGGTTGCGCTGTTCGCCGAACACGCCGAAGATGCCGTTCTCCACATACGCCGATGGCTGCTTGGTGCTGAACAGCGCGAGGCTGGCGCCGATGCGCCCGGCGTCATACTTGACGCCGATTTCCTTCTGCTTCGACTTGTACGGCGCAAATGCGGCGCCGACATTGGTCACGCCCGCGCCGCCGGCGACGGCGCCTTTTTGCAGGCCCTCGATATAGTTGGCGTAGAGCGACACTTCCTTGAGCGGGCGATACACCAGGCCCAGCACGGGCGTGGTGGTACTTTCGCTGTAGCTGCTGTCGGCAAAATGCGCGCCCGTGCCGTAATCGTAGGAATCGTCCTTGATGGTCTGGCGGCGCACGCCCACGGTCAGCAAGACCTTGTCGTCGGCAAAGGCCATGGTGTCGGCGATGGCAAAGCTCGACAGCATGGTGCGCGCCGTCACCAGCGGATGCGCCAGGTCGCCGCCCATGAACCAGGTAGGCGCGGGCGCGGCGACTTGCACCGGAGCATAAATGTTGGTGCCGAAGCCCGTGATGAAATCGCTCATGCCATACGCGTTCTTCGATTGCGCCCAGAAGGTGGACGCCGTGGCACTGACGGTATGGCCGACGGCGCCCGTGCGCAGCTTGCCGCGCACGCCGATCTCGCCCGTGCGCACGCTGTCGTGGCGGGTATTGTCGAAGCGGTAGGAGCTGGCCGCGCCCGAGGCATTATTGACCGTGGGCGCGGCCAGCACGTTCGACTCGTCGCCGTTGCGAAAGCCCATGGCCGCCCAGGCCACGACATCGTTGGCGATGTCATATTCGCCGCGCAGGGTGCCGAAGGTGTCGCGCTCGTTGGAATGCGTCCAGTTCTGCGCGAAATTGGCGCTGGCGTCAGGCGCCGCCGGCACGGCGACGCCGGCCGCCACGCTGACGCTGGGGCGCGGATTGCGCAGCTTGTGTTCCTGGTAGCCGGCATCGGCCGACAGGCGGAAATCGCGGCCGCGGTAATCGGCACCGATGGAGAAGACGCTCAGTTCGCGTTTTTCGCGGTCGACGGCCGTGTCGCCGTCGCGGCGCACGGCATTGATGCGCACGCCGGTATTGTTGTCGGGGCCGAAGCGGCGGCCGATATCCGCCGCCACGTAGCCCTGGCCGCCGCTTTCCGTGCCGACCGTAATCTGCGTCAGCGGCGCATTCGTGGCGCGCTTGGGCACCAGGTTGATGGTGCCGCCGACGCCGCCGCCGCCCGGCGCCGCGCCATTGATGAAGCTATTGGCGCCACGGAACACTTCCACGCGCTCCAGCAGTTCGGAGGCGACGAACTGGCGCGGCAGCAAGCCATACAGGCCGTTATAGGCGAGGTCGTCCGAGTTCACGGCGAAGCCGCGGATCACGTACATTTCCTGGAAATTGCCGAAGCCGCGCGTGACGCGCACGCCGGCGTCATTCTGCAGCACGTCGCCCACGCCTTGCGCCTGCTGGTCCTGGATCAGCGCCTGCGTGTAATTGGTGCTGTTGAACGGCGTGTCCATCATGTCCACGTTGCCCAGCAAGCCCAGGCGGCCGCCGCGCGCCACTTGCCCGCCCGCGTACGCGGCCGGCAAACCTTGCGCCGACGCATCGGCCGAGGCATTGACGACGACTGTCGGCATGGTTTGCCCGTCGGCGCCAGGCGCGGCGGCCGTGGTTTGCGCATGGGCAGCGGTGCTGGCCAGCAGGAAGGCGGCCAGGGCGAACGGGGTGGGGGCTAGGTGGAACTTGCGCATGGTAGTTGTTCGATAGTAATGAGAATGATTATCATTATATTCCCACCGACCGGAAAGCGTCCAGTGCACTGCTACTGGCGGTAAAAAAATGGCGCGGCGCACAACACTGCGCCGCAAAGGTACCGGATGCTGCATGCAAAAGGCGCGCCAGGCGATACCTTGCGGATTGATTAACATGTTGGCGCCACTCTCGTTACACTATGGCACCGCGCGCCGCGCCCACAAGAGCCTGCCACACCATGTTTCACCAAGCCCAGCCCGCTTCTCCGCGCCCCGCCTGGCGCCTCAGCCTGAAAGGCGCGGCCGTCGTGCTGATCCTGGCCATGCATGCGCTGGGCCTGTATTTCCTGCTGCTGCCGGCCCGCCAGCTCAAGCAGTACACGGAAGTGGCGTTCATGACCCTGATGCCGCCACAGCCGCTGCCGCGCACGCCGCCGATGCCGCTGCCCATGCC
>CAUSDR010000595.1:0-2800 GCA_963530105.1 uncultured Janthinobacterium sp.
CGCCTGGCCATCGTCCGTCTGCAGGCGGCCAGGGCGGTTGGCCCAGTCGCGCCGCGGCACGCGCTCCGTGCGCGGCGTTTCGGCGGGACGCTGCCAGTTGCCGGCCGGCGGCGCCGTGGTCAAGGGCAGGCTTTGCATGACGGGCGGCGGCATGGTGGTGCGATTGCGGCGCGGCACATCGACCGTGCGGCCGCCAAAGCGCTCGCCCGGCAGCATCGTCATGCCTTCGCGCCGTTCGCGCTCGCCCGCCATGGCACGGCGGCCGTCGGCGTAGCGGTTGAGGCGGCGTTCGTAGTCGCTGCTGGCGCGGTAGCCGGGCCGTAGCGCTCGTGCGGCGCCAGGGGAAACCAGCCCACGCCGGGGCGCTGGCCGTGGTTTGCGCCGGAATTAAATCCATGATTGCCGCCGACCCAGCCCACCAGCGCCGGCGCCCAGGGCACGCGCGCGCGCTCGCGTCCCGGCGCCCAGCCCCAGCGCTGGCCGCGCAGCACCCAGCGGCCGTAATGCGACGGCGCGTAGCCCCATGGCGCATTGTCGACCCAGGTCCAGCCCCATGGCGCGATCCACGTCCAGCGGCCGTCGCTGTACGGCGCCCAGCCCAGCGGCACCGTGCTGGGCAGCCACAGGGGGCCGTATTCGGCGTCGTCCTGCCAGGAGCCGTAGCGGTCCAGCTCTTCATAGCCGGTGGTATCGTCCGTGACATAGCGCAAGGCCGGCGTGGCGGCGGGCAAGGCTTCGGGCCAGTTGTCGAAGGCGATTCTCTGCAAGGCGCCCGTGCGCAATTCTTCGTCCGTCAATTCGGCGCGCTTGCCTGCACGCAAGGTGACGCTGCCCGTCGTGCCATCCACGTCAGCCACGCCATCGAGCACGCTGACGACGCTGGTGCCGGGCTGGCGTTCGGCGTCGACGCGCACCCAACCCGGCTGCGTCAGGGTGACGCGGGCCTGGGCGGTGGTCAGCTCGAAGCCGCGCAGCGCCTCCGGATTGCGCACGCGCACGCTGACACTGCCATAGCTGAGATGCAGGCGGAAACGCTCGTCATCGAGTTCGCTCACTTCCAGCTCGGAATCGCCATCGAGGCGTACGGCGGCCGCGCCCACGCGCAACTCGGCCAGCGCGCCGCGCATGGTGCTCAGGCGGTTATCCGTCGTGACGGGCCAGTTCAGCAGGGCGTTTTGCGCCTCGCCATCGCCGGCGCGCACCAGCACTTGCCCTTCGACGGTGGAAATGCGCCCCACGCGGGCGGGCGGGTCCTGCGCCAGGGCCAAGGTACAGGCCGACGACAGCAGCACGGCGCACAGGGTGTTGAGCAGGGGAAAGGACAGGGTCGGACGCATGGCGCGCTCCAGGCAGGACGAACACGGATGACAAGGGGGACGACAGCCCGATTACAGTCCTATCGGGCCGGCATCGCAAGCTGGCTTACAAATGTTTGCATTTTGACCTGTATCAGGTCGCCGCGTGGCTGCCCCGCTTGACGAAGAACAGGGCCGCGCCCACGGCCATCAGCAGGCCGCCAAAGAAGCGGTTCTGCTTTTTCACGGCCGCCGCGTCGCGGAAGAAGCGCTGCATCGACGATGCCAGGAAGGCATAGCTGTGCATCACGATCAGGTCGATGGTGCACATGGTGACGGCCAGGATCAGCAATTGCGGCAGCAGCGGCGCCGTCGGGCTAATGAATTGCGGCAACACCGCCACCATGAAGATGATGCCCTTCGGATTCGTCACATTGGTCAAAAAACCCGTCAGCACGCGCCGGCGGCCCGAGGGCAGCACGGCGGCCGCGTGCAGGTCGCCCGCCACGGCCACCCTGGCGCGCCACTGCGACAGGCCCAGGTAGATCAGGTACAGCGCGCCCACCGTCTTGACGATGTTGAACGCCACTTCGGACGCCAGCAGCAGGGAGCCGACGCCGGCGCCGGCGATGGCCAGCACGACCAGCAGGCCCAGCTGCAAGCCAAGGATGGTGGCGCTGGTCTTTTTCACCCCGTACGACAGGCCGTGCGACATCGACAGCACGGCGCCCGAGCCGGGCGAGACGGCGATGATGGAGGCGGCGATGACAAAGGTGATCCAGGTGGCGAAGTGCATGCGGTTTCCAAAATTGCGATTGAATGGCAATTTTAACCCGGCCAGTGCGGCCCTGTCGGCCATCCCTGAGGTAAGATCGCATGCACGTCCTACCTACGCCTTTCCTTGCCGCACAACCAAGAACAACATCATGAAAAACAACACTTTCCTCGCTCCAAGATTCCCTGCCACCACCGTGGGAGCGCACTGAGATGGCCGGCTCCAGCCTGCTGGCCCTGCTCGACGACATCGCCAGCATCCTCGATGACGTTTCCCTGATGACCAAGGTGGCCGCCAAGAAGACGGCCGGGGTGCTGGGCGACGACCTGGCCCTGAACGCGCAGCAGGTGGCCGGCGTGCGCGCCGAGCGCGAATTGCCCGTCGTCTGGGCCGTCGCCGTCGGTTCGCTGAAGAACAAGGCCATCCTCGTGCCGGCCGCGCTGGCCATCAGCGCGTTTGCGCCCTGGGCCATCACGCCGCTGCTGATGGTGGGCGGCGCCTACCTGTGCTTCGAGGGCTTTGAAAAGATCGCCCACAAATACCTGCACCCCGATGACAGCCACAAGGCCGAGCTGGCGCAGGCGCTGCGCGACCCGCAGGTCGACCTTGTCGCGCTGGAAAAGGACAAGATCAAGGGTGCCATCCGCACTGACTTCATTTTGTCGGCGGAAATCATCGTCATCGCCCTGGGCACGGTGGCCACGGCCACCGTCGCCGAGCAGGTGGCCGT
>CAUSDR010000596.1:0-2797 GCA_963530105.1 uncultured Janthinobacterium sp.
AAATGCCTGGCCAAGCTGGAGCAGTTTCCCGGCCTGTTCGCGCGCGACGCCATGCTGGCCGCGCGTGACTTGCACGCCTTCGACAATGTCGTCACGGCGCCGCTGCACGGCTACCGCGACGCCGACGATTACTGGCACCGCGCCAGCGCGAAACACGTCTTGCACGACATTACCGTGCCGACCCTGGTGCTGAATGCGCAAAATGACCCCTTCCTGCCCGGACGCTTCCTGCCGGCCAGCGCCGCGGCCAAGGTCACGCTCGAGTATCCGCGCCACGGCGGCCATGTCGGCTTCGCCGCCGGCAAGTTGCCGGGCCGCCTGGATTGGCTGCCGCTGCGCCTGCTTTCCCACTTTGAACATGGCAGCGCGGCGCCATCTGCGTCGCAAAGCTGTCACGCTGGTGCCGCGCCCACTTACCCGGAAAATGTCTTACATGGATGATCTCGTCAAACAGGCCCTGGCCAAATGGCCGAACGTGCCCCACTGCTACGGCTGGCTGGGCCTCGATGCGCGCGGCCACTGGCGCATGCGCGACCAGCAGGCGCAGCAACAGCAACTGCCGGGCGACAAGATCGCCCATGCCGCCCTGTTGAGTTTTATCAACCGCAATTACGCGCGGGACGAGCGCGGTTGCTGGTTTTTCCAGAACGGCCCGCAGCGCGTGTACGTGAACCTGGAAGCGACGCCCTACATCGCCCGCAGCGACCCGCGGCACGGTTTTGTCCTGCAGACGGGGGCGCCGCTGGAAGCGATCGATGCCGCCTGTTTATGCGACAACGGCGCGCTGATCCTGCGCCACGGCGACATCGTGGCCCAGGTGGATGACCGCGACATGGCGCAGGTGCTGGCCGCGCTGCGTATCGATGGCCAGCCAGCGGGCGACGACGCCCTGCTGGCCTGGCTGGAAGAAGGCCGGGGCAAGCTGACCCTGGCGCATGCGGGCAAGGAGATTGCCGTGCAGCCACTGGCCCATGCCTCGGTGCCGCAAACCTTCGGCTTCCGGCAAACGCCAGATGCGGCAGCGGACTAGGATTTCTCGTCTTTCAGCTGCTCGCGGCGCTTTTCCTGCAATTCCCGTTCGCGCGCGTCGATCACGGCCTGGTCATAAAAGGTGGCGTCCGTCGATTTGCGGGCGATGGTCAGCTGGTCCAGCGCGGCCATGGTGGCGCCCTGCAACACATAGGATTCGGCCAGCGCCATGTGCTGCAAGGTCATCTTGCCCTGCTGCGCATAGGCTTTCGCCAGCAAGTCATACAGTTCCGGCTCTTCCTTGTACAGCTTCACCTGGTCGCGCAGATACAGGGTGGCCTGCTCCAGCTTGTCAGCAGCCATCAGCGCTTCCGCATACTGGCGGGCAATGCCGCGCGAGAGGGGAAATTGCTGGCGCGCCGCATCCGCCGCCTTGAGGGCCTGTTGCGCCACTTCCTTCTTTTGCGCCGGCATCAAGAGCACTTCCAGGCTCATCGCCGCCAGCAGCGAGTTCGGCCCCTGCGTGCCGCCCGACGTAAACACGTTCGGCCCGGCCGGCTGGTGCAGGGCGGCATTGGCCGCGTCGAGTTCCTTCTGCGCCTCGGCAGGCTTGCCCTGCCTGATGGCCACGAAGGCCAGGCCGTAATGGGCGGCCGTCAGCTGGAAACGGCTTTGCTGCTCCAGTTGCGTCTTGAAAACCGCCTTGGCATTGAGCAAGCCTTGCACGCCGTCATCCTGCAGCACGCGGGCGCGCGCCCGCGCCAGGTGAAAATTCAGGCTGTCCGGACGCTGCTTGTAGGGCTGCTCGCGGATGCGCGCCTGGATATCGGCGATGCGCTCCGTCGTCAACGGATGGGTTTGCAGATACGCGGGCATCAGGTCGCTGTACGAGCGGCTGGCCGCCTGCATGCGGCCAAAGAAAGCCACCATGCCGGTGGTGTCGAAACCGGCCTCGCCCATGATCTGGAAACCGATGCGGTCCGCCTCGCGTTCCGCATCGCGGCCGAAATTGAGCTGGCGCTGGATGGCCAGGCCCTGGCCGGCGGCAAACACGCCCATGGCCACGTCGCCGCCCGCGCGCGACGCCAGCGCGGCCAGCAGCATGGCGGCCAGCGGCATCAGGGCATCCTGGCGCTGCTGCCCCAGCATGCGCGCGATATGCCGCTGCGCCACGTGGCCAATCTCGTGCGACAGCACGGATGCCAGTTCCGCCTCCGTTTGCGCCGCCAGCAGCAAGGCCGAGTGCACGCCGATGAAGCCGCCAGGCAAGGCAAACGCGTTCAGCTGCGGATCGCGCACGGCAAAGAAGAAATAATCGTAGTTCGTTTCGCCGCGCACGCTGGGCCGCGCCGCCACGAGGGCGTTGCCAAAGGTATTCAGGTATTCCAGCAGCGGGGCGTCATCAAGATAATCGCGGTCGCCGCGCACGCCGCGCATGATTTCCTCGCCAAGCTTGCGCTCCATCGCCGGCGACAGGTCTTCACGCGACGTATCGCCCAGGTTCGGCAGGTTCGGCGCCGGCGGCACGGGCAGCTGCGTCCACGTGCTGGCCGGCTTGGCTGGCGCGCCGGGCGCCGGCGCCGACGTGAAAGTTTGCGCCAGCGCAAAAGGCGCGGCCAGCCACAATGCGGCAAGCACGGGCGCACGCCATGGCCGGCGCATCAACGGCACGGCGGCAACGGCGTTTGACAGTGGGTTGTGGAAGGAAGTTTTTGAATTCACGGGTGCTATCATACCTTGTTAGCGGCGCCCTTTCTCACGCAACAGGCAGGCGATATGCATGTGTCAAGCGTGGGCAAGCCAGCGTGCCGCCTCCTCCATCCTGACC
>CAUSDR010000597.1:0-2797 GCA_963530105.1 uncultured Janthinobacterium sp.
CTATGACGAAGTCAACCTGAACTGCGGCTGCCCGTCCGAGCGCGTGCAGAAGGGCGCGTTTGGCGCCTGCCTGATGGCCGAGCCGCAACTGGTGGCCGACTGCGTGAAAGCCATGCGCGACGTGGTCGATATCGACGTTACGGTGAAACACCGCATCGGCATCGATGACAGCGAGTCGTACGACTTCGTGCGCGACTTCGTCGGTACCGTGGCCGAGGCCGGCTGCAAGACGTTTATCGTGCATGCGCGCAACGCCATCCTGAAAGGCCTGAGCCCGAAGGAAAACCGCGAAGTGCCGCCCCTCAAGTATGACTATGCCTACCGTTTGAAGCGTGATTTTCCGCAATTCGAGTTCATTATCAATGGCGGCATCAAGACGCTGGAGGAAATCGACCTGCACCTGCAGCACCTCGACGGCGTCATGCTGGGCCGCGAGGCCTACCACAACCCCTACGTGATGGCGCAGTTCGACCAGCGCTATTACGGCGACGACGCGCCCGTCAAAACGCGCGAGCAAGTGCTCGAAGCGATGATTCCTTACATCAGCGCGCAGCTGGAAAAGGAAGCGGGGCGATTGAAGCTCAACAGTGTCACGCGCCACATGCTGGGCCTGATGCAAAACCTGCCCGGCGCGCGCGGCTTCCGCCAGACCCTGTCGGACTCGAAGAAGCTGGCCTCGGGCGACCCGCGTTTGCTGCTGGAGGCGGCGGCGCGCCTGTCGCTGCCGGCCTGATGCGCGAAGACGGCCATTCCCATGCGCGCCAGCTGCATGGCTACCTGCAAGCCGTCAGCGCGCTGAAGGACGATGGCAGCCTGTTTCTGTGCGAATATCTGGGTGCCGTCGCGCCGCAGGCAGCGCTCGGTGCGCTGTGCCGCGCACTGGCGCTGACGCCGGACGGCTTGTCCCTGCAGCCGCTCGCGGATGTGGCCTGCAGCGGCATCGCCTGCACGCCGCGCCAGTGGCTGCTGCAGCGCCTGCGTCCCATGAGCGAGGCCGACCGCCAGCCGCTCGATGCCCGTGTATATGACGGTTTCGAGGGCGAACTGCTCGAACTGCTGGGTAGCAAGCCGCACTGGTATCAACTGGTATCATCGTCCGGGCGCAGCCTGGGCGGACAATTGGGCGCCATCTGGAGCGTCTTTGTCTTTGGCGTGGACGGCCACGCCTATGTGATGCACTGCAGCTGGGACAGCTGAGTCAACTTGTCTATACCGCCGCCTTCCGCGCAGTGGTATTACCGCCTTACCCCTTCCCCTGTCATCCCCTGAAAAAACGATGTCATATGGCTATGCCATGTGTTGTAAATGCGCTGTTTCGGCGCACGCCCGCACTGCCATGGGGCATTTCTAGAAGGCAAGAAACGGCTTTGTTGCCATTTCCCCGAAGAAAGTTAATCGACTATTTATTCAGGCACTTATTGCTTGCTTTGAGGCAAAATTTACACCTATAATTGATTATAGACAAATATTTCTCATATGAATGTTTGATGTTGATCTCACCATCAAGCGTGTCAAAAATTCAGTGTGCGGAACAAATTTGCATTCGCAGTCACTGGTTTTTTCAGTGTTGCTGCAGACCAGGAAGCACCCCAGGCTGCGTGCAGCCGGATACCACTAGCTGACCAATAAGCAGCGGTGGACACCGGCGTTCCGCAGCCTTCGTCTTGTCGTGCCGGGCAAAATTCTTATCAATAGTTTCATTTACGAAGAGCCGAAATGAATTTAGCAAAAATGAAGGTTGGTACCCGCCTGGGCCTGGGATTCGCCCTGGTACTTGTTCTGCTGGTCGCCGTGACCGTGGTCGGCATTGCGCGCATGGCGCAAATCCAGGAACGTCTCGATCACGTGATCAATGTCAACAACGTCGTCACCCGCCTGGTGATCGACATGCGTGGCAACGTCAGCGACCGCATCACGTCGCTGCGCATCCTGACCCTGATGACGGACGCGAGCGACATGGAACCGGAAATGGCGCGCATCAAGACGCAAACGGCGACTTACCAGGACACGCAGAAAAAGCTCGAAGAGAAATTTGCCGTCGAGTCGACAACGGAAGAAAAAGCCTTGCTGACCTCGATCAAGGAATATGAAGCCGCCGCCATGCCGGCCATCGCCAAGGCGTCCGCCCTGTGGATGGCCAACGATGCGGAAGGCGCGACGCGCGTGATGATCAAGGAAATCCGCCCGGTACAGAAAAAATGGATGGAAGCGCTGGAGCAGCTGGCCGTGCTGGAAGACAAGCTGAACGAGCAGATGCAATCGGACGCCCGCAAGGCATTCGACAGTGCGCGCCTGTTCATGATCATCCTCGGCGTACTGGCCGTGGCGATGGGCGTGGCGGCGGCGCTGGTGATCACGCGTGGCTTGCTGAAGCAGCTGGGCGGCGAACCGGACTACACGGCATCGATCGCCGGCAGCATCGCCAATGGCGACCTGTCGATCGGCATCCACACCCAGCCTTCCGATACGTCCAGCCTGCTGGCGGAAATGAAGGAAATGCGCAACAGCCTGGTAGGCATCGTCGGCCAGGTGCGCGTAGGCACGGAAACCATCGGCACGGCGTCGCGTGAAATCGCCGACGGCAATATCGACCTGTCGTCGCGCACGGAAATGCAGGCCAGCGCGCTGGAAAAAACCGCCTCGGCGATGGAAGAGCTGACTTCGACCGTGAAGCAGAATGCCGACAATGCGCGCGAAGCCAACAAGTTGGCCGCCACCGCATCGGACGTGGCCCTGAAGGGCGGCTCCGTGGTGTCGCAAGTGGTCGACACCATGAGCTCGATCAATGAATCGGCGA
>CAUSDR010000598.1:0-2779 GCA_963530105.1 uncultured Janthinobacterium sp.
GGAAAAGAAATCAACCGAGATTCCCTTAGTAGTGGCGAGCGAACGGGGACCAGCTTGCCCGCCAGGCTGGCATCGGGCCGGACGCCGGGAGCCAGGTAAACGACGCGGCCCGTGATGCCGGACAGCGGCGTCACGCCCGAGTACGGGATGTAGCCGGCCGCCGCCAGCACGCCGGGGCGCTCGCCATCGGTGATTTCCAGGCCCCAGCGGCCCCGTTCCACCGACCACTGCTGGAAGGTGACGGGTTCGAAGCGCAGCTGTTTGACACCGGCGCGCAGCAAACGTTCATGCAGCGCATCGATGTACGCTTCATGCCGGGGCGAGCCGGTGGCGCGCAGGTGGCGCTCGTCGAGATCCAGCTGCCAGTCGAGCAGCTGTTTCCGGGACAAGAATTGCGTGGCGTCCACCGTCACGGCCGCTTCGGGCGGCAGCGCGCGCGACGGCCACGGGCCAGGCTTGCTGGCGCAGGCGGACAAGGCGGCCGCGATGGCCAGCGCGCCGGCCAGGCGCGGCCAGCGCCTGGCAAAGGGTAGGACGGACGGTAAAACGGCGGTGCGTGGATGCGCCTGGGTCATGCGTGTCTCCTGTTTTTTATGATGTGTTGATGTGCCTGCCTTGGCACTTGACATGATTATCAGGCGGGCAAGGTTTGCCGGCCAGACCACCGACAGGGGGAAAGCACCCCCAATCGGGTGGTTCCGCGCAGAGCGTTCATGGCGGGAATGCGAATACTGTCAGCGCTCGGCCGTCAGCAAGCCCAGCTTCAGGGCGCAGGCAACGGCCTCGGCGCGCCGCCTGGCGCCCAGTTTCTGCATGATTTTCTTGACGCTATCCTTGACCGTATGCGGACTGCGGCAGACGACGTCCGCGATTTCGCCATTCGAGCGGCCTTCGGCCAGCAGTTGCAAAATGGTCAGGTCGGCCCCGCTCAAGCCGTGCTTTTCCGCCGCCACGCGGTTCAGGGTGCTCTGGATTTCGCGCAAGCCCGCTTCGCTGGCGCCGGGCAAGGTGCCGCCATGTGCCGGCCCCAGGTCGTCATAGACCAGTTCGGCGATGCGCGCATACATGCCCATGGCGATGCGCGTGCGTTCTTCCAGCAATGTCATGCGTTGAGACTTTTCATGAACAATCGTCTGCAATGCCTTGATTTCATTGATATCGCGTGCGATGCCTTGTCGTCCAACCAGGATGCCATCGCGCATCAGCATGCCGGCGCGTATTTCCAGGTGCACGATGGCGCCATTGCGATGGCGCGCTTCGACCTCGAAAAACGGCGTATGTTCCTGGCCCGCCAGGCCTTGCCGGTAATGCCGCGACGCCACGGCTGCGCCAGTCGGCGTCAGCAGCTCCGTGAATGGCCGTCCCATCAGTTCGGCCGCCGCATAGCCGAGAACGCGCTCGACCGCCTGGTTGAAGAAGGTAAAGCGTCCTTCCAGGTCGAGCGTGTAGATCAGGTCGCCGGCAGCCTCGATCAGGGTTTCAAAGTCCGGCGCCTGGGCGGGACGGGCGAGCTTGCTGGAAGGGGAGGAAGTCATGGGGAGAGTCACTGGCGCGCCTGGCGAGAAATATCACGGAGGCAATCTTACACGAGCGGCCAGGGACAGCCCACTGTTGTAAATTTACAATGTGACAATAGGCGTATTTCCTGGCTCATCTTTGGCGTATCGTTGCCACATCCTGTTGTTGCATCAACAAGCAATACCTGCCGGGCCGCGCGATACCTGGCGCACCGTGCATACGCCAACGGAGGGAACAAGAATGAAAACACTGCGCCAGCTTGCCATGTGGGCATGCGCCATCGTCGCCGGCGCCATGCTTGCCGCGTGCGCGACCACCAGCACATTGACGGCCGCGCAGAAAAGCCAGATCAGCACGGCGCAAGGCAGCTGTCCCGCCATTGCGGGCAAGGACAATCAGTTGTCGTTCCGTATCGCGCCTGTCATCGCGGGCAAGGAAGTCCATCCCATCACGTCAAAGCTGAGCTCTACAGGCCTGGGTGACGAACTTATCGTGAAAACCTTGTTCGCCCAGCGCCTGTGCATCCTGGAAGAACTTGCCACGCCGCCCGAACGGGCGGCCATGACCAAGGTGCACGAAAAGTACATGGAAGAGATTGCAATCGCCATCAAGGCGTGGCCCGTTTATGACGCCGCGCGCTACGATGAATTGATGGATCGGCTGTATGCGCAAAAAAAGACCCACAAGGAAGCCGTCAACGCGCGTTTTTCAGAAAAGCGCTACCAGCTCGATGCCGCCGTCCTGGTGGCCGCGATCCCGTACCATGATTTCCTGCATATCAGGGGATACGACGTGCAGTGGCAGACGGACAGCGCACCGCGCGGCGCGAAGATCATCGCCCCGGCCGGCAAGGTGTGTTTGAGCGGCGACGATTTCTCCGTGGCCATCCGGCCAGCGCTCGACCAGACGCGCGCGATTGTCATCGGCCTGGGCATGGGCAAGTACGACGAAGCGCAGGCGCTGCGCCTGATGCTTGAGCAGATTTACGAGGCAGGCGGGCAACGCCTGGTCATCGCCCGCGATGCCAACAGGAATATGCCGCCCGTCAAGTGCAGCATATCGGGCGAGGCCGACCGCGTGGACGCCAGCCCGGCGGTCAAGTAAGATGAGTCCCTACCTGGAAGTGATTCTTCCCGCCGCGCTCGCGCTGTATGCGGGATTCCACCACGAGGGCCGCTGCAGCATCGAGCCGGCCGCGCACCCGCTGGCGGAAAATATGTGCCAGGGCTTGCGCGCCGCCTTTGAAGAGGGATGCCAGACC
>CAUSDR010000599.1:0-2771 GCA_963530105.1 uncultured Janthinobacterium sp.
TCGGTGGCGTGCGCGCCGATGGCCAGCGCCTCGATGACGCCGCTGTCCAGGCCCCACAGTTGCAGGGCCGAAGACATATTGCCGCAGTTCACGCTCCAATCGATGGCCGCATGCCCGCCCGCCAGTTGCGCCAGGGTGCTGACCAGGCGCGGCTGTCCTTGGTGCTGCTCCACTTCGGCAAGAAACACCTTGTTGCTGGTGGGGGCGCCGCGCCCCAGTCCCGTGATTTGCCGGTTGCCCGGCAACTGGCCGGACTGGGGCGTGCCCATCAGGTGGCGCAGCAATTCCTCGCGCAGCGCCGGGTCGGCCGGCACGCTGGCCGCATGCAGGACCAGGCCCGTCGACGTGCCGCCAAGCATGTGGTGCACGGGAAATTCGATCACGCCGCAGCGCTGGCGGGGCACAAGGTCGGGCAGGGCGGGCAGCAAGGGCGTTTTCATCGTTGATCGGGAACAAGGAAGGGATGGCCAGTGTGCCAGTCTTTCGCGCCTGGACGCAAGCGTGCGGGCGTGCGCGCGGGCGGCGATCTTTACATGCCTTTACGCGGCTTTACACTGGCCGCACTACGTCCGCGCAGCCGCCTGCCGTTAACTGTTGTATTGATACACACAGGAGGCAATATGGTAGCGGCAATCGGTTCGGGCAGCGCGGTGAGCGCGGCGGGGAGCGGCAGTACGGGCAGCAGTTCGCAGATCGCTGCGCTGCAAAAGCAGATCACGGCGGCGCAAAAGCAATTGACGGAGTCGCAGAAGGGCGAGCAGACGGAGGCGTCGCAAAAGCTGCAGCAGCAGCTGGCGCAGCAGATCCAGGCCTTGCAGGCGCAAATTGCTCAGTTGCAAGCGGCGGCCGCGCAACAGGCGGCGCAGAAGGAAATGCAGACGTCCAGCAGCGCCGATACGGCGACGAGTCCGGCCAGGTCGGCGGCGTCGACCTTGGGCAGCATCATCGATACCCAGGCATAGGCGTGGCGCAAGCCAGGCGGGCCGGAAGGTCAGCCTGGCGTTTTCGCGGGCAGCAGCATTTCCACGCACAGGCCGCCGCCGTTGCGCAGGCTGGCAGCGATGTGTCCGCCATGCGCGCCGATCACGTGCCGGGCAATGGCCAGGCCCAGGCCGTGGCCTTCCGTGCTGTGCTGGGTATTGCTGGCGCGGAAGAATGGTTCGAAAATGCTGGCCAGGTCGGCTTGCGGCACGCCGGGTCCCCGGTCCAGCACGGCAATGCGCAGCTGCTCTGCACCATCTTGCAGGGCGATATGTACTTGCACCTTGCCTCCGTCGGGACTGTGCTTGACGGCATTGCGCACGACGTTTTCCACGGCGCGCGCCAGCAATTCGGGCTGGCCCGTGATGATGGCGTCGGCGCTGGCCGCATCGCCCGTCACTTCGATGGCGACGTGGCGCGGCTCCGCTTCGTAGCGGGCATCGTCGACGATATCGTGGACCAGGTCGGCGATGCAGATGTCTTCGCCATGCGCGCGCACGGCGCCCGCTTCCAGCCGTGACAGGGTCAGCAGTTCACCGATGAGTTTATCCATGCGCTCGCTTTCGCGTTCGATGCGCTGCATCGAGGCGGCCATCTTGTCCGGCTGCTGGTGCGCCAGGCCGATGGCGGCCTGCAGGCGCGCCAGCGGCGAGCGCAGTTCGTGCGACACATCATGCAGCAAGCGCGTCTGGCTATCCATGAGATTGCGCAAACGTCCCGTCATGCGGTCGAAATCGCGGCCCAGGTCCGTCAGTTCATCACCGCGCTTGCCGCTGGCGTGGAAGCGCGGCGCCAGGTCGCCGTTCGAGGCGGCCTCGAAGGCTTGCCGCAAGTCGCGGATCGGGCGCGCGAAATACCAGGCCAGCAGGAAGGCGAAGAGCAGGCTGGCGGCGATGGCGGCCGTGAGGGGAATGAAGGTGCGGAAAGGCGTGCCCATGCGCGGGCCGGGCGGCATGCCGCCCATCTCGCGCGGCGGGCCGCGCTCGAACTGGGAGGGCGGCGGCGCGGCGCCAGGTCCTTCGTGCCGCGCGCCCTGTGGCATGCCAAGCGGCCCCGTCATCGTCACAGCGTTGAGCATGTCGCGCGCGGCGCCGGCTTCGGCATTGCGAAAACGTTCGGACGAGGGCAGGAACAGCAGGTAGCGGGCGCCGTCGCCGCTGCTCGCTTCGCGCACCACGGCATGCGGCGTGCCTTGCGCCAGCAGCGCGCGCGCCTTGCCCAGCATGGCGGGATGGACAGTGCGTCCCATCAGTTCATGTCCCTGCGCATCGACGGCGAACACGCGCATGCGTTCCATCTTGCTAAGAAATTGCTGCAAGGCTTTGCCGCCGCCCGCTTCCAGGGTGGCGCTGGCCGCTTCGATGGCCATCTGCGCGGGCGGGCTGGTATCGATATCGAGCGCCCGTTCCTGCTGCGCGGCACGGTTTTTCAGCCAGAAGGTGCCGCCGATGCCGAGGGTGGCCGTGATTTGCGCCAGCATGATGCACAAGAAGAACTTCCAGAACAGGCGGCCCACGCTTATTCCTTGATCAGTTGATAGCCGAGCCGGTACACGGTTTGCAGGCAGGAACGGCCATCGGCCAGGCTGCCCAGCTTGCGGCGCAGGCTGCTCAAGTGCACGTCGATATTGCGGTCGAAGCGGGCCATGGGCCGTCCCAGTCCCAGTTCCGACAGTTGATTCTTGCTCACCGGCTTGCCCGCATGGCGCACCAGCACTTCCAGCAGGTTGAATTCCGTGCTCGTCAGTTCCAGGTGCGTGCCGGCCCAGGCCGCGCGGCGCTGCTCGGGCC
>CAUSDR010000600.1:0-2741 GCA_963530105.1 uncultured Janthinobacterium sp.
CCCGGCCGCCAAGCGGGGCCACGTGGCACGGCCGGGGGCTTTGTTTTTCCCGGGCTGAAATGCCGCTTTTGCGGCCCGCCCCCCCCCCGGCACGGGGCGGGGCGGCCGGTGGCAGGATACGAATATAAGCGACGGCAAGGGCATGTACCCGCGCCGCGGACTCATAGACATTGGAGCCTTGCGCTCCAGGATAAACATGACGATCAAGAGACTGTTGGCAGTTGTTGCTTGCGCGAGCCTGTTCGCGTCGCGCCCGCGCCGCTGGGTCCCACCGGCATCGCCGACGGCGGCTGGCTGGTGCACTTCGCCATCCCGAAAGGCGTGCCGGCGCGCCAGTTGCCGTCGGTCGGCAAGTTCGCGCGCTTCCTGACGAACGACGACAACCAGCTCGCTTTCGCGCGCCAGGCCAGCGTCTTCCCCACCACCGTCAAGGCGGCCGCCGACCCGTTCTTCCTGGCCACGCCGGCCAACGCGGGCGCGGCCGAAAAGGCGGTGGCCGCCGGCGCCCTGTCGATGAACCACTCGCGCACCCTGTACGTGGCCGGCATCGACGACTACGATGAATTGCGCCGCTCGCTGGTAAAAGCCGTCGAGGCGGGCGTGACGGGCAAGCAGGACGTGCAACAGGCGCTGGACCAGGCGGTCGCCATCTGGAACCGCAAGCTGGCCACCCTGCCGCGCCACTAAGGACACCATGAAACTCGCCCACCGCCACACCCTGCAAGCCTGGCTGTTCCTGGCCCCGGCCCTGCTGCTGCTGGCCGCCTTTTCCTTCTGGCCCGTCGGCTACGGTTCCGTGCTGGCCTTCACCGACTACAGCCTGATACGCGAGACGCGCTTCGTCGGCCTGGACAACTTCCGCTACATCTTCAATAACGAGATGTTCGTCTCGGGCCTGAAAAACTCGCTGATGTTCCTGCTGATGGTGCCCTTCGTGCAGGTGGGCGCCATCACCCTGGCCGTGCTGGTGAACAACCGCCTGCCCGGCATCCGCCTGTTCCGCGCCGCCTTCTACGTGCCCGTGGTGACCACCGTGTCCGTGGTCGGCATCATGTGGGGCTTCATGTTCCACGAACAGGGCGCGCTGAACTACGTGATGATGACATTGAGGCTGGTGAATGCGCCCGTGGGCTGGCTGTCGGACGACAGCCTGGCCCTGTTTGCCGTCATGTTCGTCACCCTGTGGCGCGGCCTGGGCTGGTACATGGTGATGTACCTGGCGGCGCTGCAATCGATCCCGTCGGACATGCAGGAGGCGGCCATGCTCGATGGCGCCAGCCGCTGGCAGCGCTTCTGGAAGATCACCGTGCCGATGCTGCGCCCGACCATCATGCTGTGCTCCATCCTGTCCGTGCTGGCGGCCCTGAAGGCGTACCAGGAAGTGGACGTGCTGACGCAGGGCGGCCCCATGAATTCCACCTTCACGGCGCTGTACTACGCCTACGACCAGGGCTTGAAACACTTGAAACTGCCGCGCGCGCTGGCCGCCAGCTTCGTCGTCTCGCTATTTTGCATCGGCATCGCCCTGCTGTGCCTGCGCTACCTCAAACCCAAGCACCGCTGACCGGGAATACCCATGAAAATCCGTTCCCGCCCCCTGAAAACACGCCTGCAACGCCTTGGCCAATATGCGGGCCACTATGCCGTGCTGTGCGCGATCGCCGTCGTCTGCGTCTTCCCGTTCTGGTGGACGCTGGTGACGGCCATCTCCACGGAAGGCAATATCTTCGCCTTCCCGCCCACCTTCTGGCCCAGGGCGCCGTCGTTCGAGAACTTCATCGAAGTGTTCAACGCCATTCCGATCTGGTCATTCTTCAAGAATTCGGTGCTGATCGCCGTGTTCACCGTCTTCTGGAAACTGCTGCTGTGCTCATTGGCCGCGTATCCGCTGGCGCGCCTGAAATTCCGCGGCCGCAAGCTGGTATTCGGCCTGATCCTCGCCACGCTGGTGCTGCCGTCCGAGGTCAACTTCCTCGTCAACTTCATCACCATCACGCAAATGAGCCTGGTCGACACCTACACGGGCGTCATCCTGCCCAACGTGGTGACGGCCGTGGCCATTTTGCTGCTCAAGCAGGCGTTCGAGGAAGTGCCGCAGGACCTGATCGATGCGGCGCGGGTCGATGGCGCCTCCGAGTGGGTCATCTTCAGCCGCATCATGCTGCCCCTGATCACGCCGTGGCTGGCCACCGTCGGCATCCTCACGGCCGTCGAATCGTGGAACGAATACATCTGGCCGTCCATCGTCATGAGCAAGCCCGATGAATTCCCGCTGTCGGTGGGCGTGCTGTATTTGCGCGGCACCTTCGGCAGCAGCACCCGCGTGATCGCCGCCGGCACCCTGATCACCATCGTGCCCACCCTGCTGGCGTTCCTGTTCACCCAGCGCTTCTTCATGCGCGGCATGGACGGCGCCGTCAAATGAGCGCCGCCATCGCCACCGACCTGCGCCTGCTGGCCGGCCAGCTGCTGATGACGGGCGTGCCCGGCACCGAACTCGATGCGGCCACGGCGCAATGGCTGCAGCGCAGCGGCATCCGCGCCGTCTGCCTGCGCGCGGAAAACCTCGCCGACAAGGCGCAGCTGCAGCGCCTGACCGTGGCGCTGCAGCGCGTGCTGGGCCCGCAGGCGCTGATCGCCATCGACACGGCCGGCGCGCCAGCGGACTACCCGGCCTGGCTGCCCGTGCCGCCCACGGCCGCGGCCCTGTGCGCCGAGGGCGACGCCAGCCTGGCCTACAA
>CAUSDR010000601.1:0-2732 GCA_963530105.1 uncultured Janthinobacterium sp.
AGTTTTACCTGCCGCGACAAGAATTGATTTACGTCAATTCCGCGGCGGGCGGACCTTGAAAACCCGCGTTTTTTGCCGCCCAAACATGACAATTGAATAGATTTTGCAAAACGGGGACGTGTATAAGCCACGCGCCGGCGCCGGCCGCCGCGTGGCTGGCATCTTGATAGTCACCCCCCCGGCGGCGGCTGGAAGGCGCAAAAGCCCGCATAGCCGTCGCGGCCGTCGCACACTTTCAGGCAGCCCTTGCCATCCTTGAAGGTGGCGCTGACGGCGATGGGGAAGCCATGCGCGGGCGTGTTGGCATTGAAGGCGGATGGGCAGCTTTGTTCATTGCTGAAGCGGAAAGTGATCGCTTCGCGGCGCCCCTTGCGGCTAAAGCTCAGCATGAAGGTTTCATTGCTGTTCCACTGCGCCTTGCCCGGCACGCGGAAGCGGTAGCGCTGGCTGTCGACTTGCTGGCCAAACACGCGGGTACTGGCCGTGGCCGTTGTCACCTTGGCGACCGGATACACGACGGCAAAGATATACGTGCCGGCGAATCCCTGGTCGAAGCCCAGGCCCTTCTGGTAGAACGGCACGACGATATGCGGCGCGCCCGCGTATTCCACGCGGTTGCCGGCCGTGGTGCGCGACGTCAGCTTGTCGTCGGGCGCCTGCGCGAAGACCACGTCCACCTGCACCAGCGCCTGCTGCGGGTCGAGGTCTTGCGTCAGGTAATCCCTGGGGGCGATCTCGCTGTGCACGCAGCCGGCCAGCAGCACCGCGCCCAGGCCGCAGCCCATCAGTCTGTTGAATGTCATGGCTGTGCTCCCTTGGCTGGCACGGGGGCGGACGTGGCGCCCAGGCCCGTCACTTGCCAGCCATGCTTGCCCTGTTGCCATTGAAATTGCTGGCCAAACCAGGCCAGCCGCGCTTCGCGCGCGATGCGCAGCGCATCCGTGCGGCCCGTGCCCGCCTTGAGGGCGGCGCGCGCCTGCGCATTGGCTGCATCGGACAGCGGTTTCAGCCAGCGCTGCTCGGTGTCGGGCGGCAAGGGCAAGGCGGCAACGATGCCCTCCTCGCGCGTGGCCAGCAGGATCTGCGTCCTGGTCAGATACGCGCCGCGCTGCTTGTCGGGCGAGACGGCCAGCAGCATGGCGGGCGCATAATCGCCCGTCACCACGCCCGGCACGTCAAACCACAGCAGTTCGCCCGTGCGCGTGTCGAGCGCGCGCGCGTCGCGCGGGAACAGCAGCACCTCGCCGCGGCCCGGCTGCGGCACGCCCCATTCCGGATCGCGCTCCGTGCGCACCATGCTGTTTTCTTGCAGCGGGCTGATGGGCCGCATCAGGGGTTCGCCATTCTGCACGCCGATGAGGATGGTGCCCTGTCCCGTAAACCCCTTGGTGAACGCCAGCAGCATGGGCTGGCCTTCGCGCGTGGCGGCCAGCGGCCGCACTTCCATCACCTCGCGCGCGCCGCCGGGCCAGTAGCCGTGCTGGCGGAACGACAAGGTCACCTGGCTGGAATGGCGGTCTTGCGTGACGAGGAAGTCGCCGTACTGCTTGATCACCGGCACGTACGGCGCTTGCGCTTGCGCGCCAGGCAGCACGGCGGCAGCCAGCATGGCAGCGGCCGCCAGGCGCCGGAAGGGAGGGAAAGACAGGGGTGGCGCTGGGCGTACGGGTATCAACATCGCGCCATGATAGACGATTCCCCGCCAGCAACACTGTTCAATAGGCAAGCATCGGCCAGTTTAGTGGCGCTGGATCTCGATCAGTTCGATCTCGAACAGCTGCGGCCACAGCTTGCCCGTGACAAACAGGCGCTTGCCCCGCGCATCCCAGGCGATGCCGTTGAGCACGGCGTCCGGGTTGGACGTGCCGCGCATGCCGGGCGGGAGCAAGCCCGTCAGGTCGATCCAGCCCACCACCTTGCCGCTGGCCGGGTCGATGCGGGCGATGACTTCCGCGCCCCAGACATTGGCGAACAGTTCGCCGTTGACCATTTCCAGTTCATTCAGGCGTTCGATGGGGCGGCCATCGGCCTTGACGTCGAAGCGGCGCACTTCCACCAGGGTTTTCGGGTCCAGCACGCGGATGGCGGACGTGCCGTCGCTCATGTAGACGGCCCTGGCGTCGCTGGCCAGGCCCCAGCCTTCGCCCTTGTAGCTGAACTTGCGCTTCAGCTTGAAAGTTTTCCGGTCGAACACATAACCGGTCTGCGACACCCACGTCAGGCCGACGAGGTCGTCGCCCACGTCCGTGATGCCTTCGCCAAACACGTCCTTGTCGAGCATGGTTTTCTGCAAGACCTTGCCCGTCGTCAACTCCACCTTGCGCAGCGATGACTGGCCATTCTGGCCCGTGCTCTCATACAGGTGGCCATCCTTGAACAGCAAACCCTGGGTAAACGCTTGCGTATCATGCGGGTAGGCATTCTTGACGAAGTAGCCATACACGGGGATGGCGGCCTGGGCGCTGGCCAGCGCGCCCATCAAGCCCAAGGTGCATAGCATTCCCCGCAGCAGCGAGCCTGCGGCGCGTTTCAGTCTGGCGTTGCCTGTGTTCTTCATATGTGTGGCGGTGGTTGGCGAGCGCCTATTGTAATGGCTCTGTCCTCGTTAATTGTGGGATGGATGGAATTTTCTCCCCGAACCGATGTCTGACCCTGCACACCGTCGTAACAGGGAGCACGCCATGCGGCCAGTCGAATGGAAGACCTTCGTTGCCCAGTTCGCTCACCTGAGC
>CAUSDR010000602.1:0-2716 GCA_963530105.1 uncultured Janthinobacterium sp.
GCCCCGGGTGGTGCTCATGTACACCGAGTTGTCGTTGACAAACAGATCCTTGCCTTCCACCAGTTCCACGCCCATCTGCTGCGCCAGGAAGGCGTGTTCGAAATAGGCGGAGTTGTACATGCCGGGCGTCATGACGACCACCGTCGGGTCGTCCACGCCCATGGGCGCCACGGAACGCAGGTTGTCGAGCAGCATGTCCGGGTAATGGTCGACGGGGGCGATGCGGTTGCGCGCGAACAATTCCGGGAACAAGCGCATCATCATCTTGCGGTCTTCCAGCATGTAGGAGACGCCGGAGGGCACGCGCAGGTTGTCTTCCAGTACATAGAATTCGCCCTTGCCGGCGCGCACGATGTCCACGCCCGCGATGTGGGCGTAAATGTCGGAGGCGACGGCGATGCCCTGCATTTCCGGGCGGTACTGGGCATTCTTGTAGATTTGCTCGGCGGGAATGATGCCCGCCTTGATGATGTTTTGCTCATGATAAATATCATGGATGAACATGTTCAAGGCTTGCACCCGCTGCACCAGCCCTGTCTGCATCTGCGCCCATTCGGCGGCGGGGATGATGCGGGGGATGGTGTCGAAGGGAATCAGGCGTTCCGTGCCGGCATCGTCGCCATACACGGCGAAGGTGATGCCGACGCGGCGGAACGTCAGGTCGGCTTCGGCCCGCTTGCGGGCGATGGTGTCGGGGGATTGCTGCGCCAGCCAATTGTCGAATTCACGGTAGTGTTCACGTACCTTGCTGTCCGTACCCACTTCATCCGCAGTCATTTCATTGAAAAAATTTGCCATGTTGTGATTTCCCCTTGAGCCGTGTCTGACTATAGCTCAGCAGAAATCATGCCAGTGCCACGCACATGAAAATGTGTAAAAAATGACCACTTTTGTGGCGTAAATCCGTCATCTGCACCGTATTGGTGCGTTACGTGCCACTCTTGGGGACGTCGGGCTGGACGAAGGGGCGGCAATCGACGGGCAAGTCGAAGATGAAGCTGGTGCCCGTTTCCGGCGAACTGTCGACGGCGATGCTGCCGCCGTGGCTTTCCGCCACGTTCTGCACATACGGCAGGCCGATGCCCCAGCCGGGCGCCGGCCCCTGGTTTTCGCGCCGCAGGTACTCGAAGATGCGCGCGCTCTGGTCCGGCGAGATGGGCCGCCCGCCATTATGCACGTTGACGATCATGCGCCCATGCGTGGCTTCCACGAACACGCTGATGGGCTCGTCATCGCCATACTTGATGGCATTGCCGAGCAGGTTTTCCAGTGCCCGCCGCAGCGAATTCTCGCACCACCAGCCCGTGACGGATTGCCCGCTGACGATGCATCTGCCCGGATGCTGCAGGTTGACCTGGCTGGCCACGGCGTGCGCCAGCGGCAGGATGTCGAACTGGCTCAGGGCCAGCGGCAGCTGCTGGCCGCGGTGGTAGCTGAGCGTGTCGAGCAGCTCCTCGATCATGCTGTCGAGGCGTTTGCCGTGGTCGGCGATCTTCTGCGCCAGCGCCGCCACCTTGTCCTGGTCCGTCTGCCGCAGCAGCAGCTGGGCGCTGGTGCTGATGACGGCCAGCGGGTTGCGCATGTCGTGCGACAGCCCGGCCGCGATGCGGCGCCGGAAGCCTTCATGCATGGCGGTAAATTCGCGGATTGATTCGCGGATGCCCATGTCGATCGAGGCATTGATGATGCGCCAATCCTTGCCATGCAGGGTGATGTGCGAGGCATGCGCGACGGCGGCGAAGCAGTCGCGGAAGATCTGGTATTCCTGGATCACCTGTTCCGGCCCGTAATTGGTCATGCGCGCCCGTTCATTGCCATGCACGGCCGGCACGTTGCTGTCGCTGGTGGCGTTCTCGCGCGGGTGGCCGGGCGTCAGCGCTTCGGCCAGGTTGTCGAAGAAGGCCGGCAGGGTATTGATGAGGATGGGCGTGAGCAGCTGGTCCGCGCCCCGCACGCTGGCGCGCACGCGCTCTTCCCAGGCCGTCAGTACCGCATCGCGCATGGCGAAGAGGCGCTGGGCGCGCGGCAGCGCACGAGGGGGGCGCGCCTGTCCATCTGCCTGGTGATCCGTGGCAAGTTTCATCTGAACTCCTTGCAGGAATGGCTATGCTTTCGATAGTATGCACCAAATCCCCGCGCAGGGAAACGCCCCGATGCGGGCGTTAGGGGACGCTGCCGCCTTGCTGCAAGGCGCCGTGCAGGCGGGCCAGCGCCTGCGACCACTCCTGCAATGAAAAGTTCTGTGGGTCATCATGACCATTCGCAAAGCCCGTATCGAGCACGGCGTGGAAGGCGGGAATCAGCCACGCGCCCTTGCGCACGCTGGCGGCGACGTACAGCAGGGCCAGCCGTTCATATTGCGCGGGCGTAAAGCCGGGATCGGGCGCCAGGCCATCGTTGCCCTTGCCGCCGCCCGGCACGGAGTGGCGCGGCTGCACCAGTTCCACGTGCAGGAACAGGCCCGTCAGCGAGGGCTTGTCCTTTTCCAGCTTGCTGGCGTAGCCGGGCGTGCCAAAGTCGCGCACCTGCAGCGAGCCGCCCAGGCGGTTCACGTAGACATGGCCTTTCGGGCCGCCGCCCAGCGCGGGATTGCGCAGCGTAAAGTCGTTGAAATCCCAGCTGGCGTCGTTGATGTGGGCGGGAATGGGTTCTAGCAAAAAATTCGGGTAGCTGGTGTCGTGGATGACGAAATAGCGCGCCGCGGGCGCCGCCAGGC
>CAUSDR010000603.1:0-2713 GCA_963530105.1 uncultured Janthinobacterium sp.
CCGACGGTGGTGGCTGGCGTGCCGCAGATTTCCACGATCAGCGCCGTGATGCGCTCGATGTGCTCGACCGTGGTGGCGAAGTCGACGCCCCGCTCGAAGCGGTGCGCCGCATCGGTGGAGAAATTCAGGCGGCGCGCGCGGCCCTGGATGGCGTTCGGCCACCAGAATGCCGCTTCCAGGTAGATGCTGTCCGTATCGTCCGAAACCGAGCTGGCGTCGCCGCCCATGATGCCGGCCAGCGATTCGATTTCCTGCTCGTCGGCAATGACGCCAATCCACTCGTCGACGGCGACGGTATTGCCGTTCAGCAGCTTGACGGATTCGCCCGCCTTGCCCCAACGCACGTCGAGGCTGCCGTGGATCTTCGCCAGGTCAAACACGTGGCTGGGACGGCCCAGTTCCAGCATGACATAGTTGGAAATGTCGACCAGGGCCGACAGCGGACGCTGGCCGCTGCGCTCGAGGCGCTGCTTCATCCAGTCCGGCGTGGCGGCACGGGCGTTCAAGCCGCGGATGACGCGGCCCGTGAAACGGCCGCACAGGTCCGGCGCGCTCACCGTCACCGGCAGCACTTCATCGCTGCTGACTGGCACGGTGCGGAACTGCGGCGCATTCAGGGGCACGCCCGTCAAGGCCGACACTTCGCGCGCCACGCCCAGCACGGACAGGCAGTCCGCCTTGTTTGGCGTCAACTTGATGGTGAATTTCAAGTCGTTCAAGGCAAAGTAATCGCGGAAATTCTGGCCGATCGGCGCGTCGTCCGGCAATTCCATCAAGCCGGCGTTTTCTTCCGACAATTTCAGTTCGCGCGCGGAGCACAGCATGCCTTGCGACTCGACGCCGCGCAGCTGGCCTACCTTGATTTCAAACGGCTTGCCATCGGCGCCAGGCGGCAGCACGGCGCCCGCCATGGCGCACACGACTTTCAAGCCAGGGCGCACGTTGGGCGCGCCGCAGACGATGTTGAGCATGGTGCCGGTGCCGACGTCGACCTGGCACACGTTCAGGCGGTCCGCGTTCGGATGTTTCTCCATCTCCAGGACCAGGCCCACCACCACGTTCGAGAACGGGGGCGCGACGGCATCGACGTCTTCGACTTCGAGACCGGACATGGTCAGCAGATGGGCCAGTTCGTCCGAAGTCATCTTCGGATCGACCATGGTACGGAGCCAGTTTTCGGAAAATTGCATAATCAAGCCTTCAAAGGGTCAAAGCTCACAGCGCGAGCGCACAGGCGCTCCAGCGCCATGAATCAAACGGAACAACGCTTAGTTGAATTGCTTCAGGAACCTTAAATCGCCTTCATAGAACAGGCGCAGGTCATTGATGCCATAACGCAGCATCGTCAAGCGTTCCAGGCCGGAGCCGAAAGCAAAACCGATGAATTTCTCGGGATCGAGGCCGAAGTTCTTCACCACGGTCGGATGCACCTGGCCGGCGCCCGACACTTCCAGCCAGCGGCCTTTCAAGGGACCGGAGCCAAAGGCGATGTCGATCTCGGCCGACGGTTCCGTGAACGGGAAGTACGACGGACGGAAGCGCACCTGCAGGTCATCCGTCTCGAAGAAGGCCTTGACGAAGTTCAGGTAGATGCCCTTCAGGTCGGCAAAGCTGATGTCTTCGGCGATCCACAGGCCTTCGACCTGGTGGAACATGGGCGAATGGGTGGCATCGCTGTCGACGCGGTAGGTGCGGCCCGGCGCGATGACCTTGATCGGCGGCGTGTGCGTGCGCGCATAGCGCACCTGCATCGGGCTGGTGTGCGTGCGCAGCAGCAGGGGCTTGCCATCGGTGTCGTTGCCATCGATGTAGAAGGTGTCCTGCATGGAACGGGCCGGGTGGTTTTCCGGGCTGTTGAGCGCCGTGAAGTTGGTCCAGTCGTTTTCGATTTCGGGGCCGTCGGCCACGTCGAAGCCGATGGAGCGGAAGATTTCCTCGACGCGCTCCCACGTGCGCATCACGGGATGGATGCCGCCGGGCATGCGGCCACGGCCTGGCAGGGTCACGTCGATCGCTTCGGCGTTCAGACGGCCTTGCATCTGGGCATCGGCCAGTGCGTCACGGCGCGCCGTCAGCGCGTCCTCGATCTGCACTTTGACGGCGTTGATGAGGGCACCCTGCGCCTTGCGCGCGTCCGGGTCCAGCTTGCCCAGGCCCTTCATCATTTCAGTAATCTGGCCAGTCTTGCCCAGGTAGCGGGCCTTGGCGTTTTCAAGTGCGGCAGCGTCTGCGGCGGCGATAAAGTCAGCCTGGGCCGAGACGACGAGTTCTTCTAGGGAGTTCATGCGGCATTTCCTGTTTTGGACATCAATTCTGGACTTGCTTATCAAAAGTCCAACAATCAAAAACGGAAACGGGGCATAAGGTTCACACCCCTGCCCCGCTCTTTATGACGTCACCCTACGGATGACGTTGTGCAATGACCGATGCTTACGCAGCGATTTTTGCTTTAACTGCGTTGACAATCGCAGCGAATGCTGGCTTGTCCATCACAGCCATATCGGCCAGGACTTTACGGTCCAGTTCGATATTTGCTTTTTTCAAGCCGTTCATGAATACGCTGTACGTTACGCCATGCTCACGGGAAGCAGCGTTGATACGGGCGATCCACAGGCGGCGGAAAACGCGTTTCTTGTTGCGGCGATCGCGGTAAGCGTATTGGCCAGCGCGCATAACTGCTTGCTTGGCAACACGGTATACACGGCTGCGGCGA
>CAUSDR010000604.1:0-2711 GCA_963530105.1 uncultured Janthinobacterium sp.
GGGTTTGCGCCACTTCCATGCGGGTAAACATGTAGCCGCCGCGCGACGGCTCCAGGCCTGTCAATTCCCACGGCCCGACCACGGTCAGGGTGTCGCGGCTGGCGGGGGCGATGGCCGCATGGTCGCTGGCGGGGCCGTCATGGGCGTGGGCGGGCAGGATGCCGGCCGCCAGCAAGCCAGGTAGATGGCGCAGCAGCTTGCGTCTGCCGGGGGAGCAGGAGTCGGTCATCGGGCCATGTTCATGCAGCGTCCAGTGTGGGGAGGCCAGATTCTAATGCACGCCGCGCAGTAGCGGCAAATCTGGCAAGTCACGACGTCGCGTAGGCCGTCGTGCCGCTGAGCTGGGCGCGCACCTGTCCCACGTCGCGCATGGGCGCGCGGCCGAACTGGCGGCTGTATTCGCGGCTGAACTGCGATTCGCTGGCATAGCCGACGCGGTAGCCGGCCGTGCCCGCGTCGATTTGCTCGACCAGCATCAGGCGCCGCGCTTCCTGCAGGCGCAGCAGCTTCTGGTACTGCATCGGCGTCATGGCGGTAATCGCCTTGAAGTGGTGGTGCAGCGACGACATGCTCATGTTGGCCATGCCGGCCAGGTGCTCGATGCGCAGCGGCTGCGCGTAATGCACCTTGATCCAGTCGATGGCTTGCTTGACCTGGTGCGACTGGCTGCTGGCCAGCGCCATGTGGCGCAGGCGCGCGCCCACGGGGCCATGGAGCAGCCGGTAGGTCAGTTCGCGGCGGATCAGGGGTGCCAGGGTGGCGATGTCCCCGGGCTGGTCGAGCAGGCGCACCAGGCGCAGCATGGCGTCGAGCAGTTCGGGCGAGACGTCGCTGACGGAAATGCCGCGCGTGGCGGGGATCAGCTTTTGCTGCGCCGCGCCGGCGGCGCTTTCGCTGTCAAGCAGCGCGGCCACGTCGGCGATGTCGATGCCCAGCACCACGCACAGGTGCGGCGCCTCGGCGCTCGCTTCCACCACGCGTACCTGCACCGGCAGGTCCACGGAGGTCAGCAGGTACTGCATGCGGCTGTAGTGGAAGGTGTCGCTGCCCAGGGTGACCTGCTTGCCGCCTTGCGCGATCAGGGCCACGCTGGGACGCGCCGCATGGAACAGCGATTCCGTGACCGAGGACTGGCGGTGGAAGGTGAGGTTGCCGATGGCCGTCGCATAGTCGCCGTTGCGCGGCGCGTGGCGGCTGATCAGGGCGGCGATTTCATCTTGCGGGAGCAGGGGCGTGGACATGGCGGCAGTATGCAACAGGCGGGTAAGGGCAGGGGATGATCTTACGCAGATTTGGAGGATCGTGCAAAGGTCTTGCAGGATCGCGGTAACGCGCGCGGCGCATTTGCCGCACACTAGCTCCATCGCATGCACGGCACGCGTCTCCCCTGTCCCATACATATATCCATAGGAGTTTTCATGACCACCATCGCCAAAGGCTACGCCGCACTGGGCCCGACCTCCGCACTGCAACCGTTCACGTTCGAGCGCCGCGCCCCGCGCGCCGACGACGTGGCTATTTCGATCAAATACTGCGGCGTGTGCCACTCCGACATCCACCAGGCGCGCGACGAATGGGGCGGCTCCGCCTTCCCGATGGTGCCCGGCCATGAAATCGCCGGCGTCGTCACGGCCGTCGGCGCCGACGTCACCAAGTTCAAGGTGGGCGACCACGTGGGCGTGGGCTGCTTCGTCGATTCCTGCACCACCTGCAAGACGCGCAACGTCGACCTGGAACAGTACATGCCTGGCCTGATCCAGACCTACAACGGCCTGGAAGCGGACGGCAAGACGGCCACGCAGGGCGGCTACTCGGACAGCATCGTCGTCAAGGAAGGCTATGTGCTGTCGATTCCCGACAACCTGCCGCTGGACGCCGCTGCGCCCCTGCTGTGCGCCGGCATCACGCTGTATTCGCCGCTGAACAACTGGAAAGCAGGTCCTGGCAAGCAGGTGGCGATCCTGGGCATGGGCGGCCTGGGCCACATGGGCGTGAAAATCGCCCACGCCATGGGCGCCGAAGTGACGGTGCTGAGCCAGACCCTGTCGAAGCGCGAAGACGGCCTGCGCCTGGGCGCCAGCCATTATTACGCCACCAATGACGCGGAAACGTTCACCAAGCTGGCCGGCACCTTCGACCTGATCATCTGCACCGTGGGCGCGGCCATCGACTGGAATCAGTACATCAACCTGCTGAAAGTGGACGGCAACATGGTCATCGTCGGCATCCCGGACGGCGCCGTGCCGCCCGTGAACGCCTTCGGCCTGGTCGGCGCGCGCCGCAGCCTGTCCGGTTCCATGATCGGCTCGATCAAGGAAACCCAGGAAATGCTGGATTTCTGCGGCAAGCATAATATCGTGTCCGACATCGAGATCATCCGCATCCAGGATATCAACGAAGCGTTCGAGCGCGTGGTGAAAAGCGATGTGCGCTACCGCTTCGTGATCGACATGGCATCTTTGTAACGCCCGGGAAAAAGCCCAGGGCGTTGTTGCCGCGTCTCGCCGTACGAAGTTGCCATACCCTGTACTGTCTTCGACGCGGCGCCTAGCCCTGGGCATTTTTCGGGCGTTCCGGCGGCATTTGATTTGTTTGACCGTCAAAACCGGCACGCCGGCGTCGAGGAACTCATGTATGCCAGGCAGGGGGCGGACCCGCCGGGTCTTGCCCCTGATCTTGCGCTCAATACACCAAACCCTCTCAAGAACTGG
>CAUSDR010000605.1:0-2677 GCA_963530105.1 uncultured Janthinobacterium sp.
GTGCGGCGCCGGCCAGGGTGGCGCACGCATCAGCCCGGCTGCCGGAAAAGCCGGTGGCGCGCCATGCGCCGGCCGTTCCTGCCGGCAAGCAGCGTCCGGGCGAGGATGAGTGGGAAGAGTTCTAGCGGGCGCGCCGCGCGCCTAGTCGTCGATCTCCGCGATGGCGTAGTCCACGCCCTGCGCCTCGAGCCAGGCGCGCACGGCGGCCAGGCCGTGCCACGGGTCCGGGCGCAGGTGCTGGCACACGTACAGGCCCAGGTCCGTCAGCCTGGCGTCGGTGGCGGGCATGCCGCCGGACGCCAGCGGCTGCGCCGCCAGCAGCTGTGCGATGTGCTGGCGCTGGCCCGCCGTCAGGCTGGCCGTGATCCTGAATTCAAATCCCATGTTTTTCTCCTGGCGTCGCGGGTGAGTGGGGTGATTCTACATCATCGAAAAAATCGAATATAGCTTGGCATTCTTTCCGTTTTTCTTTTCCATGCGGCTCGTCCATACTGCATAGCACTGGCCCGGCACACACAGCGTGGCGCACGGAAAAGTGCCGGAAAGCCGTACCAAGAACATCCGTTTTTCATATTCAATTATTTTCACTAAGGAAACCATCATGCCTTTCGCCACTGCCCAAGCCGCTCAAAAACTGCTGACCCCGAACGACCATACCCTGATCATGATCGACCACCAGTCGCAGATGGCGTTCGCCACGCGCTCCATCGACCTGGCCCTGCTGCGCAACAATGCGGCGCTGGTGGCCAAGGCGGCCGCCGAATTCAAGGTGCCGACGATTTTGACGACGGTGGCGGCCAAGTCCTTCTCCGGCCCCATCTTCGATGAAATCCAGTCCGTCTTCCCCGCGCAGGCGCCCATCGACCGCACCAGCATGAACACGTGGGAAGATCCGCGCATCGCCGACAAGGTGAATGGCTACGGCAAGGGCAAGATCGTGCTGGCCGGCCTGTGGACCTCCGTGTGCATCGTCGGCCCCGCGCTGTCGGCGCTGGAGCAGGGCTTTGACGTCTACGTGATCGCCGACGCCAGCGGCGACGTTTCCGACGAAGCCCATGCGATGGCCATGCAGCGCATGATACAGGCGGGCGCGCAGCCCTTGACGTCCGTGCAATACTTGCTGGAACTGCAGCGCGACTGGGCCCGTGGCGAGACCTACGACGAGACGGTGGCAACGGCCGTGGCGCACGGCGGCGGCTATGGCCTGGGCTTGATCTACGCCAAGTCCATGTTCAATGCCAGCGAAGGCCATTGAGATTGTATTGATATCGCGCCACCGCCGCCCGCCGGCGGTGCCATATCATCCACCTGAACCGGGAGTTTCCATGCATGCACACACGATCTTGCTCAATGGCCGTTTCCACACGGTCGACAGGGCGCAGCCGCTGGCGTCCGCCGTCGCCATCGCCGATGGCAAATTCCTCGCCGTCGGCGACGTCGAGGACGTGATGCGCCATCGCGGCCCCGCCACGCAGCTGATCGACCTGGCTGGCCGCACCGTCATTCCCGGCCTGAACGACTCGCACCTGCACCTGATCCGCGGCGGCTTGAGCTACAACCTGGAATTGCGCTGGGAAGGCGTGCCTTCGCTGGCCGACGCCTTGCGCCTGCTCAAGGAGCAAGCTTTGCGCACGCCGAATCCGCAATGGGTGCGCGTGGTGGGCGGCTGGACGGAATTCCAGTTCGCGGAACAGCGCATGCCGACCCTCGATGAAATCAACGTGGCCGCGCCCGACACCCCCGTCTTCATCCTGCACCTGTACGACCGCGCCTTGCTGAACCGCGCCGCCCTGCGCGCCGTCGGCTACGACAGGAACACGCCCAATCCGCCCGGCGGCGAGATCGTGCGCGATGCGGCCGGCAATCCGACGGGCTTGCTGATCGCCCGCCCGAACGCGATGATCCTGTATGCGACGCTGGCGAAAGGCCCGGCCCTGCCGCGCGAACTGCACGTGAACTCCACGCGCCAGTTCATGCGCGAATTGAACCGTCTCGGCGTCACCAGCGCCATCGACGCGGGCGGCGGCTTCCAGAATTATCCCGAGGATTACGCGGTGGTCGACGAGCTGGCGCAAAACGAACAGCTGACCATCCGCATCGCCTACAACCTGTTCACGCAAAACAAGGGCGCGGAATTGCAGGACTTCCAGAAGTGGACGGGCATGGTCAAGCCGGGCGACGGCACGGACTTTTACCGGCATAACGGCGCCGGCGAAATGCTGGTGTTTTCCGCCGCCGACTTCGAGGATTTCCTCGAACCGCGCCCCGAGCTGGCGGCCGGCATGGAGGACGAGCTGGAAAAAGTCGTGCGCCATCTGGTCGAGCAGCGCTGGCCGTTCCGCCTGCACGCCACCTATGACGAATCGATCAGCCGCATGCTCGACGTGTTTGAAAAGGTCAACCGCGACACGCCGTTTGCCGGCTTGCACTGGCTGTTCGACCATGCGGAAACCATCAGCCCGAGAAATATCGACCGGGTCAGGGCGCTGGGCGGCGGCCTGGCCATCCAGCACCGCATGGCTTTCCAGGGCGAATATTTCGTCGAGCGCTATGGTGCCGAGGCGGCGAAGGCCACGCCGCCCGTGCAGCGCATGCTCGACGCGGGCGTGCCCGTGGGCGGCGGCACGGACGCCACGCGGGTCGCCAGCTACAACCCGTGGACGGCGCTGTACTGGCT
>CAUSDR010000606.1:0-2661 GCA_963530105.1 uncultured Janthinobacterium sp.
GCGCAAGGCGGCGCCGGCGCGTCCCGTGGCGCAGGTCAGGGCGCGGCCCGTGCTGCGCGCCGTGCCATCGACGCGCCAGAGCGCGCCGCGCGAGGATGAGTGGGAAGTCTTCTGACGATTTGATGGGAAGCGGCTGGCGCTTGCCAGCCAGCCGACGGCCGCCGCGTGCGGCCGTTTTGCATGGCGCGCCGCCTGCCGCACTGTGGTTTACACTTACTAAAAAAACAGTGTTATTAAAATAGCTGTTTTGCTATCTAAGCAAATCTTTGCAAAACTTAACGCGACATTGCCAGTGCGATAACTCACACTGCCTGCCGTAGCACACCACGCTCCCGCCTCTGCCTTGTCCAGGCTGACCCCTCCGCCCGCTGCGCCCGGCCCCTCATGGCCGCTGGCGGCGCCAGCCATTGCCGTCAGCCTTGCATGGGGGCCTGGCGCGGTGACCGATGCACCACACTGAAGGATGCGAATGAAGATGGCGAATATGAATATCGGGACCCGCTTGCGCTGGTCCTTTGCTTTGTTGACCTTGCTGTTGCTGGGCACTGCCGCGCTGGGCATGCTGCGCCTGGCCAGCCTGGAATTGCGCATGCGCGACGTGATCGACGATAAATATCCGAAAACCGTGCTGGCCAACGACATCATCAAGAATGTCAACGTCATCGCCCGCTCGTCGCGCAACCTGCTGCTGATGACGGAGCCGCAGCAGCTGGCGCAGGAGCGCGACAGCATCGCCAGGGCGGGCGCGGAGACGGAACAGCGCCTGGCGCAGCTCGATCGCATCGTGCTGTCGGAGCAGGGCCGCGCGCTGATGGCGGCCGTGGCGCAGGCGCGCGCCACCTTCAACCAGGGCCGCGACAAGGTGCTGGCCCTGCTCGACGCCGATGCGCGCGACGAGGCGGCGGCCCTGCTGCTGGGCAGCGTGCGCAACGACCAGCTGCGCTACATGGCGGCGCTGGAAACCCTGATCACGCACCAGCACGACCGCATGGAAGCGGCGGGCGCGCAGGTGCACGCGGAATACCTGTCGGCGCGCGGCATGATGCTGGCGCTGAGCGCCCTGGCCATCGTTTTTTCGCTGGTGACGGCCTGGCTGGTCACGCGCAGCATCGTCGCGCCGCTGCAATATGCGCTGAACGTGGCGCAGACCGTGGCCGCCGGCGACCTGACGTCGCGCTTCGGCCGCCACGGCCGCGACGAGACGGGCAAGCTGCTCGACGCGCTGTCCGTCATGAACGGCAACCTGCTCGACATCGTGCAGCGCGTGCGCAGCGGCACCGACACCATCGCCACGGCGTCGACGCAGATCGCGGCCGGCAATGTCGACCTGTCGGCGCGCACGGAAGAACAAGCCAGCTCGCTGGAACAGACGGCGTCCGCCATGGAAGAACTGAGTTCCACCGTGCAGCAGAACGCCGACAATGCGCGCCATGCCAGCGCGCTGGCCGTCGAAGCGGCGAAGATCGCCGGCGACGGCGGCCAGGCCGTGGGGCAGGTGATCCACACCATGGAAGCGATCAGCGCGTCGTCGGCGCAGATCGCCGACATCATCGGCGTGATCGACATGCTGGCCTTCCAGACGAATATCCTGGCCCTGAATGCGGCCGTGGAAGCGGCGCGCGCGGGCGAGCAGGGGCGCGGCTTCGCCGTCGTCGCCACCGAGGTGCGCAGCCTGGCGCAGCGCAGCGCCGCCGCCGCGCGCGATATCCGCGCGCTGATCGCCAATTCCACGCAGCAGGTGGACGCGGGCGCGGCGCTGGTGGCGCAGGCCGGCGCCACCAAGCGGGTGGTGGTGGTGGCCGTGGGGCGCGTGAGCGGGATGGTGGCCGACATCACGGCGGCCAGCGCCGAGCAAAGCACGGGCATCGGCCAGATCAGCCAGGCCGTGATGCAGATGGATGAAGTGACGCAGCAGAATGCGGCGCTGGTGGAAGAAGCGGCGGCGGCCTCACAGTCGCTCGAAGGCGAGGCGGCGAACCTGCTGCAGGTGGTCAGCGTGTTCCGCCTGCAGCCGGCGCCGGCGACCCTGTCGGGCCACACCCTGCCGGGCCACTCCCTGGCGCGGCGTCCTGCGCCGGCCGCGCCGCGCCTGACCGCGTAGTGGCCTGAGTGGAGCAGCCTGTCATCGGGAAGCGCGTGCGCATCGGGCGCACGCTGTGGCGCTGGCTGGACGCGGCCTGGCATGGCCATGCCGCCAGCACGGCCCTGTGCGCCGTGCTGGCCGCCTGCCTGCTGCTGTGCATCTGGGGCTACACGGCCGTGCGCCTGGGCGACGAGGCCGAGCAGGCGCTGGACCGCGCGCGCATCGAGAACCGCGACGTCGCCTCGATCCTCGCGGCGCAGCTGGACGACGCCCTGGCGCCGCTGCCCGCACTGCCGGCCGACCTGGCGCATTTCCTGCGCCCCTACCGCGACATCAGCCGCAAGGCGCATGGCCGCATCGAGATCGCCGGCGCCGCGGGCGCCGTGCTGGCGGCGCTGCAGGATGGCTTGCCGGCCGGCGGCGAGGCCGTGGCTAGCCACGACGCGGCCTGCCTGCTGGAAGTGCGCAGCTTGCTGCGCCATGGCTTGCAGGTGCGCGTCAGCCAGCAGCGCGGGCGCGTGCTGGCGCAGCTCGACGGCCTGCGCTGGCGCCTGCTGGCGCAGGCGGCGCTGATGTTG
>CAUSDR010000607.1:0-2638 GCA_963530105.1 uncultured Janthinobacterium sp.
GCATGTCCCGGGCAGCGTGCCGCCGCGTTTTCGCCCCCATGCGCCCGGCGTGCCGCCCCTGTATCCGCAGCCGCAGGAATTGCTCGATGCGGCCATCGGCGCGGCGCGCCCCGCCATCGCGCCCGAGCGCCACGCGCCGCGCCTGAGCATTTCCGTCATCCACGGCAGCATGGCCTCGGCCGACGCCCCCGTCATGAGCGGCTGCTACGCCTATGAATCGCTGCGCGGCAGCATGAGTTTTCTCGACCGCCTGCTGGGCGGCAAGCTGCAGGAAATCCACGCGCTGGGGCGCTTTCCGCAGCGTCCCGATGCCGCGCTGGTGGTGCTGCAGCCCGATGCGGCGCGGCGTCCCGGCGGCGCCATCGTCATCGGCCTGGGCGCGCTGGGCGAGCTGACGCCGGGCGAACTGGCGCGCGCCTTCGCCGGCGGCCTGCTGGAATATGCGTGCGTCTGCCTGCAGGTGCGCGCGGCGCGCCACGTGACGGCGCCGGCGATGGGCGAGCATGGCTTGCGCGTGGCCAGCCTGCTGTCCGGCTCCGGCTACGGCGGCTTGAGCATCGCCCTGTGCGCGCGCGCCCTCATCGACGGCGCGCGCAGCGCCAACCGGCGCCTGGAAGACGCGGGCATGGCGTGCCGCATCGGCCATATCGGCATCTACGAACAGTCGGAGGCGCGCGCCATCGCGGCCGCCGTGGCCATCGAGCAAATCATGGCCGAAGCGCGCTACCAGGACAGCTTCACCTTCGAGCGGCGCATCCGCCACAGCCCTGGCGGCTACCGGCGCATCCTGCCCGCCCTGAGCGGCGACAACGGCTGGCGCCGCGTGCAGATCGTCGCCGCCGACCTTTCCGGCGCCCTGCGCTTTACCCTGCTGACGGACCGCGCCCACAACAGCGTCGACGAGGAGCCGAACCAGCGGCAAGCCGTCGATGGCCTGATCATGGACGCCACCGACAACACCACCGACCAGCCGGGCCTGTCGCGCGCGCTGTACGAACTGATGCTGCCCAACGGCCTGAAGGCGGCCATTCCCGAAATGCGCGGCCTGATCCTGGCGCTCGACCAGAGCGCCGCCATCTATCCGTGGGAACTGATGCGCGACGAGGCGGACGGCGAGGAAAGCCCGCTGTCGACGCGCATCGGCATGGTGCGCCAGCTGGCCAGCCTGCGCGAGCAGCCGCCCGCCATCAGCCCGCCCAGCAGCAACGTGCTGGTGATCGGCGACACCGATTCCGGCCTGCCCGAGCTGCCCGCCGCCCAGGCCGAGGCGCAAGACGTGGCGCGCATGTTCGGCGCCTACGGCTATCTGGTGCGCGAACTGCTGCGGCCACAGGCCCAGCGCGTGCTGGTGCACCTGTTCGACGAGCGCTATTTCGCCATCCACCTGGCCGGCCATGGCGAAGTGGCCGGCCCCGGCATCGCCCACACGGGACTGGTGCTGGGGCCGAAGACGCGGCTGACGGCGGCGCAGGTGAGCAAATTGAAGCGCGTGCCGCAATTCGTCTTCATCAATTGCTGCCACCTGGGCGACATGCGCCCGGACGCCATCGCGCCGTGGTCGAAACTGGCCGCCAGCCTGGCTACCGCCTTCATTGAAATGGGCTCGCAAGCCGTGATCGCGGCCGGCTGGCGCATCGACGACCAGGCGGCCAGCATCTTCGCGCACAGCTTTTATCACGCCATGCTGAGCGGCGAATATTTCGGCGACGCCGTGCGCCTGGCGCGCGAGGCGGCATACCTGCAGTTTCCCGCCTCGAACACCTGGGGCGCCTACCAGGCCTACGGCGATGACCATTACCGCTTCCCGAACACGCAAAGCCGCCCGTGGCAGCCGCCCGACTACCGCTATCACGGCCATTTGCTGGCCGACCTGGAAACCCTGCACGCGCGCCTGGCGGGCGCCGATGCGGCGCGCCGCGCGGCCATCGAGGAAAAACTGGCCAGCATCGAGGAAGCCGTGCGCGCGCGCTTCTTCGGCTGCGCCGACATCCGCGAAAACATGGCCGCCACGCGGGCCGGCCTCGGCGGCCTGGACAACACCCTGCGCGCCATCGAACACTACCGCGCGGCGCACAGCGCGGCCGACGGCAAGGTGGCGCTGCGCGCGCTGGCGCAGTGGGCCGAACTGGAAATACGCCAGGGCGCGGCCCTGTGCGGCGTGGACGCGGGCGCCGGCATCGAGGTGCCGGCCGTGAGCGATCCGGCGCAGGGGCGCCAGCTGCTGCACGATGGCAAACGGCATATCGACCTGCTGGTGGCGCTGGCGCCGACGGCGCAGCGCCTCGCGCTGCTGGGCCGCTACTGGGCGCTGCAAGCCTTGCTGGCATGCCGCGAAGGCGATCCGGGCCTGCCCGCGCTGCGTGCCATGAGCGCGGCCTGCCTGGCGGCGCTGGAAGAGGCGCGGCTGCGCAGCGGCGTGGCCGACTGCGACCTGATTTTCCAGGTGCTGGCGGGCGCCCTGCTGCTGGCCGCGCATGGCGACGATGGCGCCTGGCAGGCGCTGCACCCGCAACTGGGCGACTTGCTGCACGACGCCATCGCCTATGCGCGGCAGCGCCATGCGGACGAACACCGCGCCATCGACGCCGGCGCCCCCGTGCGCGCGGCCCTGCTGGCGGCCCTGTGGCAGGTGCCGCAC
>CAUSDR010000608.1:0-2625 GCA_963530105.1 uncultured Janthinobacterium sp.
GGCAGAAAGTCGTGTGGATGGCGGCCGGCGGCGACCAGAGCGCCACCCTGACCCTGAATCCGCCCGACCTCGGTCCCGTGCAAGTGGTCTTGACAGTCACCAATGACCAGGCCGACGCCGCCTTCATGTCGGCCCAGCCGGAAGTGCGCCAGGCGCTGGAAGCGGCCATGCCGCGCCTGCGTGAAATGATGAGCGAAGCGGGCATCGCCTTCGGCAGCGCCACCGTCTCGGCCGGCACGCCGGAACAGCAGGGCCAGGGCAGCCGTGAAGCGTCCGGCGGCCGGCATGGCGGCGGCCAGCACGGCGGCGTTTCCGGCGGCGAGATCGCCATCGCCCCGGCGACAGGCACGCGGGGCCGGGCCACCCTGGGCGCCGTGGACACGTTTGCCTAGAGGCAATTCGTCGCCCGCAGGCCACAGGGGCGCCTTGCGCTGGAACTTTTCATGCAGAAACATCGAGTTGAGGGCGCTTCGTCCCTCTTTTCGCTGCATCCTTCTGCGCAGAATTTGCCGATAATGACATAATGGCGTCGTGATCCACTTCCATGCACTCGAGTACCATTGAAAGCAAATCCTAAAATGAAAGCAGATCCGAAAGCAGATGCAGCCCTGGCACCGGCCGGCGCGTCAAAAAAGAAGCTTCTGATCATCGTGCTGGCCTCGGTGCTGGTCGCCGGCGGCGTGGGTGGCGGCGCGGCCTGGTATTTCCTGCATGGCAAGGCCGACAAGGAAGACAGCGCGCCTAGCAAAAAGAAACACGCGGCGTCCAAGGCGGGTCCGCCCGTCTTCGTGCCCATCGATTCCTTCACCGTCAACTTGCAGCCGGAAAATGGCGAGCAGTATCTGCAGATCGCTTTCACCTTGCAAGCGAGCAGTCCGGAAGAAATGGACTCGATCAAGCTGAACATGCCTAAGGTGCGCAGCCGCCTGCTGTTGCTGCTGTCGGGCAAGAAGGCGTCGGAACTCAATACCGTGGAAGGCAAGCAGCAACTGGCGGCGGAAATCATCGGCCAGGTGAACCAGCCGTTCGAGGACAAGGGGCCGGAGCAGGACGTGACGGACGTATTATTTACCGCATTCATCATTCAATAAGCAGCCATGGCCGATAATTTCCTCTCCCAGGAAGAAGTCGATGCCCTACTCAAGGGCGTCAACGGAGATCAGGACGACGCGCAGGCGCCGGAAGATGTCACGGGAGTTCGTACTTACAACCTGGCGACCCAGGAGCGCATCGTGCGCGGCCGGATGCCGACGTTGGAAATTATCAACGAGCGTTTCGCCCGCCTGCTGCGCGTGGGCCTGTTCAACTTCCTGCGCCGCAGCGCCGAAGTGTCCGTCGGCTCCGTGCGCGTGTCCAAATACAGCGAATTCATCCGCAACCTGGTGGTGCCGACCAACCTGAACCTGGTCCACATGAAGCCGCTGCGCGGCACGGCCCTGATGGTCTTCGATCCGGGACTCGTTTTCTTGCTGGTGGACAACCTGTTCGGCGGCGACGGACGTTTTCATACGCGCGTCGAAGGGCGCGACTTTACGCAGACGGAGCAGCGCATCATCCTGCGCATCCTCGACATCGTCTTCGAGGCCTACACCAAGTCGTGGGAGCCGGTCTTCCCCGTCGAGTTTGAATATATCCGTTCTGAAATGAACACGCAGTTCGCCAACATCGCCACGCCGAACGAGGTGGTGGTGGCGTCCACGTTTACGGTGGAACTGGGCTCCGTTTCCGGACAGATCCACTTCTGCATGCCGTATTCGATGATCGAGCCGATCCGCGATTCGCTGACGTCGAGCCTGCAGGGCGAGGCGCTGGAAGTGGACAAGCGCTGGATCCGCCTGATGACGCAGCAGATCCAGATCGCCGAAGTGGAACTGGTGGCTTCGCTGGGCACGGCGCGCGTCTCGTTCGACGAGATCCTGAACATGAAGGTGGGCGACATCATTCCGCTCAATATCCCGGAACTGATCGCCGCCACCGTCGACGGCGTGCCCGTGATGGATTGCACCTACGGCGTGTTGAACGGACAATATGCGTTAAAAGTCGAGAAATTGCTGGCCAATGCCGACAATATGAATAACCACTAAATCACTACGCGGGCCGCTGCGGTCCGCATCCGTACAACAGGAGAAACACATGTCTGACAACCAAGACGACCAAAGCGCGGAAGACGACTGGGGCGCGGCCATTGCCGAGCAGGCCAAGGCGGAAGCGGAAGCGCTGCAGAACCAGGCCGCCAATACGGCCAGCGCGGCCAGCGCCGCCGTGTTCAAGGACTTTTCCAAGCAGGCGTCGAAGTCGGAAACGCACAACGATATCGATTTCATCCTCGATATCCCCGTGCAGCTGACGGTCGAGCTGGGCCGCACCAAGATCGCCATCAAGAACCTGCTGCAGCTGGCGCAGGGTTCCGTGGTCGAGCTCGACGGCCTGGCCGGCGAGCCGATGGACGTGCTGGTCAATGGCTGCCTGATCGCCCAGGGCGAAGTGGTGGTGGTGAATGACAAGTTCGGCATCCGCCTGACCGACATCATCACGCCTTCCGAACGTATCCGAAAATTGAATAAATGAAGCCTGGCCTGTTGATTTCCACCCTGCTGCCGCTGCTGGCGGCATGCTGTATTGCCC
>CAUSDR010000609.1:0-2625 GCA_963530105.1 uncultured Janthinobacterium sp.
GCATGCGTCAGGTCCAGCCGCCCAAGGTCGCGCAGGGCTGCGTCGCGCGCAGCGCTTGCCGGCAAGCCCGCCACCAGTTCATGCGTTTCCGCCACCTGCTGGCGCACGCGCATGGTGGGGTCGAGCGCCAGCCACGGTTCCTGCGGCAGCAGCGCCACGTCGCGGCCCCACAGCGCATGCCTGGACTGCTGGTCGGCCGCATCGAAGCGCCGTGCGCCGATGCGCAAGCCGCCTTCGGCACGCAAGCCAGCGGCCAGAGTACCCATGATGGCATGCGCCAGCAGGGACTTGCCCGAGCCGCTTTCGCCCAGCAGGGTCAGTGCGCCGCCGGCCGCCAGGCCAAGGCTGGCGCCTTTCACCAGCCGTGCGCCGCTGGCCGTGTCGATGACGGCCAGGCCGTCCAGTTCCAGACAAGGGTGTGTGCTCATGGCATTTTCCGTTCGCGCCCGGCCAGCATCAGGCCCAGCATGGTGAAGAACAGCAGCGCCACGGGAGCGCCCACCAGCCACGGCGCTTCGCTGTAATACGGCAGCAGTTCGATCATCATCACGCCCAGTTCCACCGTGGGCGGCTGCAGGCCGACGCCGATGAAGCCTAAAGCGGCCATGGCCAGCACGGCGCCGCCCAGGCCGAAGCGCATCAGCGTGGCCAGGCGCGGCAGCAGCACGGGCGCCAGGTGGCGGAGGATGATGTAGCCGGGGCCAAAGCCCAGCAGGCGCGCCGCTTCCACCTGCGGGCTGGCCAGCAGAATGGCGGCGGCGCTGCGCGTGACGCGGAAGTATTCGACCCACAGGGCCAGCGAGATGCCCAGGTAGAGGGGCCAGAACTGGCCGGGGGCGAAGGCGGCAAGCAGCAGCACCAGCAACAGGCCCGGCAAGGCCAGCACGGCGTCGGCCAGCGCGCCCAGCACGCGCTCCAGCCAGCCGCCGCGCCAGGCGGCCAGCAGGCCCAGCACTGTGCCGGGAACGGCGGCGCTCAGCACGCTGAGCACGGCCATCGACAGGGACAGCTGCGCGCCATGCGCGAGGCGCGCCAGCATGCTGCGGCCCAGATGATCGAGGCCCAGCGGGTGCGCCAGGCTGGGCGCTTCCAGGAAGTGCGCCAGGGTCTGGCGGGCCGGGTCGATGCCCACCAGCGCGGGGCCCAGCAGGGCAAAGGCGGCGACCAGCAGCAGGAGCAGCCAGCCGGCGCGCTGCGTGAGGGACCATGCGTTCATGCCTGCCTCGCGCGCGGGTCGAGCGCGGCGCAAGCCAGGTCGACGAGGCAGTTGAACAGCACGAATAGCAGTCCCAGGACCAGGGCCGTGCCCTGTATCATCGGCACGTCGCGGGCAAAGATGGCGTGCACCAGCGCGTGGCCGATACCTGGCCAGGCAAAGATGGTTTCCACCAGCACCACGCCTTCGACCAGGTACACCAGCTGCACGGCCGTGTAGGCAACGACGGGCGTGGCGACGTTGCGCGCGCCGTGGCGCAGCAAGGCGTCGCTGGCCGACAGGCCCTTGGTCAGGGCGAAAGCGTAGTAGGCCGAGGCGCGCACGTCGGCCATGGCGTCGCGCGCCACGCGGGACGATACGGCCGCCAGGCCCAGCGCCAGGGTCAGCGCGGGCAGCATCAGGCTGCCATGGTCGGCGTGGCCGGCGGCGGGCAGCGCCTGTAGCTGCACGGCGAAGGCCAGCACCAGCAGCAGCGCCAATACAAACGGCGGCAGGGCGCGCAGCAGCACGGACAGCGCCAGGTTGACCTTGTCGAACCAGCCGCCCGGGCGCAAGCCCGCCAGCACGCCCGGCAAGGGCCCCAGCGGCAGGGACAGTACGACGGCGAACAGCGACAGGCGCAGGGTTTGCCCCAGCTGCATGCGGATTTCCTCGATGACCGGCTGCGCCGTCACCAGCGAGATGCCCAGGTCCAGGCGCAGCAGCCGTCCCCACCAGTCGGCCAGCGCGGCCAGCGGCGCGCGGTCGAGGCCCAGTTCCACGCGCACGGCGTGCGCTGCCGCCGCATCGACCATGTCGTAACCATAGCGGCCAGCCGCGATGCGGTAGGCGATATCGCCGGGCAGCATGCGCGTCATGAAAAAGCACAGGGTGCCCACCAGCAGGGCCACCAGCAGCGCTTGCAGCAAGGCTTTCAGCAGGATCTTCATGCGCGGGATGTCCATTGGATGCCGGAGATCCGGTAGCTGCGCTCGAACGGGTCGATGCTCACGCCCGCCACGCGGCGCGACACGGCCATGGTCTGGCGGTACCAGACGACGGGAATCACGGGCAAGCCCTGCTGCAGTTCGGCCGCGATGCTGGCGCGCAGCCGGGCCGCTTGCGCGCTGCCGGCCGCCACGCCGCCGCCGGCCAGTTGCGCCAGGGCGGCGCCGACGGCGGGACTGTGCCAACCCATCGCGCCCCAGTCGCCGCCGTTGGCTGCGTAATCCTCGGCCAGGGTGGCGGTCGGGTCGGGCAAGTTGCCGAAATTGCGCGCCACCAGGCCGATTTGCAGCGCGCCGCTGCGGTGGCCGGCGGGGATGTCGCTGGAATTGCCCACCACGACCTGTATGGCGATGCCGACCTGGCGCAGCTCTTCCTGCACGGCCGTGGCGATCAGCGGCAGTTCCGGGCGGTCGACAAAGGTG
>CAUSDR010000610.1:0-2609 GCA_963530105.1 uncultured Janthinobacterium sp.
AGGCGGCCCGCTTCACAGACCCGCTGGTCGGCCAGATCGGCCTCGGTGCGGCCGGTTGGTGACCACGCCCCAGGCCAGGCCCAGCGCGCTCAAGCCTTCCAGCATGGCGGGGATGCCGTCGAACAGGCGGCTTTCGACGGCCAGGGCCGCTTCGTAGTTGGAAAGAAAAGCGTCTTTCAAGGCTTCGTAGCCGCTTTCGCCCGGTTGCACGCCATACGAGGCACCGATCATGCCGCGCGCGCCGGCCGAGGCGGTGGGGCGCAGGATGTCGTACGGCGTCGGCGCCAGGCCGGCGCGCGAGCGCAGCAGGTTGATGGCCGCCGCCAGGTCGGGCGCGGTGTCGGCCAGGGTGCCGTCGAGGTCGAACAGGATGGCGCGCGGGGCTGGCAGGTGGTCAGTGGTCATGGCGGGCGAAATATGTCAAATATGTTAAGTGGGAATGAAAAATGGCGGCCGCAGCCGCCTTGTTTTATGCGTGATGGTTACAAGGGCCGGGTGCAGGCCACCAGATAATTGACGCTGGTATCGCTATTAAGTGAGTAAATCTTGGTCAGCGGGTTGTAGCCCATGCCGCGCATGCTGTTGACATCCAGGCCGGCGCTGCGCACGTATTGCGACAGTTCGGCCGGGGTGATGAATTTGTCATAGTCGTGCGTGCCTTTCGGCAACAAACGCAGCAGGTATTCGGCGCCCAGGATGGCGAACAGGTAGGCTTTCGGATTGCGGTTCAGGGTCGACAGGAAGACGTGGCCGCCCGGTTTCACCAGCGCGGCGCAAGCCTTGACGATGGCGGCCGGATCCGGCACGTGTTCCAGCATCTCCATGCAGGTGACGACGTCGTACTGGCCCGGCTCTTCCTCGGCCATGGCTTCGGCGGCGATCAGCTTGTAGCGCACCTTGGCGCCCGATTCCAGGCTGTGCAGGTCGGCCACTTTCAGGGCCTTGTCGGACAGGTCGATGCCCGTCACGTCGGCACCCTTGCGGGCCATCGACTCGGCCAGGATGCCGCCGCCGCAGCCGATGTCGATCACGCGCTTGCCGGCCAGCGGCACTTTCGCGTTGATCCATTCCAGGCGCAGGGGGTTAATTTCGTGCAGGGGACGAAACTCGGAAGTGGGGTCCCACCAGCGGTGGGCCAGCTCACTGAATTTTTGGATTTCAAGAGGGTCGGCGTTCATAGGTCGAATAATAGCGGCAATTTTACAATTGGGCAGCCACGGACGAAAAAAAACCCCGCCGTGGCGGGGTTTTTTCATGCTGCCCTTGACTTGCGCGCCAACTTGCGGCAAGCGCCAGGGCGGCGGCTCAGCTATTACTTGTTGCGGGTACCGACAACTTCGATTTCCACGCGACGGTTTTTAGCACGGCCTTCAGCGGTAGCGTTGCTAGCCACTGGTTGTTTTTCGCCTTTGCCTTCGGTGTACACGCGGTTGCTTTCAACGCCTTTGGAAACCAGGTAGGCTTTGACAGCATCAGCACGACGTACCGACAGTTTTTGGTTGTAAGCATCGGTGCCGACGGAATCGGTATGACCCACAGCGATGATGACTTCCAGGTTGATGCCGCCCAGTTGTGCGGTCAGCTCGTCCAGCTTGGCTTTGCCTTCTGGCTTCAGCGTTGCTTTGTCGAAATCGAAGAATGCATCAGCAGCGAAGCTGACCTTTTCCGAGGTAGGAGCAACCACGACTGGTACTGGTACGACGACGACTGGTGCTGGAGCAACTACGACTGGTGGCGGAGGTGGAGCCACGCATTTGCCGTCTTGCAGAGTTTCTGGCTCTACGCACAGGGGAACGTCGCAACCTGGCACCGCGTCAGCAGGTGTCCAGTAGCCGGTGCGCCAGCACAGGCCGAATGGGTCACGCACGATCACGCCGCGAGCATCTTGCACATAAGCGCTTTTTGGGCTAGGTGCTTTGATGTCAGTGGTAACTGGCGCGAATGGTGGGGAGGTTGGGGTTTGGGCCGAAGCCGAGCCAGCAATCACTGCGGATGCAGCGAAAAACAGCGTTACAAATTTATTCATTCTTTTTTCCTTTCGGGGGGTGATATCCGCAGAACAACACTGCGCTACTGGTGCTACGTGCCAAGATTTTATCATGTAGACCATATGCGCTCGTTTCAGATTGCGAAACTAGCAATTAACTTCCCAGTCATTTTGCCACACGCATCAGGGGCACACGACCGTGGTTAAATCAAAGCTTGCCCGATTTTAGACCGCACGTTGTTTTCGCGCAACGGAAATGCCCATTTGTAACGCGTCTGTAACAATTGATCGCTTTTTTTGCCTCTTTTTAGGGCAGAGGCCTTGAACTGGTATTGCCATTGTGCATTATCGACAGGGCGGCCCGCCCGGAGCCAGTGCAAACTGTCAATATTGCCGGCCTGGCCAATTTGTACAGGTAGCTGGGCGCGCATGCTAAAATCGTGCGCTTGGCTGTTAAGAGTAGCAAACAAAAAGTGCACGGCGGCGCGGCATGGCCTGGACGGACCACCGGTACGCCTGGCGGCATTGCCGCTGCCCTGTCCCTTTTTTGCCTGCTACTGCGCCGTAACAGCCACCCAGGATATGCAGTATTGCGTCATACATTGCGTAGCAGTTAAGTTAA
>CAUSDR010000611.1:0-2604 GCA_963530105.1 uncultured Janthinobacterium sp.
TGGCCGCGCCCTGCAACTGGCGTCGCTGGCCGGCCTGGCCTGCGTGGGCCTGCCGCGCCGCGCCGAAAAGAGCGCGGCGCGTCCCGGCGCCCTGGGCCTGGTGCGCGATGCCCTGTGGCTGAAGAAAAGCGTATTTGTCGACGCCGTGCTGGCTACCGGGCTGGTGACCCTGCTGACCATGGCCACCTCGCTGTTTTCCATGCAGGTGTACGACCGCGTGATTCCCAACCAGAGTTTCAGCACCCTGTGGGTGCTGGTGGTGGGCGTGGCCCTGTCGATTCTGCTGGAATTCATCCTCAAGCAGGTGCGCAGCCGCATCGTCGACCATAGCTGCAACGATGTCGACCATGAGCTGTCCGAGTGGTTCTTCCAGCGCATGCTGGGCATCCGCATGGAAGCGCGCCCCGCCTCCGTCGGCACCCTGGCTGCGCAGGTAAAGGGCTTTGAAATGGTGCGCGGCGTGCTCACCTCCACGTCCCTGTTCGTGCTGACGGACGTGCCCTTCGCCCTGATCTTCCTCGCCATGATCACCATCATCGGCGGCTGGCTGGTGGTGGTGCCGCTGGTGGCCCTGCCGCTGGCCCTGGTGTGCGGCCTGATGTTCCAGCGCGCCATCCAGGCCCACACGCGCAAGAACCTCAACGCCAGCAACCGCAAGGCGGGCCTGCTGGTGGAAGCCGTCGATGGCGTGGAAACCCTCAAGGGCAGCAGCGCCGAATGGATGATGCAGGCGCGCTGGGCCGAGCTGGTGGCCGAAACCAGCCACGCGGAACAGAATATCCGCGACTACGCGGCCCTGTCGCAAAACATCACCGCCGCCTTCCAGCAGCTGACCAACGTGGCGCTGATCTCCATGGGCGCCTGGTTCGTGGCGGAAAACCAGATGACCATGGGCGCCCTGATGGCGTGCACCATCATCAGCAACCGCGCCCTGATGCCCATCGTGCAGCTGCCCGCCGTGATGGTGCAGTGGGCGCATGCGCGCGCCTCGATCGACGGCCTGGAGCAAGTCATCAGCCTGCCCAACGAGGCGGACAACGCGCAGTTCGCGCTGACGCCGCGCAGCCTCGATACGGGCTTGCGCTTCGAGCGCATCCGCTTCACTTATGGCGGCGCGCAAAAGGTGGCGCTGGAAGTGGAAAGCCTCGCCATCCGTCCCGGCGAAAAAGTCGGCCTGGTGGGCGCCATCGGCTCGGGCAAGAGCACCTTGCTGAAACTGGCCTCGGGCCTGTACCAGCCGGCCGAAGGCAAGGTCTACCTGGGCGACGTCGACGTGGCCCTGCTGGCGCCGCCCGTGGTGCGCGAAATGGTCGGCTACCTGCCGCAGGAAACGCGCCTGTTCAGCGGCAGCCTGCGCGACAACCTGCTGCTGGGCCTTGCCGATCCCGGCGAGGAAGCCATTCTGGCGGCGGCAAAACGCACGGGCCTGATCGACCTGATACTGGGCCAGCCGCGGGGACTGGCGCTGGCCATCACCGAGGGCGGGCGCGGCGTCTCGGGCGGCCAGCGGCAATTGATCGCCGTCACGCGCCTGCTGCTGGCCAAGCCGCGCATCTGGCTGCTCGATGAACCGACGGGCGCCATGGATGCGAAGACGGAAGCGCGCATCGTCGGGCTGCTGGGCGAGCTGGCGGCCGAGGGCGTGACGATGGTCGCCACCACCCACAAGAACGCCCTGCTGCCGCTGCTCGACCGCCTGGTGGTGCTGCAGGCGGGCCGCGTGCTGCTCGACGGCCCGCGCGACGTTGTGCTGGCCAAGCTGTCGGGCAAGCCGCAAGCCGTGCCCACTGCCGCCCCGGCGCCAGTGGCGCAGGGAGCCGTCGCATGAAACTGGCCAAAGTCGAAACAAGGGAAGAGGCAAAACGGGGCCGGGTGCTGATCTGGAGCTGCACGGCGGCGCTGCTGGGCGTCATCGCCTGGGCTTCATGGGCGGAGCTGGACCAGGTGACGCGCGCCAACGGCCAGGTGATCGCCAGTTCGCGCAACCAGATCATCCAGGTGGCCGACGGCGGCGTGCTCAGTGAATTGCGCGTGCATGAAGGCAGCGTGGTGAAAAAGGGCGAGCTGCTGGCGCGCTTCGACCGCACGCGCGCCGAGACAAGCTACCTGGAAAGCACGGCCAAGGCGGCCGGCCTGAAGGCGGCCGTGGCGCGCCTGCAGGCGGAAGTGTTTGGCGGCACGCCGAAATTTCCGCCCGAGCTGCAGGCGTTTCCCGAGTTCCGCGCCAACCAGCTGGCCCTGTTCAGCAAGCGCCAGGGCGCCGTGCAGGCGGAAGTGGGCGCGCTGGAAAGCGCCATGAAGCTGATCAAGGAAGAGCTGGAAATGAACTTGCCGCTGCTGGAAACGGGCGACGTCAGCCGCGCGGAAGTGCTGAAACTGCGGCGGCAGGTGGTCGACATCCAGGCGCAGATCACCAACCGGCGCAACAAATACCTGCAAGACAGCCAGACGGACATGGTGAAAGCCCAGGAAGACCTGGCCGGCGTGCTGCAAACGGTCACGCAGCGCAAGGAGCAGCTGGGTTCGACGGACATCTACGCCCCCACCGACGGCATCGTGCGCAACGTGCGCCTCACCACCCTGGGCGGCGTGGCCAAGCCGGGC
>CAUSDR010000612.1:0-2582 GCA_963530105.1 uncultured Janthinobacterium sp.
GTGTTCACCTTATGGGATTCGGGTCGTCCCGACTGTTTCATGGAACTGCTATGTCTTCCAGTATTGCAAATGCCGTGCCAGGCTAACGCGGCAGCGCTGAAAAAGCGCGGCGACAGAGTGAAAACGACAGGAAACCACACCATGCCGGCATGGCGCGGCTGTCACACGGCGGAACAGGTACGGCACGTTTGCCGCACACGATGTTTCACATTGTTTCATTCAATTCATATTGAAACATCGAATTGAAACATATGGCGGGTCGCGCCGTGAAGAAGCGGCACGCCGGCAGCGCAGGCAGCGAAGGCAAGGGGAAGCGGGGAAGCGGGGAAGCGGGGAAGCGGGGAAGCGGGTAACGGGCAGCGGGCAGCGGGCAGCGGGCAGCGGGCAGCGGGCAGCGGGCAGCGGGCAGCGGACAGCGGACAGCGGGCCAGGCCAGAATAAAAACAGCCGGCGGGCGCCGGCTGAGGGTCATACGGGTGAAACGACGCAGGCAAACTACGCGGACAACTCAGGCCAGCCGCACCAGGGGGTTGGCGATGATGTTGTCGATCTGGCGCACGGCTTCCTCGCAGGCGGCGGCAATGGCGCCATCCTCGTCGTCGCGCACGAACTGCATGGTCGACCCTTCGAACACTTCCAGGCCTTCGGCGGTGGCGCGTTCGATATCGCAGCTGGCGGACCATTTGCCATCGGTGGTGGGCACGGCCAAGGGAACGATTTCCCAGCCTTTATAGTGAATTTTAGAACTGCTATCCATGGGGTGCCTCCATATGAACTGATTCGATCATAAATCGTAGCATGAAGCGCGGCCGCAGGCGACGTGTTTCACGCGCCGCACGCGGTCAGGCGCACTTTCAGGGTAAACGATTTACGCTGGCTCAAGGGCGCAGCAGATTATCCACTTCCGTCTTGGCTACTTCCAGCCCGGCAACGCATGCCGCATCGGGTGCCAGGTAGCCGCCCAGGGTGCGGCTGCGCGTGATGGCTTGCGCGTCGGGTTCCCCGTCGCGCTGCAGGCGATAGGTATAGTCCCACAAGTCATCCTTGTCCTTTTGCGGCGTCACGGAGATGGTGAAACCGCGGTACTGTTCGCTACGTGCAGTGGTATCGTTCATGAATTCCTCCTTGTAGGAATGAGATTACCACGCAGCAAGCTACAGGGTGCGCACGGCTGTGGAATGCGCCTTATCTGTTTTTCGCATGTCAAAAGTCAATTTGCAGCATTTTTTTAGCGAACTCTGACGATATAATGGCGTTCCCTGCCCGCACTTTTTCACCGTGATGACCCCACAAATCCAAGCCTTCTTCGACCCGGCCACCGCCACCGTCACCTATGTCGTCTACGCCGAAGACGGCCAGGAATGCGCCATCATCGATTCCGTGCTCGACTACGACCCGAAAGCGGGCCGCACCTCGACCGCGTCGGCCGACAAGGTCATCGCCTTCGTGCGCGCGCACGGCTTGCAGTGCCGCTGGCTGCTGGAAACGCACGCGCATGCGGACCACCTGTCGGCCGCGCCCTACCTGCAGCAGCAGCTGGGCGGCGACGTCGCCATCGGCGCCGCCATCCAGACGGTGCAGCAGGCGTTTGCCCGGGTCTACCACCAGGATGGCGCGCGCGCCGACGGCTCGCAGTTCGACCAGCTGTTCGCGCCCGACCAGGTATTCCATATCGGCGCCCTGGAAGTGCGCGCGCTGCACGTGCCCGGCCACACGCCGGCCGACCTGGCCTACCAGATCGGCGACGCCGTCTTCGTCGGCGACACCCTGTTCATGCCGGACGTGGGCTCGGCCCGCTGCGATTTCCCCGGCGGCTCGGCCGCCCTGCTGTACCGCTCCGTACGGCGCTTATTGTCGCTGCCGCCGCAAACGCGCCTGTTCATGTGCCACGACTACCCGCCGAATGGCCGCGAGCCGCGCTGGGAAGTGACGGTGGCCGAACAGCGCGCCGGCAACATCCACCTGCGCGACGGCATCACGGAAGCGCAATTCGTCGCCATGCGCACGGGCCGCGACGCCACCCTGGACATGCCGACCCTGATCCTGCCCGCCATCCAGGTCAACATCAACGCGGGCAAGCTGCCCGAGCCGGAAGACAATGGCGTGCGCTACCTGAAGATTCCGCTCAACGCGCTGTAATGTCGTGGCGTACATCGCCACGCCGCCCTGCAGCCCCACCGTCCCACCGCCGCGCCCCGCGCAGCCTCCCCGCACAGCCTCCTCTTCCGCCTCCCCCGCACCGCCGCTGGCGCCGCGCCCTGCCTGAACGGCGGCGCGGCATGCGCCAGCCCCCCAAAGCATCAGGAATCGTGAGCCGCGCGCTCAGTATTTACGATTTGCTTCGCCCCCGGCGGCGGCTTATCGTGTACCCGCAATGCGCGCCGCCCGGCCTTCCGCAAGCGCGCGCCCTTGCCAGCCGGCGCCGGCCCTGTTGCCTGGCGCTCCCCTTTCCCCTTCCTTTGCCTGGACAGGCGCCACCATGACCTACTTGACCTACGCCAGCCCCCTGCCGCCCGCGCCGCCCTGGCGCCGCATCGATGCCGCCGCAGCCAGCCAGCCCGCCGGCGTGGACTGCGCCTGGG
>CAUSDR010000613.1:0-2577 GCA_963530105.1 uncultured Janthinobacterium sp.
CCTACAGTTATTATTCGGCCGAGCATTTCGGCGCGGCCGCCAGCACGGTGGAGCTGGGCCGCGTGGGTACCCTGGGGCAGAACGATTTGTCCCTGTTCGACGATGTCTCGCGCGCGCTCGACGGCCTGCTGCGCGGCTTGCCGGCGCAAGCCGTCAAGGCGCCACCGCACGTCTTCAAGGTGGCGCAGGAAATCATCAAGCACAGCGATGAATTCCGCATGGCCTTCGACCGCTCCACGCAGAATTTCACGTCGCTGCCGCAGCGCGCCGTGATCGCCAGCGATGGCGACCACGTCTATACGGTGCAGCATGCGGAAGAGCTGGTGGTGTTCCCGAATCCGGACGTGCGCGTGGGCTTGCGCGCGGGCCTGATGGTGGTGCGCGTGTCCTGATCGTTCCGCCACGCACGGTAGCAGGCGCCAGCCGGGGAAACCCGCCTGGCGCTTTTTCATATAAAAATTCCGTGTGGAAATAATTATCCATTAGGCAATTATCTGGTTTAGAATATTTACCCTTAATAATTTCTGGACCGACCATGTTGAAACGCCTGCTGGCCGCCGTGCTGTGCCTGACTCTTTGCGGCTTGCTGTCTACCACCCGTGCCGAGGACAAGTCCGCCGCGCCGCAAATGACGGCCGAGCAATTCCTGGCGCAGTTGCATTTCCAGCGCGGCAAGATCACCTTGCCGGGCAGTATCGCCACCCTGGATTTGCCGGATAATTTCCGCTATCTGTCGCCCGCCGACGCCGAGCGCGTGCTGGTCGATGCCTGGGGCAATCCACCCGGCTTCCAGACGCTGGGCATGGTCGTGCCCGCCAAGACCAGCGTGCTCGAGCCCGATAGCTGGGGCGTCATCGTCACCTACGAAAAGGAAGGGCATATCAAGGATGACGATGCGGACAGCATCGAGTACGACGAGCTGTTGAAGGACATGCAGGCGTCCGTGCTGGAAAACAATGCGGAGCGCAAGAAACAGGGCTATCCTGGCATCCATCTGATGGGCTGGGCGGAAAAACCCAGCTATGCCAAGGATACGCACAAGCTGTACTGGGCCAAGGACCTGATGGTCGACGGCGGTGCGCACTCCCTGAACTACAACGTGCGCGTGCTGGGCCGCGAAGGCGTGCTGAACCTGAATGCGATCGCCGGCATGGAGCAGATCGCGGCGATCAGGAAGGAAATGCAGCAAGTGACGGCGTTCACGGAATTTACCGAGGGCAACCGCTACACGGATTTCGACAGCAAGACGGACAAGGTGGCCGAATATGGCCTGGCGGCCTTGGTGGCGGGCGGCGTGGCCAGCAAGCTGGGACTGTTTGGCAAGCTGCTGGCGCTGTTATTGGCCTTCAAGAAAGTGCTGATCCTGGCCGTGGTGGGCGCGGGAGCGGCCATCGTCAAGTTCTTCGTCGGCAAGCGCAAGGAAAAGCCGCAGCCGCAGCCGCAGCCGCAGCAGGAGCCGCTTGAGCAGCCTGGCCATGGGCCGGATGGCAAGGTGAATCTGGAGAAGTAGGACGAACCGCGCCGCTCGGTGCGCGCACGCACATGGGGGCGCTGCCGGACGAGGGCGCCTCGGGTACACTGGCTCATCGTTCACTATCGAGGAGTTCACCATGTCCGTGTCCATGTACCAGGCCAGCGTCCCCGTCTTCATCCGCGGCTTGCGCGTCGTCTCCGCCTTGCTGGAAAAAGCGCAAGCCCACGTCGAGCAGGACGGCATCGTGCCGGAGATTGTCTTGAGTGCGCGGCTGGCGCCCGACATGCTGGACTTGACGGCGCAGGTGCAGCGCGCCAGCGACACGTCGAAGATGTCCATCGAGCGCCTGAGCGGCATCGCGGCGCCGAAGTTCGAGGATAACGAAGCGTCATTCGAGCAGTTGCAGGAACGCATCGCCAACACCATTGCCTACATCGACGGTGTCAGCGCGGGGCAGATGGCGGGCAGCGCGCAGAAGGAAGTGGTCTTGAACTGGACCGACGAAGGCAAGAAATTCTCGGGCGACAATTACCTGCTCAGCTTTGCCTTGCCGAATTTTTATTTTCACATTGCCATGGTCCACGCCATCCTGAGAAACAATGGCGTGGCCGTGGGCAAGCTCGATTATCTGGGGCCGTACGATTGACAGGCCTGAACAAGCGTCGCGAGCGGCGATGAGTTGTGGCCGGGAAGCGCAACCGTGCTGAAGCACAGTGAGCTTCGCAGGCCGCAAAGCGCGACGCGGAGCAGCTTTGTTAACGTTGCGGCTGCTGTACCTGGTTTTGCACTGCATTGCCCAGCATGCCGCCGCCGATGACGCCGGCCACCGTCGCCAGCGCCTTGCCGCGGCCGCCGCCCACCTGGTTGCCGATCAGGCCGCCGATGACGGCGCCCGTGCCGATGCCCACGTACTTGGGCTGGGCGGGGGCTGGCGCCGGCTGTGGCTGGCGCGCGGGTTCGCGGTATGCCGTCTCGCGGTAGCCATCGTCATTGTAGGCAGGACGCGCTTGCGCCGCTGGCGTGTGGTGCACGACGCGCTTGTGCACCACGGGTGCGGGAGCGGGAGCAGGGGCCGCCTGTGCCACGAGGGGAGCGGCCAGCGG
>CAUSDR010000614.1:0-2575 GCA_963530105.1 uncultured Janthinobacterium sp.
CCAGTACACGGGCGTGAGGATGATGACGGCGTGCGCGGCCGTCCAGCGCTCATAAATGTCCGCCATCCAGTCATTCGTCTGGCGTTCGCCATGGTTGGGGTAGCAGCTGCATGGCCAGTGGCACAGGGGCATGGCCGTGGAGACACAGCCCTTGCACGGATGAATGTGCAAGTCATACGAGGAGGTCAGCAGGCTCAAGTCCAGCACGTCCGCTTCGATGTTGTCGGCTTGCAGTACTTCCTTGGCCCATTGCGTCATGCGCCACGTCTTCGATATTTCACCCGGACAAGAACCGTCGTTGCGCGCCGCGCCGCAGATCAGCAGTACGCGCGATGGCGTGGCAGCGTCTTTCTGGCGCGCCTCGGCGGCCAGCAGGCGGTCGCGCGTGGCCATCCACTCCACCGACAAGTCGTAGTCGGGGTCGTGAAAACCGGGCCCCGCCTTTTGCGTGACGGGCGCCTTGCGGCCATCCTGGTAATTCTTCCACGCCACTTCCTCCACCTGCACCAGGGCGCCGCGCACGGCGTCGAAAGTGGGGTCGGCAAACGAACGGATGAATTGCAAATGGAATTCGACCCGGCCCAGCGGCGCGGGGGCCTGGCCCTGGCGCGGCGGCGGGACGGCGGCAGGCGGCGTGCTATTGGGGGGAGTGGCGGACATGGCTTCTCCTTGATCAGATAAGCGCATCTTGCGGGCGCGCGCTGCGCTGGTCTGTGCGTTGCGCAACTGTGCCGCACTAGTGCGCAGCATCGCTTGCCATATTTCCTATTGTGGGATAAATTCCCAAGTATGGAAAACGGCAAAGAAAACAATACGGACCAGCGCCTGGCGCTGCGCCTGAAGCAATTGCGCGTGGAGCAGGGCTGGTCGCTGGACCAGTTGGCCAAGGCGAGCGACGTCAGCCGCGCCACCTTGTCGCGCCTGGAAAATGGCGAGGTCAGCCCCACCACCAACGTGCTGGGCAAACTGTGCGCCGCCTATGGCTTGGCCATGTCCAGGCTGATGCGCATGGTGGAAGACGATTTTCCACCCGTGCTGCGGCGCGCGCAGCAAGGCGTGTGGACGGATCCCGAGACGGGCTTTCGCCGCCGCTCCGTCTCGCCCCCGGCGCGCGCGCTGGCCGGCGAAGCGCTCGAATGCGAGCTGGACGCGGGCGTCACGATCGCCTACGCCGCCTCGCCCCGGCCCGGCATGGAACACCATCTGCTGCTGCAGGAGGGCAAGCTGCGCGTGACCGTCGACGGCGCCGCCCACGATTTGCTGGCCGGCGACTGCCTGCGCTACCAGTTGCAGGGCGCCAGCGCCTTTGTCACGCCGCCCGACAGCGGCGCCCGCTATTTCCTGTTCATCGTCTGAGGCCGCCATGCAAGCATCACTGCGACTTTTCAACTGCACGGATATTCGTGCCCGCCTGCCGGAACTGGGCGCCTTGCTGCACGCGTGCGTGCACGATGGCGCCAGCATCGGCTTCATCTTGCCGTTCGACGCGGCGGCCAGCCAGGCATTCTGGATGGAAAACGTCTTGCCCGCCGTCGCGCGCGGCGTGCGCCTGCTGCTGGTGGCCGAAGTGGACGGCCAGGTGGCGGGCGCCGTGCAACTGGACTGGGATACCAACCCCAACCAGGCGCACCGGGCCGAAGTTCGCAAGCTGCTGGTCGCCCCCGCGCTGCGCCGGCGCGGCATCGCGCGCCTGCTGATGCAGGCGGTGGAAGCGCAGGCGCACGCATTGCCGCGCAGCCTGCTGACACTCGATACGCGCAGCGGCGACCATGCGCAAGGGCTGTACCTGTCGCTCGGCTATGTGGCGGCCGGCAGCATTCCCGCGTATGCGCTGGCGCCCGCCGGCGACAGGCTGGACGCCACCACCATCCTCTACAAGCAGCTGCAGGACCTGGGATGACAGGACGGCATCAGGCACGGGAACTCAGGCTTTAAGGCGCGCTCTAACGGATGGGCGGCGCGCTGGCGCTGTGGCGCTGGCGGAGCGTTGCTGCGCCGCGACAAGGCTGATGGCGGCGGACGCGTGGGCGTTTGCCGAGGTATGGCCAACTGCCTGGCCGGCGGCTTGGCTTCCTGCGCGGCCCGCTTCATGGCCCAGCTTGAAGATGCCTACCGTGCCCGACAGCTCGCTGGCGCGCCGCTGCATGCCAAGCGCCGCAGCCGACGCCTGTTCCACCAGCGCGGCGTTTTCCTGCGTCACCTGTTCCATCTGCACGATGGCCGCATTGACTTGCTCGATGCCGGACAATTGCTCGCCGCTGGCCATGCTGATTTCACCCATGATGTCGGTGACGCGGTGCACGCTGGCGACGATCTCGCGCATGGTGGCGCCTGCCGTATTCACGAGGCGCGCGCCCGCATCGACTTTTTCAACAGAGTCGCCGATCAGCTGCTTGATTTCCCGCGCCGCGCCGGCGGAGCGTTGCGCCAGGGTACGCACTTCGGCCGCCACGACGGCAAAGCCGCGCCCTTGCTCACCGGCACGGGCCGCTTCCACGGCCGCGTTCAAGGCGAGGATATTCGTCTGGAAGGCGATGGCGTCGATGACGCCGATGATATCGACGATCTTTTTCGA
>CAUSDR010000615.1:0-2569 GCA_963530105.1 uncultured Janthinobacterium sp.
TATCGCTATTAATTGGTGAACGTGGCGGCGGCAGGAGTGCTGGCAGGGGCGCGGCCGCCTAGGGCGGCGTACAGGCTGACCTGGCTGGACAGCAGCGCGCGGCGCGTCTGCACCAGTTGCTGTTCCACCGTCAGCAAGTCGCGCTGTGCGTCAAGCACTTCCAGGTAGGGCGCGGCGCCATTGTCGTAGCGCAGCTTGGCCAGGCGCGCGCGTTCGCTCTGCGCGGCCAACGTCGTCTTGCCGATGTCAACCTGCAGCGCCAGCCAGCGCCGGTTCGACAGCGCGTCGGCCACTTCGCGGAAAGCGCCCTGCACGCTCTTTTCGTAATTGGCCACGGCCACGTCGCGGCGCACCTCGGCCAGGTCCATGTTGGCGCGGATACGGCCGGCGTCAAAGATCGGCAGCACCAGGCGCGGCGCGAAATTCCACGCGCCGCTGCCCGAATCGAACAAGCCGCTCAATTCCGCGCTGGCCGTGCCATAGGCGGCCGTCAGGGAAATCGTCGGGAAGAAGGCGGCGCGCGCGGCGCCGATATTCGCCTGGGCGGCGCGCAGCTGGTGTTCGGCCGCCACCAGGTCGGGGCGCTGCGTGAGCAAAGCCGAGGGCAGGCCCGCATGCAGCGGCTGCAGCACGCTGGCGTCGTCGAAGCGGCGCACCTCACCAGCGACCGGCGTCAGGTCGACGGCGCCGCCCACCAGCTGCGCCAGCGCATGCGCCTGCACGGCGCGCGCCTGTTCCAGCTGGGCCGACAGGGACAGGGCCTGGCTGAGCAGGGTTTCCACCTGCGTCAGGTCCAGCTTGGAAATCGCTCCCACTTCGAAGCGGCGCGTGAAAATGCGCAGCGATTCGGCGCGGCTGTCGACGGTGGCGCGCGCCAGCGCCACCCGTTCATCGAGTTCGCGCAAGCCCAGGTAGCCATTGGCTACCTGCGCCACCAGGGCCACGCCGACGGCGCGGCGCGCCTCGTCGCTGGCCAGCAGGGTTTGCAGCGCGCTGTCCTTCAGGCTGCGCACGCGGCCCCAGAAATCGAGTTCCCAGGCGCTCACGTTCAAGCCCACCTGATATTGCGCGCTCGTCAGGGGACGCCCTGTCAGGTTCAAGTCGCCGGGCACGCGCGTGCGGCTGCCTTCGGCGCCCAGCGCCACGGTGGGAAACTGCTCCGCGCGCTGGATGCCATATGCGGCGCGCGCTTCCTCCACGCGCAGGGCGGCGATGCGGATGTCGCGGTTGCTGGCCAGCGCCTGCGCGATCATGGCCTGCAGGCGCGCATCGGCAAAATAGCTTTGCCAGGCGATATCGGACGCCTGCGCGCCGGCGGGATCATTCTCCGGATACTGCGCCGCCACGGGCAACGGGGGTGGCGCGTACGGCGGCGCCATCGAGGCGCAGCCAGCCAGCAGCAGGCTGGCGGCCAGCGCCATCATCCTGGCGCGCTTGGGCAAAACGGGAACAGCCATGGTCATCATCTTCCAGTCAGTTCAGAATGTTGTAGCCGCCGTCGACATACAAGGTGCCGCCCGTGATGGCGCGCGCGCCGTCGCCAGCGAGGAAGGCGCACAGGGCGCCCACGTCCTCGATGGTGGCCAGGCGCCGCAAGGGCGAGCGTTCGATGGCGTCGGCCATCAGGCGGTCGAAATGGGCGATGCCGGAAGCGGCCCGCGTCTCCAGAGGCCCCGGCGAAATGGCGTTGACGCGGATGCCGGCCGGGCCCAGTTCCGCCGCCAGGTAGCGCACCGATGCTTCCAGCGCCGCCTTGACGGGGCCCATCAGCCCATAGTCGGCGATGACTTCCTCGGCGCCCAGGTAGCTCATGGTCATCAAGCTGCCGCCGTGCGGCATCAGAGGTTCGGCCAGCCTGGCCATGCGCATGAATGAATGGCAGGAAATATCCATCGCCTGCGCAAAACCCTCGGCGGAACTGTCCGTGACCCGGCCATGCAGATCCTGCTTCGGCGCGTAAGCAATGGAATGGACGACAAAATCGAGCGTGCCCCACTGCTGTTCGATCTGCGCAAACACGGCTTCCAATTGGCCCGGTACGGACACATCGAGCGGCGCCGTGATGGCCGCCTGCACCTGCAGGGCCAGCGGCTCCACGTGCGGACGCGCCTTTTCATTGAGCCAGGTGACGGCCAGTTCGGCGCCGGCCGCGCGCAAGGCGCTGGCGCAGCCCCAGGCGATGCTTTGCGCATTGGCGATACCCACCACCAGCCCGCGCTTGCCCTGCAAGGGGGCGGTCATGGCTTCTGCGGACGCAAGGCTGGCCACGGCGTGGCGGCATTCACGCACTGCACCGCGCCGGCGCATACGGAAGCAGCGCAGGTGGCCAAGGTAACGCCGCCGGCACGCGCATGCGGCAGCACGATGGGAGTGTGGGGATGGAGGGTGCTGCATGCGTCGGGCGCGGGGATTTGCATCTTCATGAATCTGGCTTCCGTCACTGAAATTCGAGGCCTGTACCGGAACCATGCGAAGTGGACTGGTACGGGGCGAAAATTACTCTACAGCATTTAGACGCGAGATTTACGAAGAGTCCCATCCGCATGCATAAGGCTTTGAGCGAGGTCAA
>CAUSDR010000616.1:0-2567 GCA_963530105.1 uncultured Janthinobacterium sp.
GGCCATCGCCGCGAGCGCGCCGCGCAAGGCGCCACCGTCGCTGCGCCAGGCAGCCACGCGCGCGCCCGCCGCCAGGCAAACGAACGCCGCCGTGGGGGACAGCGACGTCGCCCTGCTGACGGCCATGGTGGCGCATGCGCACTTGCAGGAAGGCACGGTAAAGCCCGTGCGCGACGTGGTGCTGCGCAAGGAAGAGGAGGAAACGCCGAGTCTGTTGCAGCGCTGCAAGCAGCTGGGCATGATCGAAGGCATGCTGTGCCGCTCGCGCATCTGCTCGGGCCGCTGGGACAGCGATCCCGCCTGCCATTGACAGGCGCCGCGACAACTCAGGCGCGCTCGGACACTTCGATCAGGTTGCCGTCCGGGTCGCGCAGGTAGATGGAGCGGATGGGCCAGTTGGCGCCCGTGCGGGCCACGGGCCCCTCTTCGATGGCCACGACCAGGCTGGCCAGGTGGGCGATGAAGGCGTCGAGCGGCACGGCGGCGATGAAGCACAGGTCGAGCGAACCCGGCGTTGGCAGCGCGGCCTTGGGCAGGAATTCCTTGCCCTGCTCATGCAGGTTGATTTTCTGCGCGCCAAACTGGAAGGCGTGGCGCCCGGCGCCGAACGTTTCGAGCCGCATGCCCAGCACGCGCGTGTAGAAATCGATGCAGGCGGCCTGGTCGCGGGTCGTCAGCACCAGGTGGTCCAGGTGGTCGATCATGCTGTCCCCGGCTGGGCGGGCGCGTCCATGCGCCCCCTTAAAAAACCGTCCATCAGCGCCAGCAGCGCTTGCGGCTGCTCCTGGTGCGGCGTGTGGCCGCACTGTTCGACCATGGCCGGCATGGCGTTCAGCGCCTGCGCCACGATGGCATCGACCTGGGCCGCGCTGCCGTACTGGTCTTCCGTGCCCTGCACCACGAGGGCCGGGCATTCAATGGAGGGCAGCAGGTATTCGATGTTCCAGAACTGGAAACCATAGCTGAGCCATGTGTCGGACCAGGCCTTGAAGATGCCTGCGGTCTTGTCGCCATGGTATTTCGCCAGCGCGCGCAACTTGCCCGCGCCAAAGGCGGCGTCCGCCGTGCGGATGCCGTCGAGCGTCACGTCTTCCACGAACACATGCGCCGCCTCGGTGATGAGGCCGCGCAGGCGCGGCGGCTGCTGCGCCGCATAAATCAGGGCGATGCTGCCGCCATCGGAGTGGCCGACCAGGAAATGGTCCTGTCCCGGCAACAGGGCGGCGAGCACCTGCGGCAGCTCGCCCAGCGCATAGTCGTGCAGGTAGTGCAGCCGGCGCCGCGCCGCCAGCGGCGACGACTGGCCATAGCCGTGACGGTCATACAGCAAGCCGCGGCAGCCCGTGGCCTGGCACAGTTGCGCGGGGAAATCCTTCCACATCGCACAGCAACCGAGCCCCTCGTGCAGGAACACCAGATACGGCTTGGCGGGGTCGCCATCGATCAGCTCGTAATAGATATCGGTTTCGGCGCTCAGGTTGAGTATCGGCATAGGCTAGGCTCGCAAGGAAAGTCGTCGGCACGGCAGGCTGGGCTATTGTGCCATCGTCCGCCTGCGCCTGCACATCGCGGCAAGAAAATAGCCTGCCGGAAAAAGCGCGGGCCGCTGTCCGCACGCTGTTTGCGCCAGCACAAATAGCCGCCGTTTTGCGTGGCGCCATCGGCCCTTTTTGCCTGCCTGCGGGCCTAGAATGCATATCTCCCCTCCCGGAGCAGACGGCTACCTTATCAGCCAGGACGTGACACAGGCCGTCACGGTAACAGATAGGGCGTCTTGCCGCACGACGACAGGCGCGGCGTCCAAACTATCGATCAGGAGTACATCATGGAAATGAAAGTAGAACACCGCACTGGCAGCAATCTGGCGCTGGAAGAAAACGAAGAACCGATGGAACAGGAAGGCCAAAGCGCCAAAGGCGCTGCCGCGCAGGACTTGAACCTGAGCGCCGCCGCCTTCACCACGTATTACACGTGGACTGCCAATGGCGTGCATCCTTCGGTCAACTTCACCAATGCCAACGTGAAGGCCAATTCGCGCGTGCTGCTCAACATCAGCGAATACAGCGCGAACGCCCAGGACCGCTTCATCGGCGCCGCCCGCATGGCGGTGTACAACATCGCCCCCTACAACGGCGGCTTCCGCGCCTGGGTGGATATCTCGTGGGGCAGCCCGCTGAAGGTCCGTTTCGACGTCTTCGTCGATCCCTGATCCGGGAAGCAGGCACGCCGATGCTGCCTGATACCCTCGGCGCAGCATGGCATCCAGCGGGCATGCCCTGACAAGGACAGCGTGCAAGGGGAAACCGTGCACGCAAAACAAAAGGGCCACGTGTTGCCACGTGGCCCTTTGCTACTACTTGTTCTGGCTCCCCGACCTGGACTCGAACCAGGGACCTGCGGATTAACAGTCCGTCGCTCTACCAACTGAGCTATCAGGGAAAGGAGGCCGAATTATATACGTCAACAATTCACATGTCCAGTTGCAATCTGCGCAGCGCGCCAAAACATGGCGCGCAGATCGTGCGCGAGGCAGCGCAAGCCATGCCGCGCTATCAGGTGCAGCTGCG
>CAUSDR010000617.1:0-2565 GCA_963530105.1 uncultured Janthinobacterium sp.
GTCCGACCCCGGCCCTTGTCGTAGAGGTATGAAAAAGCCGTCTGATCGCAAGATCAGGCGTAGGTCGGATTAGCGCTTGCGCGTAATCCGACATGCTCCGCCAGCCATGTGTCGGATTACGGCCTTGGGCCTGATCCGATTTACGCGATGGACGACTAAAAAGCCGCGCTGTTCGCAATGAACAGCGCGGCTTTTTATTGGCTGGCGTGCGTGATTCTTCTTCGCGGCGCACGTTTGGGGGACAGGCGTGGCGCGGCATCGGATGAAATTGGCCGGCTCGGTGTACATGCCTTGTTATGCGATTGTGCCGTAAAGTGACTGCCGGGGTCAGACCCGCCGGGGGTATCAGTTCCAATGGAACTGATACCGATCTCGAAGAGACTGACCCCAGGTCTTGCTGTTGGGGCATGAAAAAAGCCGCCTGATCTTGCGATCAGGCGGCTTTTTTTTGCCTTGAAGCATCGAACGCCTGAAAAATCGTAGCGAGCGGATGGGAGTTGCGGCTAAGAAGCGCAACTGTGCTATGCACGGGGCCGCCGAGGCAGTGAGCATCGCAGGCCGCGAATCGCGACGCGCAGTAGATTTTTCAGGTGTTCATCATTCTTCGCGGCGCAGGTGAGGGAACAGCAGGACGTCGCGGATGTTCGGCGAATCCGTGATGATCATCATCAGGCGGTCGATGCCGATGCCGCAGCCGCCGGCTGGCGGCATGCCGTATTCCAGCGCGCGGATGTAGTCGGCGTCGTAGAACATCGCCTCTTCATCGCCGGCATCCTTGGCGGCCACTTGCGCCAGGAAGCGGGCCGACTGGTCTTCCGCGTCGTTCAACTCGGAGAAGCCGTTGGCGATTTCGCGGCCCACCATGAACAGCTCGAAGCGTTCGGTGATGCCGGCCACCGTGTCGGAAGCGCGCGCCAGCGGCGACACTTCGACCGGGTAGTCGATGATGTAGGTCGGTTCCCACAGCTGCGCTTCAGCCGTTTCTTCGAACAGCGCCAGTTGCAGCGCGCCCAGGCCGGCCGTGGCGAACGGCTTGACGCCGAACTTTTTCAGTTCTTCCTTGATGAAGTCGGCATCGCCCAGTTGCTCGGCGGTGTAGCCTGGAGCGTACTTGTTGATCGCTTCGACGATGGTCAGGCGGTGGAACGGTTTTGCCAGGTCCAGCTCGCGGCCGCCGTAGGTCAGGGTGGCGGTGCCGTGGGCGTCGATGGCGGCCTGGCGGATGACGGCTTCCGTGAAGTCCATCAGCCATTTGTAGTCGGTGTAGGCCGCGTAGAATTCCATCATCGTGAATTCAGGGTTGTGACGGATCGACACGCCTTCGTTGCGGAAGTTGCGGTTGATCTCGAACACGCGGTCAAAGCCGCCCACCACCAGGCGCTTCAGGTACAGTTCCGGCGCGATGCGCAGGTACATTTCCATGTCCAGCGCATTGTGGTGCGTGACGAACGGTTTTGCCGCCGCGCCGCCCGGGATGGTGTGCAGCATCGGCGTTTCCACTTCCATGAACTCGTTCTTTTCCATGAAGCGGCGGATCGACGAGATGGCGGCGGTGCGGGCCTTGAAGGTGCGGCGCGTCTCTTCATTCATGATCAGGTCGACGTAGCGCTGGCGGTATTTCGTTTCCTGGTCGGCCAGGCCGTGGAATTTGTCCGGCAGCGGGCGCAGCGACTTGGTGATCAGGCGCAGTTGCGTGACCTTGATGGTCAGTTCGTCCGTCTTGGTCTTGAACAGGGTGCCGGCAACGCCCAGGATATCGCCCAGGTCATAGTGGTGCAGGGCGGCCATGGCCGCTTCGCCGGTGAGGTCGAGCGTGGCGTAGATCTGGATGCGGCCGTCGGCCTTCGGGCCGGAAGCGTCTTGCACGGTGGCGAAGGCGGCTTTTTTGCCCGCTTCGCGCTTGAGCATCATGCGGCCGGCCAGCACCACGTGTACGGGGTTTTCTTCCAGCTCTTCGCGCGTCTTGCCGTCGTATTGCGCGTGCAGATCGGCCGCCTTGTGCTCGGGGCGGAAATCGTTCGGGAAGGCGACGCCTTGTTCGCGCAGTGCGGCCAGCTTGGCGCGGCGCTCGGCGATGATCTTGTTTTCATCGGGGGCGGCGGCTTGTTCTTGGATATCCGTAGTCATGGTATTCTTCGTTGTTGATTATTGATGATGTGGTGCCAGCGCTGGCGCCACGCTGGCAAACAGTGCGTCGACGTCGAGCGCGGCGAAATCCGGCACGATGGCGATCACGTTGTCGAAGGCGGCAAACGCTTCGGCCGGCAGGGTGGTGGTGAGCACCACCACGCGCATGCCGGCGCGGCGCGCCGCTTCCACGCCCAGGGGCGCGTCTTCAAAGACGATGCAGTGCTGCGGCAGCGCGCCGGCCAGCTGCGCGCCTTTCAGGAACACGTCCGGGTGCGGCTTGCCCCGTTCCACGTCGGCGGCGCCGACGATGGCGTCGAAGCGGTGGCGCAGGTCCAGGCCGTCGAGCGTGAACGCGATGTTCTCGTTCGGCGCGGCCGTGCACACCACCAGGCCCACGCCGTGCTGGCGCGCGCTGGCGATCAAGGCGTCGAAACC
>CAUSDR010000618.1:0-2551 GCA_963530105.1 uncultured Janthinobacterium sp.
GGCATACGGATTGGCAGGGTTCTTTGGCGAGAAATTGTCGGGCAGGCGCGGCAGTGAAGAATAGTGGGTGGCCAGGTCAAGCAGGGTGATCTGCCTGCCGTCGTAGGCGGGAAGGGCGTAGCCTGGCAAGAGCCTGGCGACGGGCTCGTCCAGGCTTGCCTTGCCTTCGACGACGGCGTCGGCCAGCAGCAAGGCCGTCATGGTCTTGGTGACGGAGCCGATCTGGTAGACCGTATCGGCGCCCGGCTTGCCGGGTTTGCCCGGGTGGCTGCTGCCAAAGCCGTAGACGGCGCTATCCTTGCCGTCGATCACGGCGATGACGATGCTGGGATGCATGCCCAGGCGCGTCAGGTCGTCGGCGCGCTGGCGCACGGCGTCGTCCAGCGCGGGCGCGGCCAGGGCGGCGGAAGCAAGCAGGCACAGGGGGAGGAGGGCGAAAGTGGGTGTCATGGGAACCTGTCAAGAGTTGGTCTGAACGGCAAGTTCACGCCAGCCCCCGGGTAACGTGGCTGGAATGAACGCCGAGCATAGGCCCGCTACATGAAGGTTGCCTGAGTTTTATGTCACTTTTGCCAGAATGCTATGGCTGGCGCCTGCCCGGCGTGGCCATACCGTTCTGGTGCAGGACTACGCCCGTGACGGTGCCCCGGGCGTCGCGCTGGAACACCAGCCGCGCCTCGACCGCCTTGTAAAAGAAGGTGTCTTTCGCGCTGGCGTACACGGGCGCTTCGCCCTGGCCCGTCGCGCCCACCAGCAAGCCGTCCGGCCCCTGGCGCACGCTGAGCACGAACGTGGGCGCCAGCGCGTATTGGCCCGCGTATTGCGCCAGCTCGGCCGGATCGATGGCGATTTCCTCCGGCGCCGGTTCCTCCTGTTCCAGGGGCGGCAGGCTGCCCGGCAGCAGCACGCCGATACCGAGGCCATCGACGTCGCGCGCCGTGTTCGTCAACACCACCACGCCCCGCTTGCCATCGAGCGTATAGCCGACGAAACTGGCATAGCCGCCCGTCTCGCCATTGTGCCAGGCGAAAGGCCGGCCTTCGGCCTGGTCCAGCACCCAGGCCAGGCCGACTCGCTTGACGCCGTCGCCATCGCCTTGCCCGGCCAGCACTTCGCGCGGCTGCACGGCCAGCTGCTGCGCCGGGCCAGGCGCGCGCATGTACGACTGCAGATAGGCGATCATGTCGCGCGCGCTGGAGCGCACGGCGCCGGCCGCCGCGATGGCCTGGAAATGCCAGTCCGCCGCCGGCGTGCCATCGGCCAGATGCCCGGGCGCCAGGCGCGCGCGCAGGGCGGGCGTCGTCACGGTCGCGCTGGAAAGCATGCCCAGCGGGCGGAAAAGGCGCGCCTGCAGCAGCTCTTCATATGGCAGCCGGGCCTGGCTGGCCAGGGCCGTGCCCAGCAAGCCGTAGCCCAGGTTCGAGTATTCATAGGCAGCGCCGGGCGCGCGCGCCAGGACGTGGCCCGCGAGGAAAGCGCGCAGCTGCTCCTCGCCATAGTCGGCGTAGGGATCGTTCATGTCGGCCGGCGCCAGGTTGCCGGGCAGGCGCGGCAAGCCGGAAAAATGCGTGGCCAGCCGGTCCAGCGTGATTTTCTGGCCGGCGAAGGCGGGAATCGCATGGGCGGGCAGCAGCTCGGCCACGGGCTGATCCAGCCTCAGCTGGCCCGCCACGACGGCGTCGGCCAGCAGCAAGCCCGTCATGGTCTTGGTGACGGAGCCGATTTCGTAGACGGTGTCGGCATCGGGCGCGGCCGCATCGCCAGGGCGCGCGCGGCCGAAGCCATACACGGCGCTATCCTTGCCGTCGAGCACGCCGATGACGAGGCTGGCATGCTTGCCGTCGCGCACCAGGCTTTGCGCGCGCTCGCGCACGGCGGCGTCAAGGGCTGGCGCGGCCATGGCGCCGGCCGTGGACAGCGATACGATGGGCAGTAACAGGGTGTGCAGGCGTGGTGGCATCATCAACTCCGTCAGGTAAATTGTTAATGGTGGGAAAGCAAAGCACTGTCGTCGAGCAAGGGATTCTGGTCGCGGGATGAGGCGGCTGGCGATGCCGCTGGCGTTGCCAGCAACGTCGCCAGCTGGGTGCGCATTTCGGCCGCCAGCTGTTCCAGCATGCCGGCGCGGCGGCGCGCATCGGCGCGTTTTTTCGACGGCACGTCCAGCAGGTCAGGCGCGCGGTACGCGGTGCAAGGCAAGTGGTAATTGCCGTCGCGCATGCGCAAGGCGCGCAATTCCTGCCATGCCTGGTCATAATCGGCGGCAATGCGCTGGCGGCGGCGCGCATTCAGGGCGATGCGGTTGTCATTGCTGATCAAAAACACGTTGTTGCAGGCGAAAAAATCGCCGAAATCGCGCAGCGCCGTGACCATCAGGTTTTTTGGCCGGCAGCCGTGCAGCGCCCGCGTGGCCGCCTTGACGGCCTGCGCGCCCGCTTCCGAGCGCAAGCCTTGCAGCGCGCCCAGCTGCAGGGACACGCCATCGGCGCGCGGCAGGAACAGGAAGCTGGCCAGGTACAGGGGCTGGCCATCGCGCGTCAGGCGCAGGCAC
>CAUSDR010000619.1:0-2545 GCA_963530105.1 uncultured Janthinobacterium sp.
ATGCTATCCTTGGGCAAAGTAGTAATTTGAATTGACAACACGGAGGCACTATGAATCAGAACATGCAACGCACCTTTGACCTGTCGGGGGGCATGCAGCAAGTCCGCCACCAGGTCTTGCGCAACACTTACTGGCTGCTGGCACTGTCCATGATACCGACCGTGCTGGGCGCCTTCATCGGCGTGCAAATGCATTTGCCGATGCTGACCGGCGGCATGGGCTTCATCATCTTCATGGCCGTCGCTTTCGGCTTCATGTACGCGATCGAGAAAACCAAGAACTCGGGCCTGGGCGTCGCCGTCCTGCTGGGCTTTACCTTCTTCATGGGCCTGATGCTCACGCCTATCCTGACGCGCACGCTCGGTTACTCGAACGGCGGCATGCTGATCATGACGGCGTTCGGCGGCACGGCCACCATCCTGGCAGTCATGGCGACCATCGCCACGGTGTCGAAGCGCGATTTTTCCGCCATGGGCAAATGGCTGTTCGCCGGCGTGATCGTGCTGATCCTGGCATCGGTGGCAAACATTTTCCTGGGCCTGTCGGCACTGTCGATCGTGATTTCCATGGTCGCCATCGCCATTTTCTCGGCCTACATCCTGTATGACGTGCAGCAAATCATCAACGGCGGCGAGACCAACTACATCTCGGCCACCCTGCGCATCTACCTGGACGTGTACAACATCTTCACCAGCCTGCTGTCCCTGCTGGGCTTCGCCGGCGGCAGCCGCGACTAAGCGCCAACGCCGCCCCGGGCGGCGTTGCAGTGCCTTGCCCTGAACGTTGTATGCGCTGCGCTTTGGCGCTGACGCATGAAAATAAAAGCCGACCCTCGGGTCGGCTTTTTTACGTCTGCCGGTTCTATCTGGCCTTCTCCGCCACCTCCAGCAGGCAGCCGCGGGCGCGGTCCAGGGTGGGATTGTCGCGCTGGGCCGCATACACGGCGTAGGCGGAATGCGAGAATTCGGGCGCGTCGCGCACGCGGTGCAGCAGGCCCGCATCCAGGTAGGGCTGGGCCGAGCCGATGCGAAAATAGCTGGCGCCGCCCACGTCCAGCAGGTAGACGAGGGCCAGCGGCCCCAGCGAAATGGAGACGGGCGGGCTGCTCAGCTCCGGGTAGGCCGCCTGGTGGTTCGCGGCAAACGCCGGCCCCCAGTCCACATACACATACGCATCGGCATGCATCTGGCCGTCATCGCGCGTGGTGACCATCACCAGTTTTTCCTCGGCCAGCAATTCGCTGACGAGGCCCGGGCGCTGCGGCGGGTTGTACAGCACGGCCAGGTCCAGCGAGCCATCCTGCACGGCGTCGAGCAGGCGCGCGGGACTGTCCACTTCCGCGCGCAGGGCGATCTCGGGACAATCCCGGCTCATGCTGATCAGCCAGTCGCCCAGCAGCGGCTGCCACAGGCTCAGTTCGCAGCCGATGCTGATGGCATCGTCGCGCCCGGGCGGCAGGGCCACCTGGTGGCGCGCCCGCTCCCACACCTGCACCATGGTGGCTGCGTGGCGCATGAACCGCTCGCCGGCCGGCGTCAGGCGCGCCCCCGCCTTGTTGCGCACGAACAGCTGGCGCCCCAGCTGCTGCTCCAGGGTGCGGATGCGGGCGCTGACAGCCGTTTGCGTCACGTGCATGCGTTCGGCCGCCATGATGAAACTGCCGCTGGACGCCACTTCCAGGAAAGTTCGCGCTTGATTGATATCCATCAGTCCATCATATCAGCTGACACGCTCATAGCCACCCAATACCCCCTGCTTCGACAAGACCCACTGCCACAGCTGCAAATCGCGCGCGCGGAAGGCGCCGGCGCAGGACAGCAGGTAATACGACCACATGCGGTGGAAGCGCTCGCCCAGTTGGGCGGCAAACTGCGGCCAGGCCTGCTCGAAATTGGCATGCCAGGCCATCAGGGTCTTGTCGTAGTCGGCGCCGAAGTTATGCATGTCCTCGGCCACGAACAAGTCATCCATGGCGTCGCCGATCTGGCCGATCGACGGCAGGTCGCCGTTCGGGAAGATGTATTTGTCGATCCACGGGTCGCAGGTGGAATGGCGCTTGTTCTTGCCGATCGTGTGCAGCAGGAACAGGCCATCGTCTTCCAGGCAGCGGTGCGCCACTTCCATGAAGGTGCGGTGGTTCTTGTGGCCCACGTGCTCGAACATGCCGATGCTGACGATGCGGTCGAATTTTTCATGCGTGTCGCGGTAATCCTGCAGGCGGAAGTCCAGCTGCTCGCCGCCCGGCATGGCGCGCGCATACTCGGCCTGCTCTTTCGAGATCGTCACGCCCACGCACTGCACCTGGTATTTTTCCGCCGCATAGCGCATGAAGCTGCCCCAGCCGCAGCCGATGTCGAGCACGCGCATGCCCGGCTCCAGGCGCAGCTTGCGGCACACCAGGTCCAGCTTGGCCTCTTGCGCCTCGGCCAGGCTACCGGCGTCCTTCCAGTAGCCGCACGTGTAGGTCATGCGCGGGTCCAGCATGGCCGCATAAAAGGTGTTGCCCAGGTCGTAGTGCTCCTTGCCCACCATCCAGGCGCGGCGC
>CAUSDR010000620.1:0-2527 GCA_963530105.1 uncultured Janthinobacterium sp.
CCTTGATTTCCTTGGCGGCCGAGGCCGAACGGTGCGCCAGGTTGCGCACTTCCGTCGCCACCACGGCGAAGCCGCGCCCCTGTTCGCCCGCGCGCGCCGCTTCCACGGCCGCGTTCAGGGCCAGGATATTCGTCTGGAAGGCGATGCCGTCGATGACGCCGATGATGTCGACGATCTTGCGCGACGATTCGTTGATGGTGCCCATGGTATCGACCACTTGCGAGACGATATTGCCGCCGCGCACCGCCACTTCGGACGCGCTCTTCGCCAGCTGGTTGGCCTGGCGCGCATTGTCCGCATTCTGTTTCACGGTCGAGGTCAGCTCTTCCATGGCCGACGCCGTTTCTTCCAGCGAGCTGGCTTGCTCTTCCGTGCGCGAAGACAGGTCGAGGTTGCCGGCGGCAATTTCGCTCGATGCCGTGGAGATCGCATCCGTGCCGTGGCGCACTTGCGCCACCACGCCCAGCAAGCTGGTGTTCATGGCTTTCAGCGCGCCCAGCAGGCGGCCCGTCTCATCGGTGGAATCGACCACGATGTGCGAGGACAGGTCGCCCGAGGCCACCGTCTCGGCCACGCCCACGGCTGCGTTGATGGGACGGGTGATCGAGCGCGTGATGATCCACGCCACGAAGGCGCCCAGCAGCACGGCCACGCTGCCCAGCATGATCATGTAGGCGCGCGCGCTGGCGCTCAGCGCTTCGGCGTCGCTGGCCGCTTGCGCCGCCTGCTCGCCTTCATACGCGACCAGGCTGTCGAGCGCGCCCAAGACGCGCTTCAGGCTCGGTGCCGCCTGCTGCGTCAAAAAGGCGATCGCTTCTTCCGTCTGGCCCGCATTGCGCAATTCGATGACCTTGTTGTTCAGCGGCGCGCCCGCCTTCAGGGCGGCGTCCAGCTCGGCCATCAGCGCCGTTTCCTTGTCCGTGGCAATCTTCTTTTGCAGGGTTTCCTTGGCGGCGCCGTATTTCTTGCGCGCTTCGCCGATCTTCGCCAGTTCCGCCTGCACCAGCGCTTCCGTCGGCGCCACCACCACGCTGGTGATCGCCAGGGTAATGTTGCGCACGTTGTCGCTCATGGTATTGGCGGCCGCCATCTTGACGTTCTTGTCGGTCACGATGTCATGCGTGCGGTTGCTCAGTTGCGCCATGGAATACAGGCCGACCAGCAGCACGGCCACCAGCAAGCCGAGGACCACCGCGAACCCGATGCCGAGCCGGGTGCCGATTTTGAATTGTGTGAGTGACATGATTGCTTTCGTGTTGCTGATTGAGAGGAAACGTCGGACAGGCCGGGGCTACGTGTTTGTACGTAATGGTCGCCAGCCTGTAATTGTTCCTCAAAATTCCGCACTGCAATACAAATACTTGTATCAAGTCTGTGAAAAGTTAAGGAATTGGCAGCAAATGAAATAAGTTGTCGCATGGAAACAACGAGGCGGCCGCCGGCAAGGCGATTCAGCTGGCCGGAACGACGTGGCTCGCGAGGAAGGCGGCGAAGGCCGCGCAGTGTGGGGGCCAGGCGACGCTTGCCGGGCGGCAGGATGCACAAGGCGTCCTGGAGTTGGCGGTGCGTATCGGGCCGGTCCTGCAAACGGCCCGCGGCCAGCGCCGCGCGCGCGGCAAAGGGGGGCAGGGCGGCGCTGTCCGGGCCGCTTTTGGAGTGAGGCAGCGTGGCGCTGCCGCCAGCCTTCAGTCCCCGATATGGTTGGGGATGCGAAACAGCAGGTCGGTTTCGCCGATGTCCACGCCCGCCTGCGACAGCAGGGTGCTGGCCTGGCCCCGGTGGTGGGTCTGGTGATTAAAGAAATGCATGAGCAGGCTGAAAAACTCGCGCCGGTTCGGGCCCTTGCTGTTGCGGTAGTCGAGCAGATGGTCCAGGTCGGCTTCCGTGATGGCGGCGGCCCAGTCGACGATGACCTGGTCCAGCCACTGCCGGTGCGCGTGCATGGCGGCAAACTCCTCGGCCGTGAACAGCGGGTGCGTGAGCGAGGCGGGTGGCGTGATGGCACGGATGGGGTCGAGCAGGGGAAAGCCGGCCGGATGCCTGGCATAGCGCTGCAGCCACAGGGTGTCGCCTACCATCACGTGGTTCAGGGTGCCCAGCAGGGAACCGAAAAAGGCGCCGCGCTCGCGCCGCAGCTCTTCCGGCGGCAGGCCGGCCGCCGCCGCGTAGACCTTGGCATTCATCCACTGGTTGTAATCGGCCATCAGGCAAATGTGGGCGCAACGGCTCATGCTGGACTCCTGCGGTGGATGAATGTTCTATGTTAAACGGACTTCAGGATTAAACGGACTTCAGGAAGGCGCGTATGCCGGCCAGCAGCATTTCAATGGCCATCGCCGTCAAAATCAAGCCCATCAGGCGCTCGAAGGCGGTCATGACTCTTGGACCCAGCGCCCGCTGCAGGCGTTCGGCGCACAGGAAGACGGCCAGCCAGACGACGGCCACGGCCGTCAAGCCCGCCACGTGGGCGATCACTTCATTCATTTCATGCGAGGAAAATAGCAGCACGGTGGCCAGGGCCGACGGG
>CAUSDR010000621.1:0-2526 GCA_963530105.1 uncultured Janthinobacterium sp.
TTTTACAACAGTGTCGTGCGAAACTACAGACTCAGTTCCAGCACCTTGCGGCTGACGTCCGGCGTCACTTCGCGCTGCTCGCCCAGGGCCGTCATGCCGTGCGCTTCCAGGGCGGATACGACGGCGTCCACGCTGGCATGGTTCAGGCCATAGTCGGCCAGGCGCGTCTTGACGCCCATGTGGCGGAAGAAATATTCCGTGCGCGCGATGGCCGCCTCGATGCGGCCATCCTCGTCGCCGCCGTCCAGACCCCACACGCGGGCCGCGTATTGCAGCAGCTTGGCGCGCTTGGCCTGCTTGCGCACGCGCAGCATGCTGGGCAGGATGATGGCCAGGGTTTGCGCGTGGTCCAGTTCGTACAGTGCCGTCAATTCGTGGCCGATGGCGTGCGTGGACCAGTCCTGCGGCACGCCCACGCCGATCAGGCCGTTCAAGGCCAGGGTGGCGCTCCACATCACGTTGGCGCGCACGTCGTAGTCGTCCGGCTGCGACAGCGCCTTCGGCCCTTCCTCGATCAGCGTCAGCAGGATGCCTTCGGCGAAGCGGTCCTGCACCGAGGCGTTGACGGGGTAGGTCAGATACTGCTCCATCACATGCGCGAAGGCATCGACCACGCCGTTGCCCACCTGGCGCAGCGGCAAGGTAAACGTTTTCGACGGGTCCAGCACGGAGAATTGAGGATACACCTTGCGGCTCATGAACGAGCGCTTTTCCTGCGTCGCCTTGCGCGTGATCACGGCCGAGCCATTCATTTCGGAACCCGTGGCCGGCAAGGTCAGCACGGTGCCAAAGGGCAGGGCGGCTTCGACGATCTTGCCGCCTTTCGCCAGGATGTCCCACGCCTCGCCTTCGTGCAGGGCAGCCGCGGCGATGAACTTGGTGCCGTCGACCACGGAACCGCCGCCGACGGCCAGCAGGAAGTCGATGCGCTCGCTTTTCACGAGGGCCACGGCCTGCATCAGGGTTTCATAGCTGGGGTTGGGTTCGATGCCGGCAAATTCCAGCACGCTATGGCCCGCCAGCGCCGCCTTGACTTCGTCGTAGACGCCGTTCTGCCGGATGCTGCCGCCGCCATACGTCATGAGCACCCGGGCCTGGGGCGGGATCAGCGCCGTGATGCTGGCGATCTGGCCCTGGCCGAAGAGAATCTGCGTTGGATTGTAAAAGTCGAAATTGAACATGAGGCTCCCGCTGTGTAGGCTAATGCTGAGCCATGATTATGGCCGAACGGGTGGAAACGTGTCGTGGACGCTTGAGCTTTTCGCCCGCGCGGTGGAGAATGCAGCCGATGCCACCACTCACCCCCGCGAAGGAATCCGCATGAGCACCGTTCCACTGGAAGAATCCGACTTGCCCGCCACCGCGCTGGACATGCACCGCGCCATCGGCGCCACCATCGCCGCGCTGCAGGCGCTGGACTTGAACAGCCAGCGCTTCGAAGCGTGCACGGACCCGGAACTGCGCCGCGTGCTGGCGCATGCGGGCGACACGAGCCGGCGCGAAATGTCGATGCTGCTCGAATGGATGCGCCGCCGCGACGCCCGCCTGGACAAGGAAATGAAGGAAGCGCTGTTCAAGGCGGGGCCCATCGTGGCGCAGTACCATTATGATGAGAAAATATCGTAACTTTTGGTTTGTTGCCGTGGCGTACCATACGCCACTTCCGCATTCTTTCGCGTAGACTGTGCCCCGAACACGATTTTGGGGGAGTTTGCAGAGATGAAATCATTACCATACCGAGAAGGCAGCTGGTTTGCCGTGCCCCTGCCGGGCGGCGGCTATGCCGTCGGCGTGGTGGCGCGCACGGCGCCTGCCGGACGCATCATGCTGGCATATATGTTCGGCCCGAAGCGCGATGCCTTGCCTGCGCTGGACGAACTGCAGGGCTTGCGGCCGGAGCAGGCCGTGCGGCGCCTGCGCACGGGCGACATGGCCCTGCTCAACGAGCGCTGGCCCCTGCTGGGCGAAAGCCGCCACTGGGAGCGCGCCGCCTGGCCCATGCCGGCCTTCATCCGCCGCAACGAATCCCTGCAGCGCGCCTGGCGCGCCAGCTATGCGGATGCCGATCCTGCCAAGCTGGACCGTGAAGAATCGATCCCCTTCGACACGCCGGGCATGGAAAGCGATTCGCTGTACGGTTATGGGGCGACGGAATTGCTGATGAATAAATTGCTGGCGCAAGAGCAGGCGTCCGCGTGACCGTTGTCGGGCGGCGGAAACGCCGGAGCCGGTAGCGTGGGCCGGATTGGCGCCTGGCGCGTAATCCGACAGGAATAGCCAACAATGTTGTCGGATTACGCGAGGCAAGGCCTCGCTAATCCGACCTACGCCGCTGGCAAGCTGATCTGAAACGCCAGGCCGCCGCCTTCGCGGTTGCGCACCTGTAATTCCGCGCCGTGGCGCAGCAGCACGCGGTCGACGATGGTCAGGCCCAGCCTATCGTCCACCTGCCTGCGCCCGGTGTCTCCTACGCCGCCGGCAAGCTGATCTGGAACGCCAGGCCGCCGCCTTCGCGGTTGCGCACCT
>CAUSDR010000622.1:0-2503 GCA_963530105.1 uncultured Janthinobacterium sp.
GGCCTGGACCGCTGGCTGCGCCGCGCGCCGCACGCCGCGCAGCTGGACCGGCTGCTGCTGCAATCGGGCCTGTCGTGGTCGGTGGCGCAGTTTCTGGGCGGCGCGTGCGCCCTGCTGCTGGCGGCGCTGCTGTTGCTGGCGCTCTGGCCGATGCCCGTTCCGGGCGCCTTGCTGCTGCTGGGCGTGGCGGGCGGTGCGCCGTTCATGGTCGTGCTGCGCGCGCGCACGGCGCGGCTGCAAAAGATCGAGGCGCAGTTGCCGGAGGCGGCCGATTTCCTCGCCCGCGCGCTGCGCGCCGGCCACTCGTTTTCCAACGTGCTGCAAATGGTGGGCGACGAGTTGAGCGAGCCCATCAGCGGGGAATTCAAGATGGCGCACGAGGAAATCAATTACGGCGTGCCGATGAACGAGGCGCTGCAAAACCTGGCCGCGCGCATCCCGCTGACGGACTTGCGCTACCTCGTCATCGCCGTGCTGGTGCAGCGCGAATCGGGCGGCAACCTGGCCGAAGTGCTGGTCAGCATCGCGCGCATCATCCGCGCCCGGTTAAAACTGCTGGGGCAGGTGCGCGTGCTGTCGGCCGAGGGGCGCATGTCGGCCTGGGTGCTGGGGCTGATGCCGGTGGTCATGATCGGCGTCATGGCGCTCGTCAATCCGCAATACATCCGCCTGCTGTGGACCGATCCCAGCGGCATTAAATTGCTGTGGTACGCGGCGGGCATGGTAGCGCTCGGTGTTGTGTGGATGCGCAAGGTGATCCGCATCCGCATTTGACGCGCGCGCCAGGAAACAGTCCATGGCGCGGTTGCGCCGCCTTGCCGTACCTGCGGACGCTCCACGGCGCCGCAGCACGCCTGGCCCCGAACTTTTTTCAGCCGATGCGAGAGGAGAAACACATCATGACCGGTGCTCAACTGCTGTTTCTCGGGATCGTCTTCGCCGTGGTGGTGGCGCTGGCGCTGCTGGCGTGGCTGATCTTCTTTCCCGGCACCTTGCGCCAGCGCCTGTTCGGCACGCTGGCGCCGGCGTCCAGCGAGACGGTCGCCGAACATGGCTGGGTCGAGCGGGTGGCGCGCGCGGCGCAGCCGTTCAGCAAGCTGTCCTTGCCGGAAGAGGGCTGGGAGCGCTCGCCGCTGCGCACGCGTTTCATGAACGCGGGCTGGCGGCAAGCCAGCGCGCCGGCCCTGTATTTCGCGGCCAAATCCGTGCTGGCGCTGCTGTTTCCCACCATGCTGGGCCTGTATGCGGCCAGCGCCATGGCGGCCCAGCTGCGCAGCGTGCTGCTGCTGTTGCTGTGCGTCAGCGCCACCATCGGCTACTACCTGCCGAACCTGGTGCTGGCCAGCACGGCCAAGCGGCGCCAGCGCGACATCTTTGAAAACATCCCCGACGCGCTCGACCTGCTGACCGTGTGCGTGGAGGCGGGCCTGAGCCTGGAACGCGCGCTGGTGAAGGTGTCGGGCGAGATCCATATCAAGAGCGTGGTGCTGGCGCAGGAATTGCAGCTGGTGCTGATGGAAATGCGCGCCGGCTTTTCCAAGGACAAGGCGCTGCGCAACCTGGCGCTGCGCAGCGGCGTGGAAGATGTCGATACCCTCGTCGCCATGCTGATCCAGTCGGAGCGCTTCGGTACCAGCATGGGCGATTCGCTGCGCGTGCATTCGGAAAACCTGCGCGGCAAGCGCAGCCTGCTGGCCGAGGAAGCGGCGGCGAAGATCGCCCTGAAACTGCTGTTTCCGCTGATTTTTTGTGTCTTTCCCACCCTCATGCTGGTACTCATGGGGCCGGCCGTGATCGAAGTCTATCGCGTGCTCGTGCCGGCCATGGCCAACCGCTGAAAGGAGTCACCATGCGCTTGACGCTTACCCGTTTCACCGCCGCCTGTGCCTGCCTGGGCCTGGGCGCCTGCGCCAGCCACTCGGCGCACGCGCCGCCGCCGGCGCCGGCCGATGCCGACCTGTCCTATGCGGCAGGCCGGCGCCATTTTGATGCGGGCGACCTGCCTGCGGCGCAGGCCGCCTATGCGCAAGCCTTGCGCAGCGCGCCGCAGCATGTGAATGCACGCAACGGCCTGGCCGTGCTGCATGCGCAGCGGGGCGAACACGACGCGGCGATCGCCCAGTGGCTGGCCCTGACGCAGCAGGCTGGCGCGCCGCAGCCGCAGCAGGCGTATCTGTTCAGCAATCTTGGCCTTGCCTATTATTTGAGCGGCCGCGATGCGCTGGCGGTGTCCGCGCTGGAACAGGCGTGCCTGCTCGATCCCCTCAATGCGATGGCCTGGCAGCACCTGGCGCGCGCGCTGGAACGGCAGGGACAGCACGCGCGCGCCGCCGTCATGCGGCGCCAGGCGCAGAGTCTGCTGGAACACGACTTGCGCCGTGATGCGGCGCTGCTGCGTGGCGAGCAGGACGCGGCGGCACCCGCGGCCCCCGAGGCGCCGCCAGAACTCGCCGAGGCGGCCCCGGATGCGCCGGCCATGGCGCGCATCGAGATCACGCATAGC